>NZ_JALHBH010000111.1:0-173245 GCF_022836805.1 Pseudomonas sp. RGM 3321
CTACTCCCCGAGCAGAAGGCCGTTTTTGATTCTGCCCAATGGGCGTAGGAGCGGACTTGTCCGCGAAGGGGCCGTTAAGCTTTCCGAACATGCATCGCTTGAGCGACCGTCTTCGCGAACAAGTTCGCTCCTACTCCCCGGGCAGAAGGCCGTTTTTGATTCTGCCAACGGGCGTAGGAGCGGACTTGTCCGCGAAGGGGCCGTTAAGCTTTCCGAACATGCATCGCCTGAGCGACCGTCTTCGCGAACAAGTTCGCTCCTACTCCCCGAGCAGAAGGCCGTTTTTGATTCTGCCCAATGGGCGTAGGAGCGGACTTGTCCGCGAAGGGGCCGCCAAGCTTTCCGAACATGCATCGCCTGAGCGACCGTCTTCGCGAACAAGTTCGCTCCTACTCCCCGAGCAGAAGGCCGTTTTTGATTCTGCCCAATGGGCGTAGGAGCGGACTTGTCCGCGAAGGGGCCGCCAAGCTTTCCGAACATGCATCGCCTGAGCGACCGTCTTCGCGAACAAGTTCGTTCCTACTCCTCGCTTGCGTGGGTCTTTGCCATTAGACGCAATAAAAAAGCCCCTGACGCGGTAAGCGTCAGGGGCTCTTCTCGTAGCCGGGCGGTCTTAGACCGGGACCGGCTCCGACGCTTTACCTACAGGTTGCAAAGGCAGCAAGGGCGCATGTGGATCAGCTTCGATGGAAGATCTCCAGGCAGCCAGCCACTCTTCGTGACCTTCGCTCCAGACGCGCTCATGCAGGCGGCCAAGGGCGACCGGGTCACTCAGCAGCATCAGGCGTTCCTGATTGCCGAGTTTGGCCGGGCCTACCTTCAGAGCCTGATCAACACGCTCCATACGCACCACTTCGATTGGCTGTGCCTGACGGTGACGCGAGGTTGCCAGGGCGCAGGCCAGAGCATTCTGGCGAGGATCTACCACAGCCCGAATGAAGCCCTGTTTCAGGGCGTGCCAGCGGTTCTCGTAGGTGTACTGATCCGTCGAGATCAGCTCTTGCGGCGGCTCGAACTCTTCAGGAATCAGGAAGAACTTCTCGTCACGCGCCTTGACGCCCAGATTGGTACGGCTGGAAATCACCGACACCGGAATCGACAGCATCAACGACACCACGATCGGCGCAAGCCACCACAGGAAGCTCGGGTTCAACCAGAACACCAGCAAGGCCCAGCACGCGCCCAACAGGGTTTGCGGACCGTGGCGCTTCACCGCTTCGATCCACGGCGTGGAGTCGTCGTCGCGTTGCGGCGAGTTCCAGGTCGCGGCCCAGCCCAGGAAAGCGGCCAGTACGAAGCGGGTGTGGAACAGCATGCGCACCGGAGCCAGCAGCACCGAGAAGAGCATTTCCAGCAGCATCGAAATGGTGACCTTGAACTTGCCACCGAAGCCTTTCGCGCCCTTGGCCCAGATCAGAATGACGCTGAGCAGTTTGGGAAGGAACAGCAGAACAATGGTGGTCGAGAACAGCGCAACGGCTTTTTCCGGGTGCCATTGTGGCCACAGTGGATACAGCTGACGCGGTTCAAGGAAGTAGGTCGGCTCCATCAGCGTGTTCACCGCCAGCAAGGCCGTGGACAGCACGAGGAAGAAGAACCACAACGGTGCCGACAGGTAAGACATCACACCGGTCAGAAACACCGCACGGTGAACCGGGTGCATGCCCTTGACCAGGAACAGCCTGAAGTTCATCAGGTTGCCGTGGCACCAGCGACGGTCACGCTTGAGTTCGTCCAGCAGGTTAGGCGGCAATTCTTCATAACTGCCCGGCAGGTCATAAGCAATCCACACGCCCCAGCCGGCACGGCGCATCAGCGCAGCTTCGACGAAGTCGTGAGACAGGATCGCACCGGCGAAGGCACCTTTACCCGGCAGCGGCGCCAGGGCGCAATGCTCGATAAACGGCTTCATGCGGATGATCGCGTTGTGACCCCAATAGTGGGATTCACCCAGCTGCCAGAAGTGCAGACCGGCTGTGAACAGCGGACCGTAGACCCGGGTAGCGAATTGCTGCATGCGTGCATACAGCGTGTCCATGCCCGACGCACGTGGCGCGGTCTGGATGATACCGGCGTCTGGCGTGGCTTCCATCAGGCGAACCAGACTGGTCAGGCACTCACCGCTCATGACGCTGTCGGCATCAAGCACGACCATGTAACGGTATTCACCGCCCCAGCGACGGCAGAAGTCGTCCAGGTTGCCGCTTTTGCGTTTTACGCGGCGGCGACGACGACGATAGAAGATCTTGCCGAAACCTTTGGTCTCGCGACACACGTCCAGCCAGGCCTGTTGCTCGGCAACGGCGATGTCGGTTTCGTTGGTGTCACTGAGCACGAAGAAATCGAAACGATCCAGATCACCTGTTGCGGCGACCGACTCGAACGTAGCGCGCAGACCGGCGAAAACCCGAGGCACGTCCTCGTTGCAGATCGGCATGACCAGCGCAGTACGTGCGCCCTTTTCGATCGGCTCGTTGCCAGCACTAGCCCCCGAGATGCGGTATTTGTCGCGACCGGTGAGCAGCTCCAGGAAGCCCATCAACGCGGTCCAGAAACCGGCCGATACCCAGCAGAACAGAATCCCGAACAGCAACAGGATACTGGTCTGCAAGGCATAAGGCATGACCTGCAAGGCGGTCTGCACGAAGGTCTGACGGGTGATTTCGTCGAGCGAAACCAGCGACCAGCCCTGATACGGCAGGATGCCCTTCATGTACCAGCCAGCCACAATCGTCTGACCCAGCATAAGGATCAGCAGGATATAGCGACGGATCGAACCGACGGTACGCCAGCGCGCCTTGGGCAGATCACGAGGCAGATCGTCGTGCTCTGGCTTGGGCGGGTTGGTCTTGCCGGTCAGGCGACGCCAGCCGCGTACCAGAATGTTGGTGCGCCATGGCTCTGGCACGACCTTGGTCCGGCGAATCGGCGGTGTGGCCTTGAGGCACAGGCGACCGCTGGCATCGACGCCGAGCATCTCGGCATCCTCCAGCTGGTCTGCGGTGGTCAGCGTAAGGCGGCGCCCCACCGAAGCCTGAGCGGCCTCGGCAGGGTCATTGACCGGCTGCGCAGAGAGACGCTCATGCAAGTCGGCGAAGGTCTTGCAGCCGGCAAGTTCTGCCCGCTGCTCGTCGCTCATCGGTAAATGCGCCAGGTACTCGTTCAGAGACACTGGCACCGGTAGAGAATTACTCATCGCTCGGCAACTGATAGCTCCAGGTCTCGGTCATGACTTGCAACGTCTTGGCCGGTTCCGGATGGGTGGGTGCTGCCTCGGTTTCAGGCTGCTGAATTTCCTTACCGTCCTTGTCCTTGGCTACGTCAGCCTTGGATGCGTCGGCTTTGCCTGCATCGGCCTTGGCGACTTCGCCTTTGCCTTTGGCTGCGTCAGCCTTGCCAGCTTCAGGCTTGACGGTCTCGGGTTTGGCGATTTCTACCTGGTCGTTGGCAGATTCCTTGGCAACTGCAGGCTTGGCAGCTTCCTTGGCAGCAGCCTTCTTCTCTTCAGCTTTGTCTGCAACGAGCAGCGCAGGTTCCTTGCCCGGTTCGGCAGGGATTTCACGCAACAGGTAGGCGCGCATTTCGGTCGGCTTGCCGGAATCCTTGACCTTCACACGCAGGGTCAGGCGGTAGCCTTTGGTGACCGGGTTGTAGCGCAGGTTGTTTTCCACCAGCTCGACGTTGTCGTCAGTGGTCACCTGGCTGCGAATGGTCTTGTCTTCCGGCAATGCGGCCAGTACCGGGCCCACGAAGTCGACCAGGAAGGCAAGGCTGCCATCCGGCTGACGGATCAGGTTGGACTGACGCACATCACCGATGGAGCGTTGGGTCTGCTTGACCCAGCCCAGATCCGGTGAGTGGATCGAGTTTTCCTGCATGGTCCAGTGCAGACGGTAATCGAATGCCATTTCCTTGCCTGGCTCTGCGAGAGTCTCAGGTTTCCAGAAGGCTACGATGTTGTCGTTGGTCTCGTCGGCAGTCGGAATTTCGACCAGCTCGACGGTGCCCTTGCCCCAGTCACCCTTCGGCTCGATCCAGGCGCTTGGACGCTTGTCATAGCGGTCATCGAGGTCTTCGTACTGACTGAAGTCACGGCCACGTTGCAGCAGACCGAAACCACGCGGGTTTTCGACCGAGAAGCTGCTGATGGACAGATGTTTAGGGTTGTTCAGCGGACGCCACAGCCACTCACCGTTGGCAGCCTGAATCGACAGACCGCTGGAGTCGTGCAGCTCGCGACGGTAGTTAGGTACACGCGAAGGCTGGTTGGCACCGAACAGGAACATACTGGTCAATGGCGCAACACCGAGCTTGTTGACCTTGTCACGCAGGAACATGCGCGATTTAACGTCAACCAGGGTGTTGGTGCCAGGACGCAGGGTCAATTGATAAGCACCGGTGGCGCGCGGCGAGTCGAGCAGCGCGAAGATCACCAGATGATTGTCATCCGGGCCCGGCTTCTCGATCCAGAATTCCTTGAAGCGCGGGAACTCTTCACCAGACGGCGATGCAGTGTCGATTGCCATGCCGCGTGCGGACAGGCCATAGACCTGACCCTTGCCGATCACGCGGAAGTAGCTCGCGCCCAGCATGGTCATGATTTCGTCCTGCTTGTCATCCTTGTTGATCGGATACAGGACACGGAAACCGGCATAACCCAGTTTCTCGGTGGATTTGGGGTCGATCTTCAGATCGCCGAAATCAAAACGGCTAGGGTCGTACTTGATTTCGTCGACGCTGGTGGCGGTCACTTCGTTGATCTTGACCGGCGTGTCAAAGTGCATGCCCTGGTGGTAGAAAGACACTTTGAACGGAGTCTTTTCGCCCGCCCATTCGGCCTTGTCATCACGGAAGCGAATCTTCTGATAGTCGGCAAACTTCATATCGCGCAGTTCGTTCGGCAGATTGCTCCTTGGAGCCTCGAACTTCTGCCCGGCCATTTCTTTGGCTTTTGCCGCTACATCATCAAGATTGAACGCCCACAGCTGGCCTGCACTGAACAGGCATACAAGGGCCGAGCTTGCCAGAAGTGCACTACGCAACCGCTTGACAGGTGTCTTTGGAGCATCACAGGGACTAACAATCACGAGCAACCCTCGCCGAAAAACAGATGAAAAAACCAACGGCCAGCTATCAATGCCGGGTTGGCGAGCATTGTTCCGACTCCGAATGGGCTTAATGATTCCCCAACCCGGTGTCAGAACCGCTTTTGTCATACCAAATGGACCAACAGTGTCGATCCCCGTAACGCGCGATTATCCAGCAGCGCGCGCCACAACGCATCAGGTATGGCAAAGAAATTTATTTCCCACTCGACCGGAAAACTCAGGGGAGAAACGATGAAATCGTAGCTTATGTATCGAACAAAAATGTCACTGGGCCATCATTTATCAGATGTACCTGCATGTCCGCACCAAATTGGCCCGCAGCCACGGTGGTATGCGCGATTCTGGCCTGACTCAATAGATAGTCGAACAGCTCGGCACCCAGCGCTGGAGCAGCGGCTTTCGAGAACCCCGCACGCAGCCCGCTTTTGGTATCCGCGGCCAACGTGAACTGCGAAACCAGCAACAACCCGCCACCCACCTCGCGCAAGGATAGATTCATCTTGCCGTCGGCATCGCTGAACACTCGATAATTGAGCAGCTTGTGCAGCAACTTATCGGCACTGGTACGGGTGTCTTGAGGCTCTATACCCACCAGCACCAATATGCCCTGATCGATAGCACCCACAACCTCGGTGCCCACCTCGACGCGTGCGTTTCGCACGCGCTGCAACAAACCTTTCATAAATGCCTTTCCAGACTCAAAACCAATACCAGACTACTGTCATGCTTCTTCGGGCGGGAGGTCGAGCAGGTTGCGTGCAACTTCTGCAGCGGCACGCACCAGCGCATCGGCGATACCGGATTCCGACGCCGAATGGCCAGCCTCGCGAATGACCTGCAGTTCGCTGCCGGGCCAGTTCTGATGCAACTCCCAGGCATTATCCAGCGGGCAGATGACGTCATAACGACCGTGAACGATGATCGCCGGCAGGTGCGCGATCTTTGGCATGTCGCGGATCAACTGGTTTTCTTCAAGGAACGCCTTGTTCATGAAGTAATGGCATTCGATGCGCGCAATAGACAGCGCACGGTGCGGCTCGGCGAAGCGATCGACCACTTGCGGGTTGGGACGCAAGGTTGCGCAACGCCCTTCCCAGGTCGACCAGGCTTTGGCGGCGTGCATCTGGGCGATCTGGTCCGGACCAGTGAGCCGCTTGTGGAAGGCAGCCAGTATGTTGTCGCGCTCATCCAGCGGGATCGGCGCGACATAATCCTGCCAGTAATCAGGGAACAGACGACTGGCACCCGCTTGATAGAACCAGTCGATTTCCTGCTGACGGGCCAGGAATATGCCCCGCAGGATCAGCGCATGCACACGGTCGGGATGGGTCTGCGCGTAAGCCAGGGCCAGAGTCGAACCCCATGAGCCGCCAAACAGCACCCATTTGTCGATTCCGAGGTGCTCGCGAATCCGCTCCAGGTCTTCCACCAGTTTCCAGGTGGTGTTGCTCTCAAGGCTCGCATGCGGTGTGGAACGACCGCAGCCACGCTGATCAAACGTTACGATGCGGTACAGGTTAGGATCGAAGTAGCAGCGACTGTGCGCATCGCATCCGGAACCGGGGCCGCCATGAATGAACACCACTGGCAACCCTTCTGGCGAGCCACTTTCATCGACGTAAAGCACATGCGGTTGTTCCACGGCCAGATCGTGCCGGGCGTAGGGTTTGATCTGCGGGTACAAAGTCTGCATAAGTGCTCCATAAGTCCAGTTCAGAGGCTTCTATTATTCTGCCGTTGGGCATCATAAACCCGAAACGAAGAATCAGCATGCTGCACGTCATTGATCGGGATGGAACGATCAATGCAAGCGTTTTGCCAATTTGGTCAGCGCGCGAACCAGAGCCGTTGCACTGGGTCGAAGCGAGGGCGCTGCACTCAATTATTTCTACTATTTTCAGGAAATAACTGACGACACGCCTACAGTCTAAGAATCCCGTTTTCCATTCGTCAGACTACTTGAGGTTTTACCGATGTCTCAGGAACCACTTGTTCGTGACGCTGATGTGGCTGCTTTCCGCGCCGCTGTGCTCGCCAAACTCACCTATTCGGTGGGCAAGGACCCCGACCATGCGTTTGAGCATGACTGGTTTGAAGCTGTTGCCCTTGCCGCCCGCGACCACATGGTCGAACACTGGATGGACCACACGCGACAGATCTATCGCAAGGTCCAGAAGCGCGTTTACTACCTGTCTCTGGAATTCCTTATCGGCCGGCTGCTATACGACAGCCTGAGCAACCTCGGCCTGCTGGAAGTCGCTCGCGAAGCATTGACCGAGCTGGGTGTGGATATCGAACGTATCCGCTTGCTTGAACCGGATGCTGCGCTGGGCAACGGCGGCCTGGGCCGTCTGGCGGCGTGCTTCATGGAAAGCATGTCGACCCTGGGTATCGCCGGACACGGTTACGGCATTCGTTACGAGCACGGGCTGTTTCGTCAGGGCATCGTCGATGGCTGGCAGCAGGAACAGACCGAAAACTGGCTGGACTTCGGCAACCCTTGGGAATTCGAGCGTCCTGAGGTGGTGTACTCCATCGGCTTCAGCGGCAGCGTCGACACTGTGGTGACCGAAGCGGGCGACTCGCGTCAGGTATGGCGTCCGGGCGAAACCGTTCGGGCCATTGCTTATGACACGCCTGTAGTCGGCTGGCGTGGAAAAAGCGTCAACACCCTGCGCTTGTGGCGCGCCCGTGCGGTAGAAGACCTGCATCTGGAGCGCTTCAACGCAGGCGACCACTTTGGTGCCGTCGCGGAAGTGGTGCGCGCCGAAAGTATTTCCCGCGTGCTATACCCCAACGATGCAACCGAAGCGGGCCAGGAACTGCGCCTGCGCCAGGAATACTTCTTCGTTTCCGCATCGCTGCAGGATTTGCTGCGCCGCCATCTGAACCAGCACGCCACGCTGACCGATCTGCCAGACCATGCAGCGATTCAGATGAACGACACGCACCCGTCCATTGCGGTGGCCGAGCTGATGCGTCAGTTGATCGACAACCACAACATCCCGTGGGACACCGCCTGGAAAATCACCGTTGGCACCCTTGGCTACACCAACCATACGCTGCTGCCGGAAGCGCTGGAGACCTGGTCGGTCGGCCTGATGGAGCGGATGCTGCCGCGCCACATGCAGATCATCTACCTGATCAACGCGCAACACATCGACACGCTGCGCGCCAAAGGCGTCGACGACGTCAACGTGCTGCGTGCGGTGTCGCTGATCGAAGAAGACAACGGTCGCCGGGTACGCATGGGCAACCTGGCGTTCCTCGGCTCGCACAGCGTCAACGGTGTTTCGGCGCTGCATACGCAACTGATGCGCAAGACCGTGTTCGCCGAGCTGCACAAGATCTACCCGGAGCGGATCAACAACAAAACCAACGGCATCACCTTCCGCCGCTGGCTGTTCCAGGCCAACCCGAAGCTGACCGAAATGCTCGTCGAAGCGCTTGGTGAGGACGTTCTGGACAATGCCGAGACGCGCCTCAAAGAGCTTGAGCCGTTCGCCGAGAAGTCGTCGTTCCGCAAGCAGATGGCCGACCAACGCCTGCACAGCAAGCGCGCACTGGCAGCGATCATTCATGAGCGCCTGGGCATTGCGGTCAATCCTGCAGCGATGTTCGACGTTCAAGTCAAACGGATTCACGAATACAAGCGCCAGCTGCTGAACCTGTTCCATACCGTCGCGCTGTATCAGGCCATTCGTGCCGAGCCAGGCACAGACTGGGTTCCGCGGGTGAAGATCTTCGCCGGCAAGGCGGCGGCCAGTTATCACTCGGCCAAGCTGATCATCAAGCTGACCAACGATATCGCCCGGACCGTGAACAACGACCCGACAGTGCGTGGTCTGCTGAAAGTAGTGTTCATGCCCAACTACAACGTCAGTCTGGCGGAGAGCATCATTCCGGCGGCCGACCTGTCCGAGCAGATATCCACGGCAGGCCTGGAAGCTTCAGGGACCAGCAACATGAAGTTCGGCCTCAACGGCGCCCTGACCATCGGCACGCTGGACGGTGCCAACGTGGAAATGAGCGAGCAGGTCGGGCTCGAGCACATGTTCATCTTCGGCATGTCCTCGCAACAGGTCGAAGCCCGCAAGCGCGCAGGTGAATTCAACGCGCATGGCGACGTGGCGGCATCGGGGCGTTTGAACGATGTACTGCAAGCGATTCGTGGTGGCGTGTTCTCGCCGGATGATCCGAACCGTTACGTGGGACTGATCGATCAGCTGCTGGATTATGACCGCTTCCTGGTCTGTGCCGACTTCGATTCGTACTGGGCAGCACAGGCCAAAGTCGAGGAACGCTGGCACGATTCCAAGGAATGGTGGCGCTCGGCGGTGCTCAACACCGCACGCATGGGCTGGTTCTCTTCGGACCGGACTATTCGCGAGTACGCCGGCGACATCTGGAAGGCGCTGGACTGACTCGGAGCTGCTCGCGCACTCACTGGGCTCTCGTTACCACGCTCCGGCGTGGTAACGCAGTTCTGGACGCTCCGCATCCGATCTTGAATGCGCGGTGCGGCGCAGATCTGTGACGCGGAGCGTCACCCAAGGCATTCCCACGCCGGAGCGTGAGGAACGATAGGTGTCTGCGCTAATGAACGTACCCTTGCACTGCATAAAACATTACAAACGATGTCCGCCCGCCCCTATATACTGCGCTCGATGAACCTTCACACATCGAAAAGGATGTCGTCGCGTGCTTTGGATTTGTCTGGTGGTGGGCGGTGCAGCGCTGGGTTACGCGCTGAGCTATGACGAATGGGCAGGTTCGCTGATCGGTGCAGTCATGGGCTGGGCCGTCTGGGCGGGCATTCGCATGCGCCTGATTGGCAGGCAATCCGCCGACCAACTGCAACAACTGCTCGCAACCCGCCAATCCCTCGATGCCCTTGGGCAGCGCCTGAGCGCGCTCGAGCGTCAGTCCACATCCGGCGTGCCACCTGCGCAGGACGCCGCACCGCTTCCAGTGGATGCGATCATTATCGAGTCACCCACTGATGGCCCCGAGCTGATCTGGGACCTGCCAGACCAAGAGCCGCAGGCAACAGGGCCTGTCGAACCCGCCACCGAAATCCGTCAGCCTTCAAAGGCAGCACAGCCCAATCTGCTGGACAGCGCCATCAATCGCGCAAAAGACTGGCTGCTGGGCGGCAATACGGTACTGCGAGTGGGCGTAGTGGTGCTGTTTCTCGGGCTGGCCTTTCTGCTGCGCTACGCCACAGAAGGCATGGTCGTACCGATTGAAGCACGCTACGCCGCAGTCGCCGCCAGCGCGCTGGCCCTGCTCGGTCTGGGTTGGTGGCTGCGTTTGCGCAACGGCCCTTACGCGCTGATGCTGCAAGGCGCAGGCGTAGGCGTGTTGTACCTGACCGTCTTTTCGGCGATGAAATTGCACGCCCTGCTCGATCCGGCACCGGGCTTTGTGCTGCTGGTAGCAATCACCGCTTTCTCGGCCATTCTGGCGTTGACACAGAACGCTCTGGCCTTGGCCTGCGCCGGTGCGCTGGGTGGATTCGCAGCACCACTGCTCGCGTCGACCGGGCAAGGCAGCCACATCTCGCTGTTCAGTTACTTTGCCCTGCTCAACGCGGGCATCATTGCCATCGCTTGGTTCAAGGCCTGGCGTATTCTCAACCTGATCGGCTTTTTCGGCACTTTCGGCATCGGTTTCGCCTGGGGCCTGAAGGCTTACACCCCCGAGCTGTTCTGGAACACCGAGCCCTTTCTGACTCTGTTCTTTGTGATGTACCTGGCCATCGGCCTGCTGTTTGCGCGTCGCAAGCTGCTGGAACTCACTGACGCGCCACCGGATGCCAGTCGCGAAACACTGCTGCGCTGGTCGGCACGTCAGGGTGATTACGTCGACGGCACCCTGCTGTTTGGCACGCCAATCGTCGGGTTCGGCCTGCAATACGCGCTGGTCGAACACCTTGAGTTCGGTGCCGCGCTCAGCGCGCTCGCGCTGGGCCTGATCTATATGGGACTGGCACGCTGGCTGGCAGCACGTGCGACCGGCCGAACCGTTTTGTTGATGGAAACCTGCCTGGCGCTGGGCGTGGTGTTTGCCACCCTGGCCATCCCGCTGGGCCTCGGTTCGCAATGGACAACCAGTGCCTGGGCCGTGGAAGGCGCAGCGGTTTTCTGGCTGGGCCTGCGCCAGCATCGCAAACTGGCACAGGTTTTCGGCCTGGTGTTGCAGCTGGCCGCAAGTGCGATTCTGATCAGCAGCGGCACCGACATCTCGCGGCAAGCCTTTGCCAATGATTACTGGACACCGATGATCCTGGCCATCGCAGCAATGGTTAGTGCCTGGTGCGTGTTCCGCCTCAATTCCCTGACCCTCATCGATCAGCGCACCGCCCGAAGACTGCTGGTCATCTGGGGCACATTCTGGTGGTTGGTTTCGCTGGCCAGCGCGGCAGGCCTGCAAGCGTCAGCGCCGTATCAGGCCTGCGCGTTCCTGATCGCAGTGGCGCTCAGCGTGGCGCTCTGGGCCGCACTCGCCATCCGTTTGCGCTGGACCGATCTCGCCGCGCTGTGCAGCGCACTGACCCCGATCAGTACTGCATTGCTGCTGATCTCGATGGATTTGCGAAATAATCCGGCAGGCAACCTGGGCTGGCTGGCCTGGATGGCGGTATTCGCTGTACACCTGCTAAGTCTGCGTTACCTGGCGGGCCTGCAATCCGTCCTCGCGCAACGTATCGCTCACACTACGGGCTGCCTGTTGATCATCGTTGTACTGGCACTGGAACTGCGTTTCGGCCTGCTGCAGCTGTCCGAGTCTTACAACGCCTGGCGCTGGCTGGGCTGGGCGATTCTGCCTAGCCTGTTTCTGCTGGCGATGAGTTCAGAGCGTCAATGGCCATGGCCGGTGAAGGCTCGTCCCGAGGCCTACCATGTCGGGGCCGCGGCACCACTGGCGGCATTGATGCTGGCGTGGTTCTGGCTGGCGAACACGTTCAGCGAAGGTGCGGCAGACCCGTTGCCTTATATCCCGCTGCTCAACCCGCTGGAAATCGGCTTGCTGCTGGCTCTGGCCGGAGTATGCCTGTGGATGCGCAAGTACCTAACGCGCCCTCGCAATGCTGCCTTGCTGGTGGCAGGCGCTTCGCTGTTTGCACTCGTCACGGCAATGGTCATGCGTACAACCCATCATTGGGCTCAAGTACCGTGGCACACCGAAGCGCTGCTTGAGTCGATGCGCGTTCAGGCCGGGTTGTCGATAGTCTGGACGCTGATGGCGCTGGCCCTGATGATCGGCGGTCATATGCGCAGCAACCGCGAGCTCTGGCTGGGCGGCGCAGCATTGATCGGCGTGGTGGTGATCAAGCTGTTCTTCGTCGAGCTGAGCAACCGTGGCGGCATGGAGCGCATCGTCTCGTTCATCGGTGTTGGCATTCTGCTACTGGTGGTGGGATATTTCGCACCATTGCCGCCGAAACACTCTGCCAGAGAGGTCGGCGAAGAACCCGGCCCAGGCCCGACCGCCGCGCCGGATACGCTATGAGGAAAACGTTCTTGAGTCATCCCGCCATGAAGATCGCCGTGCTTGGCCTGGCCTTGTGCACGGCGATAACTGCCGTCGCCCAGGACAAACCGACGGACTTTGCCAGCCAGACCCCACTGAGCCTCAGCGGCGACGGGCCTTGGTATCGCATCGAGTTACCGCTTGCCGTGCAGTTGAATGCCCGGCAGACCGACCTGGGTGATCTGCGCGTGCTCAACGCCGAGGGCCAGCCGCAGGCCTATTCGATCACGCCGCGACAACCTGCACGCGAGCAGGAACCCACGCCAATCCCGGTCAAATGGTTTGCCCTGTACAGCACGCAGGAAGCAGGCGATGCCGCGCCGGTCATCCGTATCGAGCGCTCAAGCAACGGCAGCGTGATCGAGGTCCAGCCGCAAAGCGATATCGAGGCTGGCGAAGAAGTGCTGCGCGGCTGGTTGCTGGACACCAGCGCGATCAAGGCGCCACTGGAGCAACTGGTGATCGACTGGAGCACCGAGCGTGAAGGTTTCCAGAACTTCAGCATCGAAGCCAGTGATGACCTGCAGCACTGGCGCAACTGGGGCGACGGGCAGGTTGCCCGATTGTCATTTGCCGACGAAGTGATCGAGCAACGTGAAGTCGGCCTGCCCGGCCAGAGCGCCCGCTACCTGCGTCTGTTGTGGCGCGCCCCGCACAGCGCACCCCTGTTGATCTCCGCCCACCTGCTCAGCGCCAGCACTGAAAGCCCGACCCCGCCGCTGACCTGGTCGCCGCCGATCAAGGGCGTTGTCGAAAGCCCCAACGAATATGTCTGGCAACTGCCAACCGGCTTGCCGGTAGGGCGCGTCAAGGTCGACATCGCCCAGCCCAACAGCCTCGCACCGGCGACGCTTTACGGTCGGATGGACGCGAAACAGCCCTGGCAGCCGATCAGCAGTGGCCTGTTGTACCGGTTATCGCAGAACAACAGCGATGTCTTGCAGGACCAGCTGCAATTGTCCGGACGCATCGTTCAACAGCTAAAACTGGTGGTGGATGATCGCGGCGGCGGGCTGGGCAGTGAAGCGCCGCAGTTGAGTGTGGCCGTGCCTGCCACGGAAATAGTATTCCTGGCGCGCGGCGAAGGGCCCTTCACGCTGGCTATCGGCAACCCGAACGTCAAGGCGGCAAACCTGTCGCTGGCCACCCTGATCCCTGACTTGAGCCCGGAAAAACTGGCCTCGCTCGGTACAGCGAAACCCACTACGGCATCCGTTGCCAACATGGCAGCTGCGCCAATAGCAGTGCCGCAGAGCATGGACTTCAAACGTATCGGGCTTTGGGCCGTTCTGCTGCTCGGGGTAGTGTTTCTGGGCTGGATGGCATTCAGCACGCTGCGCGCATCAAAACGCTGAAACACACAGGCTGTCGGGTGCGCTTTGCCCGACATCTGAACTGAAACAGTCATAAGCCAGTCTGATAGCAGTATTACGTCGCCACTCGCGTTAAACTGCGCGGGTTTTCATACCCCCTATTTTCGGAGCTATCCATGTCCCGCGTTACACTAAGTCGTTACTTGATTGAGCAGACTCGCAGCAACAACACCCCTGCCGATCTGCGCTTCCTGATCGAAGTTGTGGCGCGCGCATGCAAGGAAATCAGCCACGCCGTCTCCAAAGGCGCGCTGGGCGGCGTACTTGGCAGCATGGGCACCGAAAACGTTCAGGGCGAAGTGCAGAAAAAGCTCGACGTGATCTCCAACGAGATCCTGCTCGAAGCCAACGAATGGGGCGGTCACCTGGCCGGCATGGCGTCCGAAGAAATGGACAACGCCTACCAGATCCCGGGCAAATACCCGAAGGGTGCCTACCTGCTGGTTTTCGACCCGCTGGACGGCTCGTCGAACATCGACATCAACGCACCGGTCGGCACCATCTTCTCGGTACTGCGCTGCCCGAACGAATACCTGAGCCAGAACGAAGCGCTGAATGAAAAGGCCTTCCTGCAGCCAGGCACCGAACAGGTCGCCGCCGGTTACGCCATCTACGGCCCGCAAACCATGCTGGTCCTGACCCTGGGTGATGGCGTGAAAGGCTTCACCCTGGACCGTGAAATGGGCAGCTTCGTGCTCACTCACGAAGACATCAAAATCCCGGAGTCCACCCAGGAATTCGCGATCAACATGTCCAACCAGCGCCACTGGGAAGCCCCGGTACAGCGCTACGTGAACGAGTTGCTGGCCGGTGCAGACGGCCCGTTGAAAAAGAACTACAACATGCGCTGGGTCGCTGCGATGGTTGCCGACGTGCACCGTATCCTGACCCGTGGCGGTCTGTTCATGTACCCGCGCGACAGCCGCGAGCCTTCCAAACCGGGCAAACTGCGTCTGATGTATGAAGCCAACCCGATGTCCTTCCTGGTCGAACAGGCTGGCGGCGCGTCCACCGACGGTCATCAGCGCATTCTCGACATTCAGCCGGAAGGCCTGCACCAGCGCGTAGCGGTGTACCTGGGTTCGAAAGAAGAAGTCGAGCGCGCTACCGCGTATCACAAAGAGTAAGAAGACTTGCTGTGCGCCAGTGGTGATTCGGCCCGTCTGAATCAGCACTGGCGACAGGCAAACGAACATTCGATGATGCGTTTGGCACAGGCCTGCGGGCCAACCATCTGATCTACGGCACAAATCCTTGCGCCGTCCGGGAACCAGATTCCCTTTTTCTCTTCTAAGCTTGCGGTACTGCGCCAGCCTGCCTCCGCTTGCACTGCGACGCGACCCCCTTCCGTTCAGGAGCTACACCCATGTCCTTGCGCACTGCCGCGTTACTCTCGTTCTGCGTATTTCTGGCTGCCTGCAGCAAGATCACCCAGGAAAACTACTCGAAAATTTCAGCTGGCATGCCCAAGGCTCAAGTCGAGTCCTTGCTCGGCAGCCCGACGGAATGTTCCGGCGCACTGGGCATGTCCAGTTGCACATGGGGCGATCAGAACACCTTCATCAGCGTGCAGTATGCGGCAGACAAGGTTGTGCTGTTTTCGGGTCAGGGTCTGAAATAACACATGATCAAGGTACTGGTACGTTTTGGAATTTGTGTCATGGCCAGCTTTCTGGCCATCGGTTTTGCCCACTCGGCTGACAACCTCGAACCAAGGACAGTCGACAGCGTCGACCTCAAGCAATATCAGGGCACCTGGTACGAGATCGCCCGCCTGCCAATGTTTTTCCAGCGCAAGTGCGCCCAGTCCGAGGCGCTTTACACGCTCAAGGACGACGGCAATATTGCGGTGACCAACCGTTGCCGCACTATCGAGGGCAAGTGGGAAGAAGCAAAGGGCACTGCCTCGCCGCAAGTACCGGGCAAGACCGACAAGCTATGGGTAGTGTTCGATAACTGGTTCTCGCGCCTGCTGCCGGGCGTTGCCAAGGGTGACTACTGGATTCTGGACGTCAGCGAAGGCTACCGGACCGCCGTAGTCGGCAACCCGGACCGCAAATACCTGTGGCTGCTGTCGCGCACACCGACCGTGTCTGCCTCGGTCAGGGAAGACATGCTCAGCAAAGCTCGACAGCAGGGCTACGACACGTCCCGCCTGATCTGGCGCGAAGATGATTCGAAGATCGGCAAGGGCGAGAAATAACCGAATCGGGATTCTGGCTAAGCCCGGTAGGAGCGAACTTGTTCGCGAAGACGGTCGTTCGAACGATAAATTTCAGAACGCTTTCCGGCCCCTTCGCGAACAAGTTCGCTCCCACAGCCTTCGGCCAGAATCAGAAGCGGACTCGTGGATAACGCCGAGTGCTCTGCGCCCTCCCTTGCATCAGCCCAGCAACGCCCTCAACACCTGCGCGAACTCACGGTTGCTTTGTTCTTCTGCAGCATGTCGCCCTTCGCGTATGACCCATCGCCCATTGACCGCCACGTCGCGGATCTGTCGATCGCTGCCGGCGAACAGCCAGCGGTTGAGGATGGCGTCGCCCGAGGCCGTGGCGATGTACGGGTCGTTGCCATCCAGCACCAGCCAGTCAGCGCGTTGCCCCACTTGCAGTGCACCAACCTGCTGCCCCAACGCCTGCGCGCCACCCGCGAGCGCGGCGTCGTACAAGGTGCGGCCGACCATCGGCTGATCATTGCGATACAGCCGGTTACGCCGCTGATCGCGTAGACGCTGGCCGTACTCCAGCCAGCGCAGCTCCTCGACCACACTGAGCGAAACGTGACTGTCCGAGCCAATTCCCCACCGGCCACCCTGAGCAATGTAGTCCACCGCCGGAAAGATACCGTCGCCCAGATTGGCCTCGGTGGTCAGGCATAACCCGGCCACCGCGCCGCTTTGCGCCATCAGTTGCACTTCATCCGCCTCGGCATGGGTCGCATGCACCAGGCACCAGCGGGTGTCCACAGGGGCATTTTCATACAGCCATTGCAGCGGACGCCGACCGCTCCAGCTCAGGCAGTCATCGACTTCCTTCTGCTGTTCCGCAATATGGATGTGCACAGGACACTGCTGGTCGCTGGCCGCAAGCACTTCACTGATCTGCGGTGGTGTCACCGCACGTAGCGAATGGAAGCACAGCCCCAACTGCTGCGCGGGCTGAGCCGCCAGAACCGGGCGTAGACGAGCCTGCAAATCCAGATAACTGTCGCTGCTGTGGATAAACCGGCGCTGCCCTTCGTTGGGTGCCTGCCCGCCAAACCCCGAGTGGCTGTAAAGCACCGGCAGCAGGGTCAGGCCGATGCCGACCGAACTTGCCGCCTGACTGATCTGCACGGCCAGTTCGGCAGGATCTGCATAGGGTTTGCCGTCCAGGTCCTGATGCACGTAATGAAATTCGGCAACCGAGGTGTAACCGCCCTTGAGCATTTCGATGTACAGCTGGCGAGCGATAACACCCAGTTGCTGCGGACTGATGCGCCCTACCAGCCGATACATGAGGTCGCGCCAGGTCCAGAAACTGTCGTTGGGGTTGCCCGCCACTTCTGCCAGCCCGGCCATTGCTCGCTGAAACGCATGGGAGTGCAGGTTCGGCATGCCAGGCAGCAACGGGCCACTGACGATTTCGGCACCCTGCCGATCCGCGTTGGCCTCGATGCGGGTCAAAACACCTTCCTGGCTGACCTCCAGACGCACATTGCTGGCCCAGCCGTTGGGGAGTAACGCGCGCTCGGCAAAGAAGGCTGACATTGACTTCACACCTCATCACTGTAATTTGTATATACATATACAGACGTTTAAGCGACCGGTAAACCTTCGGCATGCTTGCCGAGCAGCAGGTTAATGGTTAGCGTGGCGCTCTCAGGCGTCTGAATCATCGTCAAAACGCCATTTTGAAAACAAGGACTCACTCGTGTCGACTCCGCCCGCCGTTTCTTCTTTGGCAGCCCAGATGGGCGAAAGTCCCGCACCCTTGTACGCCCGCGTCAAACACATGATCGCCCTGCAGATCCAGAACGGCACCTGGCCGCCGCACCATCGCGTACCGTCGGAAAGCGAGCTGGTGACGCAACTGGGTTTCAGCCGCATGACCATAAACCGCGCCCTGCGTGAGCTGACCGCTGAAGGTTTGCTGGTGCGCATGCAGGGTGTTGGCACTTTTGTCGCAGAACCCAAAAGCCAGTCGGCGCTGTTCGAAGTGCATAACATTGCTGACGAGATCGCCGCGCGCGGTCATCGCCATACCTGCAAGGTCATAGTGCTAAAGGAAGAAGCCGCTGGCTCGGAGCGCGCCCTGGCGCTGGACATGCGCGAAGGCCAGCGGGTGTTCCATTCGCTGATCGTGCATTACGAGAACGACATTCCGGTGCAGATCGAAGACCGCTTCGTGAACGCTCAGGTCGCCCCGGACTACCTCAGGCAGGACTTCACCCTGCAGACGCCTTATGCCTATCTCTCGCAGGTTGCACCGCTCACCGAAGGCGAGCATGTGGTCGAGGCGATCCTCGCCGAAGCCGATGAATGCACGTTGTTGCAGATCGATGCCGGAGAGCCCTGCCTGCTGATTCGTCGCCGTACCTGGTCAGGCCGCCAGCCCGTCACCGCTGCGCGCCTGATCCACCCCGGCTCCCGCCATCGCCTGGAAGGACGCTTTACCAAATGAGCCAGACTCGCCTCCTGCGCGCCGTCGACTACCCGCGCATGCCGTGGAAAAACGGCGGCGGCTGCACTGAAGAAATCGCTCGCGATGCAGGCCAGGACCTCGACGGTTTCGGCTGGCGACTGTCGATTGCCGATATTGAAACCTCAGGCGGCTTCTCGGTGTTCGCCGGTTATCAGCGCATCATTACCGTCTTGCAGGGCGCAGGCATGACGCTGGACGTGGACGGCATTACCAGCCGCCCGCTGCTGCCATCGGACCCGTTCGCGTTCAGCGGCGACAGTGAAGTCAGTTGCACGCTGCTGGACGGGCCGATTCGCGACTTCAATCTGATCTATGCTCCTCACCGTTACACGGCACGCCTGCACTGGATAGATGTACGTCATCCGCAACGGCTGTTCAGTTCAGCCGGCACATTCGTGCTGTTCAGCATGGCCGAGCAGGTAGCGATCAGCGTGAACGGCCAGCAGTGGGAAATTCTCGGCAAACACGATTGCGTTCAAGTGGATAATTCTGGCGGCTTGCTGGAAGTCGAACTGCAATCACCTCGCGCCAGTCGTTGCTGCCTGATCGAACTCACCGCCACGGGCCTGTAGGCGTATTCCTGGCAGTTCATTACAAAAACAGCCTTGCACTCAAGGATGACCATGACTCAAATTTCCAACCGGGAAACGCCCAGAGGCGTTGCCGTCCTCGCCCGTTTCCTCGCCTCCGAATCAGCAGGCGGCATCATCTTGATGGCGGCGGCGCTGGCCGCCCTTATCGTCGCCAACTCCCCCCTCTCCGCCAGCTACTTCTCGATTCTGCACAGTGTCTGGCTGGGCCTGTCGGTGGAGCTGTGGATCAACGACGGGCTGATGGCCATCTTCTTTCTGATGGTCGGCCTGGAGATCAAGCGCGAAGTGCTGGCTGGCGGCCTGGCAACCTGGGGACAACGCGCCCTGCCCGGCTTTGCAGCGGCGGGCGGCATGCTAGTGCCTGCACTGATCTACATCGCGATCAACTGGGGCAACCCGCAAACCCTCAGCGGCTGGGCGATTCCGGCAGCCACTGACATCGCCTTCGCCCTCGGCGTGTTGTCGCTGCTGGGCAATCGGGTGCCGACTTCGCTGAAAGTCTTTCTGGCCGCGCTGGCGATTCTCGATGACTTGGGCGCTGTGACCATCATCGCGTTTTTCTACAGTTCAGGGCTTAACCTGCCGATGCTGGCCGCCGCATTCGTGGCTCTCGCCGTATTGATCGCGCTGAACCGCCTGAACGTCCGCCGCCTGCTGCCCTATTTGCTGCTCGGCGCGCTGCTATGGTTCTTCGTCCTGCAATCAGGCGTACACGCCACGCTGGCCGGTGTGGCGCTGGCGCTGTGCATCCCGATGGGCAAGCCCGAGGAGGAAGCACGCTCGCCGCTGCTGTTTCTTGAAGAAAAGATGCATTACTGGGTGGCGTTCGCCGTGGTGCCGATCTTCGGCTTTGCCAATGCGGGTGTATCGCTTTCCGGCATCACTCTGGCAAACCTGATCGACCCGGTGCCGCTGGGTGTCGCATTGGGCCTGTTCGTCGGCAAGCAGATCGGTGTGTTCCTTGCCGCAGTGCTGGCGATTCGTGCCGGGCTGGCGACATTGCCGGAAGGCAGCAACTGGGTGCAGTTGTACGGCGTCGCTATTCTGTGCGGCATCGGCTTTACCATGAGCCTGTTCATCGGCAACCTGGCGTTTCCTGGTTCGCAGCACCTGATCGATGAAGTAAAAGTCGGCGTGCTGATCGGCTCGGGCCTCGCGGCAATCGCCGGTATTTTGCTGCTGCGCAGCCGTTTCAGCCGGCACTGAAAAAATATTTTCAAATCACTGCATCCAGATGGGTTTCTCGCGGGTAGTACATTCAGCAGCCACTTCGAGTTGCTGAGCGCGGTTAAACCTTCTGGAGATTTCTGCATGAACGCAAAACGCTTGCTCTGCCTTGCTGGTAGCACCCTGGCTTTCACTTGCCTGTCATCCATTGCCATGGCTCAGACTGACCTGCCCGAAAGCGTCCGGGTACCGGCCGGCAACAAAGTCAGCATGACCACCACCGGGGTTGGCGAGATCACTTACGAGTGCCGCGCCAAGGCCAATATGCCCAATGAGATGGAGTGGGCATTCGTCGGTCCCAAGGCCGTGCTCAATGACAAGAGCGGCAAACAGGTCGGCACCTACTACGGCCCACCGGCCACCTGGGAAGCCAAAGACGGCTCGAAACTGACCGGCACTCAGGTTGCTGTGGCCCCGTCGAGTGCAGGCAACCTGCCATACCAACTGGTCAAAGCCAACCCGGCTGAAGGCAAGGGCGCAATGACGGGCGTGACCTACATTCAGCGCGTGGCCTTGAAAGGCGGCGTAGCCCCGGCCAAAGCCTGTGCAGAGAGCAACAAGGGCGCGAAGGAAGTGGTCAAGTATCAGGCTGATTACCTGTTCTGGACAGCAAGCTGATAGCCGTCATTCACCGGGTGACTGCGCAGCCAGTGGTCTATGCTGCTGCGCGGGGGCCTCGCGGTATTGGCGAGGCAGTCGTCTTGCATTGATGGCGGATCATCTTGTCCTTGCACGAATCTCTCTTTGATTACGAAGCGACGTTGCAGGCCTGCGCTCGCGGTGAAAAACAGGCCTTGCAGCGTCTCTATCAACAGGAAAGCGCCCGGTTGCTCGGCGTCGCTCAGCGACTGGTGCGTGACCGGGCGCTGGCTGAAGACATCGTGCATGACGCATTCCTGAAAATCTGGAGCCACGCGGCCAGCTTCGATGCTTCGCGTGGGTCGGCACGCGGCTGGGTGTTCAGCGTGACTCGGCACCTGGCGCTCAATACGCTGCGCAACACGGCACGCGAGGTGCGCGTCGAGGATGACGGAAGCGAAGATCATCATGAACAGGCGACGCTGGAAGGCTGGCAGGAAAACGGCGATGCCTTCGATTGGCGGGTCAATCCGGGGCGCATCACCTCATGCCTGGAGCAACTTGAACCGGTGCGCCGCAACTGTGTTTTTCACGCTTATGTAGACGGCTATTCGCATCAGGAAATCGCGCAGAAAATCGGCGCGCCATTAGGTACGGTCAAAGCCTGGATCAAGCGCAGCCTGACGGCTTTGCGGGAGTGCATGGGATGACCCGACCTTCAGACGACAACCTTCATGACCTGGCGGGCGAGTATGTGCTCGGCACCCTGTCGGCGCAGGAAAGGCTCGACGTACAGCGTCGCCTGCCCCACGAGCCTGATTTGCAGGCGGCCATCGATGCCTGGGAACAGCGACTGCTGCCTCTAACAGAATTGGCCGAACCGGTTACGCCATCGCCCGGCCTGTGGGATCGGATCGAGCGTAACGTGCTGGAGCTGGCAGCGCCCGCCAGAGCGCCGCACAGACAGCGGGTGCGCTGGTGGGACAATCTGTCGGTCTGGCGCGGGCTGGCGGGGGCCGGATTAGCGGCGTCGCTAGTGCTGGGCATGACGCTGCTGACACGCGCACCGGCGCAACCGTCTTATCTGGTGGTACTGGTCGGGCCGCAGGACAAGGCTCCCGGCTGGGTTGTGCAAGCCAGCAACTCGCAGGAAATCCAGCTTATTCCGCTTGGCGTATTCGAGGTTCCGAACGACAAGGCGCTGGAGTTCTGGACCAAGGGTGACGACTGGCAAGGCCCGGTCTCGCTCGGGCTGGTCAAGCCGGGTCAGAGCCTGCATGTTCCGCTGGACAAACTGCCGCCGCTGCAACCCAATCAGTTGTTTGAACTGACCCTGGAGAAATCCACCGGCTCGCCAATCGGCAAGCCCACCGGGCCGATCCAGTTCATCGGCCGGGCAGTGAAGGTGATCTGATAACGAAGCGATCTCACTTCTTGCTGCAATCATCCTGTTGCAGCAGGTTGGCCTGGGTCAGGTTGCAGTCTGCCGGTACGCTGCGCGTGAGCCAGACATTACCGCCGATGGTCGAACCCTTGCCAATGGTGATGCGCCCCAGAATGGTCGCACCCGCGTAGATCACCACGTCGTCTTCAACGATTGGATGCCGCGCATGGCCTTTCTGCAACTGGCCGTCCTCGTCCGACGGGAAGCGCTTGGCGCCCAGGGTCACGGCTTGATAGATCCGCACCCGCTCGCCGATGATCGCGGTTTCGCCAATTACCACGCCTGTTCCGTGATCGATAAAAAAGCTCGGGCCGATCTGCGCGCCCGGATGAATATCGATGCCGGTCGCCGAGTGGGCGATCTCCGAGCTGATGCGCGCCAGTAATGGCAGACCGGCGCGATACAAATGGTGCGCCAGACGATGGTGGATCACTGCCAGAATGCCGGGGTAGCACAGCAGCACTTCATCGACGCTGCGCGCGGCCGGGTCGCCGTGGTAGGCGGCCAGGACGTCGGTGTCCAGCAACAGACGAATACCCGGCAGGGCCATGGCGAAACCCTGAATCAGCTCGAGCGCTCGCGCATCGATGCTCTTCAGGTCACCGCCCTGCTGATGGGCGACGTAGCGCAGCTCAAGCCGGGCCTGGGCCAGCAGCGCATTGAGTGCCACGTCCAGCGTATGCCCCACGTAGAAATCTTCGCTTTCTTCACGCAGGTCCACCGGACCAAGCCGCATCGGGAACAACGCCCCGCTCAGCGCTTCAAGAATTTCCCCCATGGCTGCACGCGAAGGCAGTTCGCGCCCGCCGTGCTCGCCGCTTACGCGACGGTTGCGCGCTCGCCAGTCTTCACGCGCGCCGCGCAACTGGCTGACGATCCGCTGCAACTGCCAGTGGCTGGAACGGCCGTCGGCGGATGCTTCTGGAATATCGCTCACGCTTGACTCTCCTTGATGTGAAGGGTGGCGACCGACAGTGCTGGCCGCTGCTGTTGCCACTCTACGGCAAACATTCAGACGAAAAAAACAACAATTTCTGTAGGAATACGCCAGCAGTGCCGTGAGCACAGATAAGTTGCCGTGCGGGAAACGTCTGCCTATAGTCCGGTGACTCTTTACACGGCTTACCGACCACCATGATCAAAAATCAGCTTGCCCGTTTCAATCGCCTGGACTTGATCAGCGCGCCGACGGCTCTGGAAAAGCTTGAGCGCCTGTCGATCTGGGCAGATCGCGATATCTACATCAAGCGTGATGACACCACCACGCTGGCGCTGGGCGGCAACAAGGTCCGCAAACTCGAATACCTCGCCGCAGACGCGCTGGCCCAGAGTGCCGACACGCTGATCACTGCGGGCGCCATCCAGTCCAACCATGTTCGCCAGACCGCTGCTTTGGCGGCGCGTCTGGGCCTTGGCTGCGTGGCGCTTCTGGAAAACCCCATCGGCACTGAAGACCCGAGTTACCTGAAAAACGGCAATCGCCTGCTGCTGGAGCTGTTCGATGCAAAGGTCGAGCTGGTTGAAAACCTCGACAACGCCGACGAACAACTGCACGCGCTGGCTGCACGTCTGCGCTCCAGCGGCAAGAAGCCTTATCTGGTGCCCATCGGTGGCTCAAGCCCGGTCGGTGCGCTGGGTTATGTTCGCGCCGGGCTGGAACTGGCCGAACAGATCAAGCAGACCGGCATCGACTTTGCAGCGGTTGTTCTGGCCTCCGGCAGCGCGGGCACCCACAGCGGCCTGGCGTTGGCACTGGCTCACGAGTTACCGCAATTGCCGGTTATCGGCGTGACCGTGTCACGCAGTGAAGAAGCGCAATTGCCCAAAGTGCAGGGCCTGGCCGAGCGCACGGCAGAACTGCTGGATATCACCCTGCCGGAGCACTTCAAGGTTGAACTGTGGGATGAATATTTCGCTCCGCGTTACGGCGAACCGAACGCCGGTACGCTGGCAGCGATTAAGCTGGTGGCCAGCCACGAAGGGCTGTTGCTGGACCCGGTTTATACTGGCAAGGCCATGTCCGGCTTGCTGGATGGCATCGGTCGTCAGCGCTTCAACGACGGCCCGCTGATCTTTCTGCACACTGGCGGTGCTCCAGCGCTGTTTGCCTACCCGGATGCGTTTGATCAATAACTTTTCAGCCTGCGCAGCGTTTATGCCTTTTGGGAGGAAAAATAACTTTTTTTGTTATTTTTCCTCATAAGCAGATGGCTATATAGTCGCGCCCGGCAGGCAACAACTCTGACACAACACCTGACGTAACTGCCTGAAAAAAGCTGAATAATCAGCACGAAGTTGCTTGAGTCGGGTCAGAAAATGGCCAGACACTTCCATACCAACCAGGGGCTCGCATGAACATTTCCGCTATTCGTCGTACGTTTCTTTTTTCGGCAATGGGCTTGATGCTCAGTGCCGGTATTGCCGGGCAAGCCATGGCTGGCGAGCAACTGCAGAAAATCAAGGACAGCGGTACGCTCAATGTCGGCCTGGAAGGCACTTACCCACCGTTCAGCTTTGTGGATGAGAGCGGCAAGCTGACCGGCTTCGAAGTCGAGTTTTCCGAAGCGCTGGCCAAGGAACTGGGTGTCAAGGCCAAGATCCAGCCGTCGAAGTGGGATGGAATACTGGCCGCTCTGGATTCCAAGCGTCTGGACGTGGTGATCAACCAGGTCACCATCTCCGACGAGCGCAAGAAGAAGTACGACTTCTCCGAGCCCTACACCGTGTCCGGTATTCAGGCGCTGGTTCTGAAGAAGAACGAAGACAAGATCAAGACCGCCAGCGACCTGACCGGCAAGAAGGTCGGTGTGGGCCTGGGCACCAACTACGAAGAATGGCTCAAGGCGAACGTTCCGGGCGCAATCGTCAAAACCTATGAAGACGACCCGACCAAGATTCAGGACCTGAGCATAGGCCGTATCGACGCAATCCTGGTGGATCGACTGGCAGCACTGGAAATTGCCGCCAAGACCAAAAACACCAAGAGAGAACTTGCGCCTGCAGGCGACGCATTCTCCCGCCAGGAATCGGGCATTGCCCTGCGCAAAGGCGAGCCTGAATTGCTGGCGGCCATCGACAAGGCCATCGACAAGCTGCGTGCCGACGGTACGCTGAAGAAATTGTCGGAGAAGTACTTCAACGCTGACGTCACCCAATGATTGAAGAGAGCCTTCAGCTCGCGCTGGACTCCGCGCCCTTCCTGCTCAAGGGCGCGTACTACACGGTCTTCCTCAGTATTGGCGGGATGTTTTTCGGTTTGCTGCTGGGCTTCGGCCTGGCCTTGATGCGCCTCTCGCGCATCAAACCGGTGAACTGGATAGCACGCATCTACGTGTCGTTCTTTCGCGGCACGCCCTTGCTGGTGCAGCTGTTCGTGATTTATTACGGCCTGCCGGAGCTGGGTATCCAGCTCGAGCCACTGAGCGCTGCGCTGATCGGTTTTTCCCTGAACATGGCCGCCTACGCCTGCGAGATTCTGCGCGCGGCTATCAGCTCCGTGGAGCGTGGTCAGTGGGAGGCTGCCGCAAGCATCGGCATGACCCGCTGGCAGACCATGCGCCGGGCAATACTGCCGCAAGCAGCACGCACGGCCTTGCCGCCACTGGGCAACAGCTTTATTTCGCTGGTCAAGGACACCGCGCTGGCCGCCACCATTCAGGTGCCGGAGCTGTTCCGCCAGGCGCAGTTGATCACCGCTCGCACCTTTGAAATTTTCACCATGTACCTGGCCGCCGCACTGATCTACTGGATCCTTGCCACGGCGCTCTCGCACCTGCAAAACAAGCTGGAAGCCAGGGTCAACCGGCACGATCTGGAGACCTGACACATGATAGTCGTTGAAAAACTCACCAAGGCATTCAAGGGCAATCAGGTGCTCAAGGGTATTGATCTGCGTATAGAAGCCGGGGAAGTGGTGGCCATCATCGGCCCCAGCGGTTCGGGCAAGACCACCCTGCTGCGCTGCCTGAACCTGCTGGAGACGCCAGACAGCGGCAGGATCAAGGTCGGTGACATCGAGATTGATGGCACACGTTCCATGAACCAGCAACAGGGGTTGATTCTCCAGTTGCGCCAGCAGGTAGGGTTCGTGTTTCAGAACTTCAATCTGTTTCCGCATCGCACCGCGCTGGAGAATGTCATTGAAGGCCCGGTGGTGGTCAAGAAGGTCGCGCGGGAAGCCGCCGAGGCGCTGGGCAGGAAACTGCTTGCCAAGGTCGGCCTGACCGGCAAGGAAGACGCCTACCCGCGTCGTCTCTCGGGCGGCCAGCAGCAGCGCGTGGCGATTGCACGGGCGCTGGCGATGGAACCGCAAGTGATTCTGTTCGACGAGCCGACCTCGGCACTGGACCCGGAACTGGTTGGCGAGGTGCTGACCACTATTCGCGCCCTGGCCGAAGAAAACCGCACGATGGTAATTGTCACCCACGAGATGAGCTTTGCACGGGAGGTTGCCAACCGGGTGATCTTCATCGACAAGGGGGTAATTGTGGAGCAAGGCGAAGCCAAAGCACTGTTCGCCAACCCCAGGGAAGAGCGCACACGGCAGTTTCTTGAGCGCACTCGTCACTGATCATGCCGGCAGGTACCCGCAAAAAAGCAGCGTCCATCAACGGAGCTGCTTTTTTCTTACATTTCAGAAGGCGTTAATCGTTCAATATCCTTGCTCAATTCCTGCGTATTTTTCCGAAAAATCATCGAAATAATAAAATCAGCCTACGTCAGTTCTCATCCCTGATTCGTAGTCGGCCGGCCTGAGGCAGACGTATCTTGCCGAACACCCTCTTCTGAGCCGTTCCCTATCGGTTACTGCCTGTTGCCATGGGTACTTCGTGGTAGGACGGTTGTTTATCGCGAAGTAAACAGTTCCAAATAAACCGTGTAGGAAGTCTCCGGTTTTCAAGTAAAACACTAGTAAACGCTACCTGCATATTGACAAGCGCTCGCAAAGCCCATTAGCTCACACGCATCACTCAGTTAGTGAGGCACCCAAGTTTCAAGCCCCCATTTAATACCGTTTTTAATGTTTGCCATAAGTTGGATATTTAAGGTACTTATCCCACCGCTTTAACCGCATCTCTTATTACTTCAACATGACAACCCATGACGAATCTTTACTTGAACTATTGATTATCAGGAGCACCCGTACATGAGCCAAATTATTTGCAAACCGAACCCTATGGGCCTGTCAGCCCCGTCCATACCGCTGGCCAGTCGACATGGAATAGGCGTGAGAGGAGCCTCTCAACTGCTTGTTCATGTGGCCCCCTACGACAGCATGGACGAAGGCGACCTGATCGAACTGTTCTGGGACGGCTGTTACGTTGCGTCAAAAATATTGAAGGCCTCCGACGTCGGCAAACCTATTGTCCTACGTGTGCCGGAAAGCTTTCTACAGAACGGCAAGGCAAAAACTTACTACCGGGTCATGAAAATAGGCGGAGTTCCTGTGACCTCGCCCAGCCGCAAGCTGTGGGTGAAGCTGAACGCACCAGGCGGGCAATTGGTCAGCACCAATACGGAAGAAAACCAGGGGCTGGCACCGCTGTATGTCGTGCCGTCGGTGATACGCCGAGGACTGTCGCGCAGACACCTGGAAGGAGGTTTGCCCATGACTATCGAGCCGTACCTGAACATGGCTGTTCACGACGAGATCACCGTGCGCTGGGGCGATCTGCGTATGGACCTGCCGCCGCTTGTTGCCGAAGACGTCGGTGAGCCTGTCGACCTGGTCGTGCCGCCCTCGCTGATACTGGAAGGCGGAGAAGAACAACAACTGGAAGTGACTTACTGCGTTATTGATCGGGTGGGTAACAACTCGCTCTGGGCTCCGCCACGGGTAATAAGGGTTCAGCCACTGGGCCATTCAACTGATTATATACGGCAAATCGAATAATCGACGCTTCTTGAAAAACACCCATAAAATGGCCACCACGATGCTGGCAATTACCAACAAGGCAACGTGTTGGCAACTTATGTCCACTACTTGTTCTAAACCTCTGCCAAGCGTGCAAGAAAGTGTGAAAACGTTCAGGCGTCAGCGGTCTTCATCGGAGGGCATCAGTTGAGGCGCTGAGCGGACGCAGACGACCGACAATTACTGTCTATGCTTATTCCAAAAAGCACGTTTTAAAAATTTTTATACACGCTTAGGGTATATATACCGGACCACCGGACATCGTGATGTTTTCCAGCCGCACTTGATGCGGTCTACTGCTACGAGGTTCCGATGGTCCCTTTCACAACTACCCCTGTGGATAAACCCAGGGCTGTACCGACTGATGGTGAGCGACGCGAGTCTGATCCGGCGGCGGTAGCGGTCCACCACGTCGAGGCTTCACAAGAGCCTGACGTTGCTCCCCGTCTGCTCGCGGCCAAGGTGTTGCAAAACGATGCCGAGGCCATTGCAGCCGCCCATGAACTGGCCGCTGCCGCACAGATCAATGCCGCCAATCGCGACCGGCAACGCGCCTTGCCGTGGGCTGAAATCGAACAATTCACCCGTAGCGGACTGGGCAGCATATCCATCCCGCGCGCGTACGGCGGTCCGCAAGTATCGTTCGTCACGGTGGCCGAGGTGTTCAGGATCATTTCTGCTGCCGACCCCGCATTGGGACAAATTCCGCAAAACCAGTTTGGCATCCTGCACCTGCTGCAGGGCAGCGCCACCGAACAGCAGAAAAAAATACTGTTTCAGAGCGTGCTGGACGGCTGGCGCATCGGCAACGCCGGGCCGGAACGCGGCACCAAAAACACGCTGGAACTCAAGGCACGAATAACCGCTGACGGCGACCGCCTGACCATCACCGGGCAGAAGTTTTACTCCACCGGCGCATTGTTTGCGCATTGGGTCGCGGTCAAGGCGCTGGATGATCAGGGGCGGCAGATCATGGCCTTCGTCAAACGTGGCACACCGGGGCTGCGTATCGTCGATGACTGGTCGGGCTTTGGCCAGCGCACCACTGCGAGCGGCACAGTGCTGCTCGACAACGTTGCGGTCGACGCCGAGCAGGTGGTCGACAACTGGCGTCTGGCCCTGACGCCCAATATTCAGGGTGCGGTATCACAGTTGATTCAGGCTGCAATAGACGCGGGCATCGCTCGCGGTGCAATTGATGATGTGATTGCGTTCGTTCGCGAGAAATCCCGTCCCTGGATCGACGCCAACGTCGAGCGCGCCAGCGACGACCTCTACGTGATTGCCGACATCGGCAAGCTGAAACTTGAGCTGCACGCTGCGGAAGCGCTACTGCGCAAAGCGGGTCAGGAACTCGACGAAATCAACGCTGTGCCCATTGATGAACACTCGGCAGCCCGCGCCTCCATCGCCGTAGCGCGTGCCAAGGTACTGACCACCGAAATTTCGTTGCTGGCCAGCGAAAAGCTCTTCGAACTGGCGGGCAGCCGCGCGACCCTGGCCGAGTTCAATCTCGACCGCCACTGGCGTAACGCACGCGTCCATACCCTGCACGATCCGGTGCGCTGGAAATACCACGCAGTCGGCACCTGGCATTTGAACGGCACCCTGCCTGCTCGCCATTCCTGGATCTGAACCAGACCACTGGAGAACACCTTTCATGAGTTCCAACCTTCAGGCGCGCGACAACGCAGCGCTGATTACCAGTGACGTTCAGGCCCTGAAAACAGCCCGCGAACTGGCCCTGCACTTCAAGACCGACAGCGCGCTACGCGACCGCGAGCGTCGTCTGCCTCATGCCGAACTCGACTTGTTCAGCCAGTCCGGTCTGTGGGGCATCAGTGTTCCGAAAGCCTTTGGCGGCGCGGGTGTTTCAAACGTGACGCTGGCCAAGGTGATACAGCTGATTTCCGAAGCCGATGGCTCGCTGGGCCAGATTCCGCAAAACCATTTCTATGCCCTTGAAGTGCTGCGCGTGAACGGCAACCCGCAGCAACAAGCGCAGCTGTATGCCGAGGCGCTGGCTGGCGCGCGGTTCGGCAACGCACTGGCCGAACTGGGAACCAAAACGGCACATGACCGCACCACTCGCCTGACCCGTGACGGCGACGGTTATCGCATCAATGGCCGCAAGTTCTACGCGACCGGCGCGCTATATGCGCAACGTATTCCCACCTCGGTGATCGACGACGAGGGTGTACAGCAACTGGTTTTCGTCGAGCATGACAGCGAGGGCCTGACCGTCATCGACGACTGGAGCGGTTTCGGGCAACGCACCACGGGCAGCGGCTCGGTGGTGTTCGACAACGTGTACGTCCGCGCCAACGACGTCGTGCCGTTCCAGAGCGCTTTCCAGCGCCCCACCACGGTCGGGCCGCTGGCGCAGATTCTCCATGCCGCGATTGACACCGGCATCGCCCGCGCAGCCTTCGAGGACGCCCTGACCTTCGTACAGACGCGCACCCGGCCGTGGATTGATTCGGGTATCGAAAAGGCCGTGGACGACCCGCTGACGCTGCACAGCTTCGGCAGACTCGGTATTCGCCTGCACGCCGCCGAAGCACTGCTGGAAAGGGCCGGGGAGTTTCTCGACATTGCCCAGGCTGACAGCAATGCCCGCACCGTGGCCGCCGCCTCGATTGCAGTGGCCGAAGCCCGCGCCATCAGCACGGAGATTTCCCTGGCGGCTGGCAGCACGTTGTTCGAACTGGCGGGCAGTCAATCGACACTGGCTGAACACGGCCTGGACCGCCACTGGCGCAACGCGCGCGTTCATACGCTGCACGACCCGGTACGCTGGAAGTTTCACGCCATCGGCAATTACTACCTCAACGACACTAATCCTCCCCTGCGGGGGACGATCTGATGGCGCGTAAGAAGATCCTCCTCAATGCGTTCAACATGAACTGCATCGGCCATATCAATCATGGTCTGTGGACGCATCCGCGTGATACCTCAACGCAATTCAACAGCCTGGAATACTGGACAGACCTGGCGAAACTGCTGGAGCGCGGGCTGTTTGACGGTTTGTTCATCGCCGACATTGTGGGCGTGTACGACGTCTATCAGAACTCGGTGGACGTCACCCTCAAGGAGGCGATCCAGTTGCCGGTCAACGACCCACTGCTACTGGTCTCGGCGATGGCCGGGGTCACCAAAAATCTGGGCTTCGGCCTGACCGCCAACCTGACCTACGACGCGCCCTATCTGTTCGCCAGACGCATGTCGACACTCGATCACCTGAGCCGTGGCCGGGTGGGCTGGAACATCGTGACCGGGTACCTCGACAGCGCGGCGCGGGCGATGGGCCTGACCGAGCAGAACGAGCACGACCGCCGTTACGATCAGGCCGATGAATACCTGGAAGTGCTGTACAAACTCTGGGAAGGCAGTTGGGAAGACGATGCCGTCATCAATGACCGCGAGCAGCGCATCTATGCCCAGCCGGGCAAGGTGCACAAGGTAAGGCACCAAGGCGAGTTCTATCAGGTCGAGGGCTACCACCTGTGCGAGCCTTCACCGCAACGCACGCCGGTGCTGTTTCAGGCAGGCAGTTCGGAGCGCGGCCTGCAATTTGCCGGTCAGAACGCAGAATGCGTGTTCATCAGCGGCCAGAACAAGGCCGCGACCCGCGAGCAGGTCGACAAGGTGCGCGCCAGCGCAGTGAAGGCCGGGCGCAACCCGGAGGACATCAAGGTGTTCATGGGCCTTAACGTGATTGTTGCCGCCACCGAGGCGCTGGCTCGGGAGAAACACGCTGAGTACCGCCGCCATGCCAGCGCTGAAGCAGGCGTGGCGCACTTTGCGGCGTCGACCGGTATCGATTTTGCTGAATATGAACTGGACGAACCCATTCAGTACGTGAAGAGCAACGCCATTCAGTCCGCGACCAGAAACCTGAAAAACAACGACTGGACCCGCCAGAAACTGCTCGATCAGCACGCGTTGGGCGGCCGTTATATCACCTTGGTCGGCTCGCCTGAGCAGGTCGCCGATGAGCTCGAATCGTGGATTGCAGAAACCGGCCTGGATGGTTTCAACCTGACCCGCATCGTCACGCCGGAGAGTTACGAGGACTTCATCGACCTGGTGATCCCGGAGCTGCAACGCCGCGGGTCCTACAAGACCGCTTACGAAGACGGCAGCCTGCGCAAGAAGCTGTTTCCGCAAGGCACAGACCGTTTACCGCAACGGCATGCGGGGGCGGCACACCGACATATTCGATGAAGACATGCGCGCCCACGCTGAAGCGCTCAGCGTTATACACAGATTTTGTGGGAGCGGACTTGTCCGCGAAGACGGTGATTCAGACGATTTACTTTCGGAGAATATACCGGCCCTTTCGCGAACAAGTTCGCTCCCACGGCCTTCGGCCAGAATCAAAAACAGGTCTGTGTATAAGGATGAGCTCAGGGCGTGGGGACGAGACTTAGGGATTTTTAAAAGGACCGCATCATGAGCAAAACCCTCGCTGCACTGGCCCTCGGCCTGTTGACCCTGACCGCTTACGCTGACGATAAACCCTTGAAAGTCGGCACCACGGCAGCCTTCGCAATACCGCTGGAAGCCGCTGTCGAAGAGGCCGGCAAGCAGGGCCTGAAAGTCGAGCTGGTCGAATTCACCGACTGGATCGCGCCCAATGTCACCCTCGCCGCTGGCGATATCGATGTGAACTACTTTCAGCACATCCCGTTCCTGACCAATGCCAATGAAGCCGCCGGTTTCGGCCTGGTGCCCTACGCGCCGGGGATCATCAACAACGTGGGTCTGTACTCGAAAAAGTACAAAAGCTTCGATGAGCTGCCGACTGGTGCAACCGTGGCCATCGCCAATGACCCGATCAACAGTGGACGCGGCCTGCAACTGCTGGCCAAGGCCGGGCTGATCACCCTCAAGCAGGGCGTCGGCTACAAGGCGACCGAGGAAGACATCACCGCCAACCCGAAAAAGCTCAAGATCATTCAGGTTGAAGCCGTGCAGCTGGTGCGCGCCTACGATGACGCTGATCTGGTGCAGGGCTACCCTGCCTATATCCGTCTGGCCAAAACCTTTCCCGCCGACTCGGCCATCCTGTTCGATGGCCTGGACCACCCGGAATACGTCATTCAATTCGTGATCAAACCTGATCACAAGGACGACCCGCGTCTGGCTAAGTTCGTCGATATCTACCAGCACTCGCCCGTCGTCCGCGCTTCGCTGGACAAGGTCAACGGCAAGCTTTACCAGGCGGGATGGAAAGAATGACTGCGACCGCGCAACGCCAACGGCCACTCGACAATGCGGGCGCAAGCACACTGGCGCAACAGGCCGAGCTGCACCCGGAGCTGAATCGCGCGCATGTGCGCTTCATCAATCTGGGCAAGACCTATCACGGCAAGCAAGGCCCGGTGGAGGCGCTGGGCAATATCGACCTGGCGGTCCAGCGCGGCGAGATCTTCGGCATTATCGGCCGCAGCGGTGCAGGCAAATCCTCGTTGATCCGCACCATCAACCGCCTGGAACAACCGAGCAGCGGTCGCGTATTGATCGATCAGGTGGATCTCGGCGAGTTCGACGAAGACAAGCTGGTGGAGCTACGCCGACGCATCGGCATGATCTTCCAGCACTTCAACCTGATGTCGGCCAAGACTGTCTGGCAGAACGTCGAACTGCCGCTCAAGGTCGCAGGTGTGCCCAAGGAGCAACGCGCGCGCAAGGTCGCGCAGTTGCTGGAAATGGTGGGTTTGCAGGACAAGCACAAGGCGTATCCTGCGCAACTGTCCGGCGGGCAGAAACAGCGTGTCGGCATCGCCCGCGCGCTGGTACACGACCCGGCGATTCTGTTGTGCGACGAAGCCACTTCGGCACTGGACCCGGAAACCACCCAGTCGATCCTCGGCCTGCTGCGCGAGATCAACCAGCGCCTGGGCCTGACCATCGTGCTGATCACCCATGAAATGGCGGTGATCCGAGATATCTGCCACCGCGTGGTGGTGCTGGAACAGGGCCGAGTCGTCGAGCAGGGGCCGGTATGGCAGGTGTTTGGCGACCCGCAGCACGAAGTCAGCAAAACCCTGCTCGCGCCGCTGCAAACCGGGCTGCCGAAAGAGTGGGCCGAGCGCATGAGCGATCAGCCGCAACGACCCGATGCAGCCCTGCTGCTGGACGTGCATTTTACTGGCGTCAGTGACGAAGGGCCGGATCTGGCCGCGCTGTTTGCCGCGCTGGGCGGCAAGGTGCAATTGCTGCAGGGCGGCGTCGAGCGCATTCAGGAGCGGGCCATCGGCCACTTGATTCTGTCGGTGGCCGGCTCGCCACTCAGCCGGGACGAACTGCTGGCGCGCGCCCGCACACTGGCGCCACGCGCGGAGGTATTGGGTTATGTGGGTTGATCACTTGCTGCAAGGCACCCTCGACACGTTTCTGATGGTCGGTGTGTCGTCATTGATCGCGCTGCTGCTGGGCATTCCGCTGGCGGTGATTCTGGTCACCAGTTCAAAAGGCGGCATCTACGAAGCACCGGGGATCAACCGGGTGCTGGGTGGCTTCGTGAACCTGTTTCGCTCGATTCCGTTTCTGATCCTGATGGTCGCGCTGATCCCATTCACGCGGATGATCGTCGGTACCACGTATGGCGTATGGGCAGCCGTCGTGCCGCTGACCATTGCCGCCACGCCATTCTTTGCGCGGATCGCTGAAGTGAGCCTGCGCGAGGTCGATCATGGTTTGATCGAGGCCGCGCAAGCGATGGGCTGTCGGCGCTGGCATATCATCTGGCATGTGCTGCTGCCGGAAGCGCGTCCCGGTATCGTCGGCGGCTTTACGATCACGCTGGTGACCATGATCAACTCATCGGCCATGGCCGGTGCCATCGGCGCAGGCGGGCTGGGCGATATTGCCTATCGCTATGGCTATCAGCGCTTCGACACGCAGGTGATGCTGACGGTGATCGTCTTGCTGGTAGCGGTCGTAGCGCTGGTGCAACTGGGCGGGGACCGGCTGGCGCGCAGCTTCGACAGGCGCTGAGCAGCCGCAACGCAGCGAGGGTATATTGGCGGTCTTCCTTTACCGGACCGCCCTTGATGAAACTCGATCCACAAACCCTTGCGCAGATCACCGCCGCGACCCTCGGCAATTACAACAGCGTGGCCGACGACTTCCGCGAAGGCACACGCGACCACGACGTCAGCCAGAATATCGATGCCCTGTTGCGGCATATGGAAGGCCCGGCACCGTGGCAGATTCTTGATTTCGGCTGCGGGCCGGGGCGTGATTTGAAGACGTTCACAGCGATGGGTCATGTGGCGGTAGGGCTCGACGGCTCCGAACGTTTCGCCGAGATGGCCCGCACCGAGACCGGTTGCGAAGTGCTACAGCAGAACTTCCTCGAACTCGACCTGCCGCAAGGCCGCTTCGATGGCCTCTTCGCCAACGCAGTGCTGTTCCACGTCCCAAGGCAGGAATTGCCACGTGTACTGCGTCAGCTGCATGCCACGCTCAAACCGGGCGGCGTACTGTTCAGTTCCAACCCGCGTGGTGAGAATCAGGAAGGCTGGAACGGCGAACGTTATGGCGCGTATCACGACCTGCAAGCCTGGCGCGAATTGCTGACCGAAGCCGGCTTTATCGAACTGGAGCACTACTACCGCCCCGCCGGGTTGCCGAGGGAGCAGCAACCGTGGCTGGCGAGTGTCTGGCGGCGCTAGACTGCCTTTCGTGCTCCGTGTCATACACAAGTCTGTTTTTGACTCTGGCCGAAGGCCGTGGGAGCGAACTTGTTCGCGAAAGGGTTGGTATAGCCGCCGAAATTGCAGCGCCTAAAACATCGTCTTCGCGAACAAGTTCGCTCCCACGCCCTGCGGGCAGAAGCCTGAAAGCCCCATCTTGCGGGCGTTTCAGAGCTTGCATATAACGCTGAGCGTTGGAGAGTGCGTCTCGCTCCAACGCACATCAATGCGCAGGCTGCGCGTTTTCATCCTCGTTCTTGTCTTCGGCTTCCTGACGCTGTTCGTCGGTCGGTTCCTTGATGCGATACCAGGCCACGTACAGCGCTGGCAGGAATAGCAAGGTCAGCAGCGTGGCGATGATAATGCCGCCGATCATGGCGTAAGCCATCGGCCCCCAGAACACTTCGCGGGCAATGGGAATCATGCCCAGGCTGGCCGCTGCGGCGGTCAGCAGAATAGGACGACGACGATGCTCGGTGGCTTCGACCACGGCGTCCCACGGCAGGTAGCCGCTTTTTTCATAGGCATCGATCTGGGTCACCAGAATCACCGAGTTGCGGATGATGATGCCGATCAGCGCCAGCACCCCGAGAATCGCCACGAACCCCAACGGCGTTCCCGTCGGAATCAGCGCCAGCACCACGCCGATCAAGCCCAGAGGCGCGACACTGGCTACCAGAAACATCTTCTGAATGCTGTGCAGCTGGATCATCAGGAACGTCGCCATGAGGAACAGCATCAGAGGCGCAACGCTGGCAATCGGCCCCTGCGCCTTGCTGCTTTCTTCGACCGTGCCCCCCGTTGCAACCTTGTAACCAACCGGCAGGCCAGCGGCGAACTTGTCGATTTCCGGTTGCAGTTGCTTGACCAGATCGGTCGGCTGAATCGCGTCGCGTACCGCGCCTTTCACGGTGATGGTCGGCTGGCGATCGCGGCGCCAGACCAATGGCTGCTCCAGCTCGTAACCAACGGTAGCAAACGCCAGCAGCGGAATGGATGTTCCAGTCTGGGTCACGATTTGCAGGTTCTGCAGAGTTTCCGGTGTGCCGCGCTCTGCGTCTTCAGCACGTCCGATCACATTGATCAGATAGATATCATCACGCACCTGGGTCACGGTAGAACCGCTGACCACGCTGTTCATCAGCTTGGCGACGTCTTCCGACGACAGCCCCAACTGCCGGGCCTTGTCCTGATTGATATCGATGCGCAGCACCTTGCCCGGCTCGTTCCAGTCGTAGATCACTTCGCCCACATGCGGGTTGTGATCGAGCAGCTTAGCCAGCTCGATGGCGTGCTGGCGCACCTTGTCGATGTTCTCGCCGCTGACGCGATACTGCAACGGACGACCCACCGGCGGGCCCATTTCCAGCGCCTGCACATACGACCCGATGCCGACAAACTCGTCACGCAGGCGTTTTTGCAGACGGGCAGTCAACGCGCCACGCTCTTCCAGGCCTTTGCTGACAATGACCAGTTGGGCGTAGAACGGATTTTCCAGTTGCTGATCGAGTGGCAGGTAAAAACGTAACGCGCCCTGGCCGATATAAGTGCTCCAGCGCTCGATGTCCGGGTCGTCCTTGAGGCTCGCTTCAAAACGATCCACCACCTTGCGCGTTTCGTTGATCGAGGCGTTCTGCGGCAGGTTCAGGTCGACCAGAATTTCCGGGCGGTCCGAAGACGGGAAAAACTGGTTCTGCACGAACTGCATGGAGAACAGCGACGCGGCGAACAACCCTACCGTGATGGCAATCGCCAGCCAGCGATGACGCATGGCCCAGAGCATGCTGCCGTTGAATGCCCGGCCTATGCGGCCCGGCTCTTCGGATTTCGGCTTGATGTTGGCGCTCAGAATGTGCACGCCGATCACCGGTGCGAACAGAACGGCGACCAGCCACGACACCAGCATCGCCACGGCAATGACAGCAAACAGCGTGAATGTGTATTCCCCCGCAGAGCTGTTGTTCAGGCCGATCGGCACAAAGCCGGCCACGGTCACCAGCGTACCGGTGAGCATCGGGAACGCTGTCGAGGTGTAGGCGTACGTCGCGGCCTGCTCCTTGGATTCCCCCATTTCCAGCCGTGTGACCATCATTTCCACGGTAATCATGGCGTCATCCACCAAAAGGCCGAGGGCGATGATCAGCGCGCCGAGGGAAATCCGTTGCATGGTGATGCCGCTGTATTCCATGAACACGAACACCATCGCCAACACCAGCGGAATCGAACACGCGACCACCAACCCTGCGCGAAACCCGAGGCTGACGAAGCTGACCAACAGCACGATAATCACTGCCTCGAACAACGCGCTGGTGAAGCCGCCCACAGCCTTGTTCACCACCTCGGCCTGATCCGAGACCTTGTGCACGCCAATGCCGACTGGCAGCTCCGCTGTGGTAGCGTCCATACGTTCGTGCAGCGCCTTGCCGAACGACTGGATGTTGCCGCCCTTCTGCATCGCGATGGCCAGGCCGATCGCCGGTTTGCCATCGAAGCGGAACAGCGGCTTGGGCGGATCGGTGTACCCACGGGTTATGTCCGCGATGTCGCTCAGACGGTAAAAGCGGTCATTGATGCGTAGATTGACTGCAGCCAGATCCTTCTCGGACGCGAACTGGCCGGAGGTACGCACCGAGATCCGCTCCGGCCCGGCTTCGATCACCCCGGCAGGCGTCACCGCGTTCTGCGATTGCAGGCTTTGCACCACCTGGCTCTGGTCGATGCCCAATGCTGCGAGCTTGCGTGTCGAGAAGTTCAGGTACACCACTTCGTCCTGCTGACCGATCATCTCGACCTTGCCCAGCCCGGGCACTTCGCGGATGTCGGCGCGAACCTTCTCGACGTAGTCACGCAACTGACGCATCGAGAAACCGTCTGCGGTAAACGCATAGATCGAGCCATACACATCGCCGAACTCGTCGTTGAACGACGGGCCTTGCAGCCCCTGCGGAAACTGGCCACGGATGTCATCGACTTTCTTGCGCACCTGATACCAGATTTCCGGTATCGCCTTGGCGCTGGTGGTGTCACGCAGGTAAACGAAGACCGTGGATTCGCCCGGTCGGGTATAGCTCTTCACGTAGTCCAGCGAGTCCAGCTCTTCGAGCTTCTTCTCGATGCGGTCAGTGACCTGCTCCAGGGTCTCGTCCACCGTCGCGCCCGGCCAGCGGGTCTGGATAATCATGGTCTTGATGGTGAAGGACGGATCCTCCTCGCGGCCCAGCTTCATGTAGGAAAACACGCCCATCAGCAGCGCGACAAACATCAGATACCAGACAAACGATTGATGCTTGATGGCCCACTCAGACAGATTGAAATTACCTTTCATCGCGGGCTTTCCTCATCGACTTTGACTTTCTGGCCCGGCTTGAGGCTGTTGACGCCCGCGCTCACCACTTTTTCACCTGCCTTGACGCCATCGGCCAGCACGAAGCTGTTGCTGTCAAGGCTGACAATGTTCACAGCCCTCGGGTTCACCGTCTGGTTTTGCGGGTCGACGATCCATATCTGGCTTTTGCCATCGGCCTGCTGCAAGGCATTGATCGGCAAACGCATGCGCGGCGTGATGGTCGAGCTGAGCGTTACGCTGATGGCCGTGCCCAGCCGGAACGCCGCTGGCGTTTGCGCCAGCGTCAGACGTGCACGGCGGGTACGTGTGGTGCGGTCGGCCTGAGGTTCGATTTCACGAATGGTGGCGGTGGTGTTCACTTCCGGGTTCAGCTGACTGGCGACGGTGAATACCACGCCGGATGGCAGTTGGTCAGCCAGCGTATCAGGGAGGTCGATCACCGCTTCCTTGATGTCCGGCCGCGCCAGGGTCACGACTTCCTGCCCGGCTGTCACCACCTGTCCGGCTTCGACTTTCCATTCGGTGACTACAGCATCGTGATCACTGCGCAGCTCGCTGTAGCTCAATTGATCGCGGGCCTGTTGTGCAGCGGCTTTGGCCTGTTCCTGCGACGAGCTGGCGGTCTTCAGATCGGTCAGGGCGATGTCCAGTTGTGCCTGGGCACCGACGCCGCGATCAAACAGTTCCTGCTGGCGGCGGGCGTTGGCCTGAGCGTTGATCAACTGCGCCTGCACATTGGCCAGGTCGCCCTGCCGGGCACGCACTGTATTCTGCTGATCAGTCGGATCAAGGGTCGCGAGCAAATCGCCTTTCTTCACTTCAGCGCCTACGTCGACGTTGCGCCGGGCAATACGTCCCGCCACACGAAAACCCAGCACACTCTGGTAACGCGCCTGGATATTGCCGGCAAAACGCCCGAAATCCTGATTTGACTCAGGCCTGGCTTCGACGAACACGACAGGACGCACCGGCTCCACAGGGGCCTCGTCCTTGCCGCAGCCACTCAACAGAAAGCCACTGGACAGAAGGCCACCCAACAACAGGCATGACGACAAACGCTTCATGGCTGCACCTGCGCATTCTGCTGCTTGGGCTGTTCGGCAATCTCGACCTGCATGTCCGGGTGTAACAACTGTCCGCCTGCCACCACGACTTTCTCTCCACTTTTAAGCCCGTCGCCGATGATGACTTTGGCAGTCAGATAACGAGTAACCGTGACCTTGCGCAAATTGACTTTGCCCTGCTCGTCCACCACCCACACGGCAGGCTTGCCCAGCTGCTCGCCAAGGTCCTTGGTCAGCGCCGCCCAAGGCAGCTCGACACTGGCATTGGCCGGTGCGCTCAGCGCCACGCTGACTACCGAGCCCAGGTCCATGCCTTCAGGCAGCGGGTCGAGCGCGATCTTGACCTGCAAAGTGCCGGTTTGCGCGGACACCGCCGGGGTCACTTCGCGTACTTTGCCGCTGACCTTGATAGTCGGGTTATCGAGCAACGTGACCTGCACGGCCTGATCGGTTGGCGGCTTGACGAACAGCGACTCGTAGACATTGAACACCGCATCGCGATCACCGTCGCGCGCCAGATCGAAAATCGGCATGGTGGCCTGCACCACCTGACCGACTTCAGCCTGACGCGCGGTGATAACACCCGGCGCATCAGCGACCAGTGCGGTATACCCCAGTTGCTCACGGGCATTGGCCAATTGCGCCTGCGCCGCCTTCAACGAGCTTTCACTGCCGCGCAAGGCGGCCTGGGCCGAGTCATATTCACTGCGACTGGTATAGCCCTTGGGCAGCAATTTTTGCTGACGAACGAACGCAGCGCGAGCCTGATTCACGCGGGCCTGCTCGGCGGCCACAGCCGCAGCGGCCGAGTCGACATTGATCTGCAGATCCTTGGGGTCGAGCCGCGCCAGCACTTGCCGGGCAGTGACCCGGTCGCCAACATCCACGTTACGCTGAATGATCTTGCCATTGACCCGGAAAGACAGGCGGGTCTGCACCCGCGCCTGAACATCACCGGTCAGGGCGACACTGGCGGCGAAGTCGGCACTTTTTACAGTCTGCACGTAAACCCTGGGCAGTTCGGGCGCCGCCGGTTTTTCCTCGCCACAACCGGCCAGCGCCGCTAATGCAGCAGCCAGACTGAACGTAACCAGTCTTGAAATACGAACGGGCATGCAGACTCCTTGTACAACTGCCGGATGCGGGCGTGATCAGGGCGAGAGAATAGCGTGACTATGCGACTGTGTGCGAGAGGGAGGGTTCATTGGGGCGCTATTTGCAGGGATTTGAATGGGCGGACCTGTCCTCAAACAAAGAAGACAGGGTATACAAAAGCTGATTCAAAAATTGCTAGAATCGGGGCCAGCAACATCGCCGTGAGGGTAGACTTGCCCACGAAGGCTGACCGACAAACGACGCATTGCCGGGAACCTGCCCCCTTACTCTCGGCTGGCGCACGATGCCGATAAAGCAAACAGCCAAGCTTTATTTTGTATGCAAGCACACCCAGCCTTCAGGAAGCACCTGCAAAAGAAGCTAAGAATCTCTTATGGAGGAGCGAATGGTGGCCAAGGGGTTGCGTGGTCCACCCTGTCTTGGAAATACGCCAGAATACTTATCCACCTTAAATCGTTCCCTGAAAGTTTCATACGGAGTGCTGGGCGTCAAACTCTCTGCCCCTCCCAAATTTCTACCCCGATCATAGCCTTGTTTGTATGCCCTGAGAGTCTTGTGTTCGCTGTCAACAGTTTGGCGTCTCAGCTCGAACAGATAGTCGTCTGCCCTCTGAGTCAAGCTTCTTATCAGGCGTTTATCCACTGCGAGTTCTGTTAAAGCTTTGTTATATTTTTTTCAAGATTATCAAGTTTACTTAATGCCGCCTTCCGGCCAGCAGCCTTCATTACAACTGAACTCAGAGCAAAACCAACGCCCACAACAGCTAACGCGATGCCCACTCCCATAGACACCTCACTGAACGTTGGATTAGATTCTTTTACGCGAGTAGACAAATAAATTGACAAACCTCCAGCGAGAAATGACAAAGCCGCCAAAATCCCAGTTAATCCAGTTACTAAAGACGAAAAATGCCCGGTCGGGTCTATGTATTTGATCGGATTGTTTAGCCCATACGCATACGCATTCAACCCACCCTCACCAAACGGGCTCAAACTGTCCGGGCTGTTAAAGCGCATCAACACAGGGTTGTAGGCACGATAGCCATTGCCGAGCAGGTAGTGGCCGGTTACCGGATCAGGCCGCTCGCCGTTGAAACCGGGTAGCTCTGCAATAGCCTGCTCGGCTTGATGGTGTCCGAATGGCGTATAGACGATATCAATCTGTCTCCCGTCTTCGCTCGCGTGCAGAACGCTGTTGTGCAGGTCGCTGGCGATCATCGTCGTCACGACCTCTTCGCCCTCGCGACTCTGCTGCGCCAGTAGCTGGCCGCCCGCACGGATACAGGTTCGTTGCCTGTCGCCCTGCAACTCAGACATCAGTTGCTCGCCGTTATAGAACCGGTTGGAAACGGCCTGAGCCAGCGGGGTCAATGTGGAGACACGGTCCAGCGGGTCGTAGGTGTACTTGCAGAGGATGGCCATTATCGTTCCCTGATGATGATAAAGTCAGGGCTTTAGCGTGACCCAGGTCGGGATACCGGTCTACTGGTAGAAATGCCAGCGACCGGGTTTATGCAGAGAACGAAGAGGATGTTCAAAGTTGGGTTTCTTCAACATATGAATCACCACCCCGAATGCTTGAACGCGGGGATTCAGTGACCTTAGAATCAGGTAAGGCGCTCGGCGCCAACTTCGCAGCTTTTTTTGCAGCTCGCCCTGCAAGCCTGGAACGATTATACGTCCAGCCACGCAACCCGACGACAGGGATAATAATAACTATAGCAACGCTTCTCAGCGTGCGAACCGCCAGCGAATCACTCTCAAACTTTCCTGCAATATAAGATGCGCTCCATGTCGCACCGGCAATAAGCGCCCCGACACCAATGGCTCCTGAGACTTTTTCCGCCGTGTTCGCCGGTCTTCTGAGCGCGGGAGTCATGGTGACAACATTATCGATAGCGTTTACTTCGGGCATTACCTTCACTCCCTTTATCACAGCCTTTATAGAAGAACGGGCCATCAGAAGGCCAATAACGCCGGTAAAAAGGGCTGCGCCAAGGTAGATGGACGTCTGCACATCATCAATGAGTCCATGCCCCGTAGGATCTGACCGATTGACCGGGTCCCCCGCACAATATCCATATGCATTGATTCCGCCCTTGCCAAACGGACTCAGGCTGTCAGGACTGTTGAAGCGCATCAAAACGGGGTTGTATGCGCGATAACCATTGCCCAGCAGATAATGACCGGTCAACGGGTCGGGTCGCTCACCGTTGAAGCCTGGCAGCTGGTTCAATGCTTGCCGATGCCCATAGGGGGTGTAGGCGATAGCGTCAGGCAAGCCGGCCGACACGGTGTGGAGCACGCTGTGCTCTTGGTCCGAGCCGATCAACAACGTGGCGAGCGCTGACTGCATGGCCAGCAACTGACGGTCGCGATGCAGGAATCGAAGGTGTTCTGCCCCCTGAATCTCGCTGACCAGGGTATCGGACTCATAAAACGAGCGGGCAGTGGTCCCTCCCGCAGGCGTGCGAGCCGCGAGCCGGTCGAGCGCGTCGTAGCGGTAACGGCACAGGGTAGCTTGCTGGCGCATGGCGGGTAACCGGAGTGGTCTTGATCAGCGAGGCAGGCCTCTTCAGGCACACAATGCATTGCCGGGACCGCAGCGGCTACTCGTAGAACTGCTAGGTTGCGTCAGGGGCTGTCAGTGGCTCTGAACACATTCCAGCGAGCGCTCCAGCTCGGCCTTGGCCATGTTGATCAGATGCACCACCGAGAACGCCAGATCACGTTTCAGGCCCTCGAGGTTGTCACCGGTTTCAGAAGCGGTGGCAGAGGCACAGCGCAGTATTTCGCTGACCTGTATCAGAGAGTCTTCCAGAGAGTTGGGGAGCGGCGGGGACGGGGTTGAGTTGATCATCGCTTATTCCTTTAGCTGACAAGACCACCAGATGCCTGCTGCTAAACAAACAAGGGTGGCGACTTTGACGCGGGTTAGCAGACCGGTGTGGAACAAGCGCAAGCAACCGGCGCACCCGAAGGTGCCCCACGCAAAGCCGCCATAAACGGCACTTGCGCCACTTGTAATCCACAAACAGGCTGCTAAACCCGGTCGCTGACTCTCAGCGACCGACGCAGCCTAGTGTGCAGATGTGGCAGGCGCAAGGGCCCGGGATTTTCTAGGAAAGGTCATACGCAGGAAAGAGAAAAGACTGAAGGAAAGGTCCTGCAGGACAGGTTTTTCGTGAGCAGAAGTAACCTGATTCTTTCAGAAGAGGACGCAGAGCGTCCAGAACGGCATTCCTACGCGGAGCGTTGGAACGATAAGTGATCTCCCGGACAACCTACCGTTCGTGAAGCTCCGCGTCGCCAAGAGGACGCGGAGCGCCGCACGATAGTTGAGATTATCGTTCCGCACGCTCCAGCGTGGGAATGCCCTTCATGACGCTCCGCGTCATCTTCAAACCGCGCCGATCAGCTGCCCTCGGTGCCGTGCGCTTCTTCGAAGAAGTAGTCCTTCCAGCTCGCCGCCTTGTTTTTCAGCACGCCCAGTTCATGCAGCTTTTCGGCGTAGATGAAGGTTCGCTGCGGGGTGACGGTGAAATCGATTTCCGGGTCAGCGACGATTTTCTCTACCAGCAGCAACGGCAGTTTCGATTGCTCGACGCGGATGTAGGTCTGCGCGGCAGCGGGCTTGTCGGCCTTGATGATCTTCTCGGCTTCGGCCAGCGCGTCGTAGAACGCCTTGTAGGTCTTGGGGTTTTCGTCGTGGAATTTCTCGGTGGTGTAGAGCACGTTGAACGTCGCCTGACCGCCCAGCACGTCATAGGAACTGAGCACTTTGTGGACGTTGGGGTTTTCCAGCGCCTGGTACTGGAACGGCGGGCTGGAGAAATGCGAGTTGATTTCCGAGCCGCCCGCCAGCAGCGCTGCGGTGGCATCCGGGTGCGCCAGGCTCACCGAGATGTTGTCGAATTTCTTGTAGTTGTCGTTACCGAACACCTTGGCGGTCTCGATCTGCAAGGTACGCGACTGAAAGCCCACACCAGCAGCCGGTACAGCGATGCGGTCCTTGTCGGTGAAGTCCTTGATGGTTTTCACGTCGGGATTGTTAGTCAGCAGGTAGTTGGGCATGGAACCCAGCGAAGCAATGGCCTTGACGTTCTGCTTGCCTTTGGTGCGATCCCAGACGGTCAGCATCGGCGGCACTCCTGCCGACACCACGTCCAGCGCACCGGCCAGCAGCGCTTCGTTCATCGCGGTGGCGCCGGAGATGCTGTTCCAGTCGACCTTGATGTCCAGCCCCTGTTCCTTGCCGTGTTTCTCGATCAGCTTCTGATCGCGTACCACGTCGAGGATCAAGTAGCCGATACCGAATTGCTGAGCGATGCTGATCTTGCCTTCCGCCTGCGCGCCGCTGCTGAGCAGCGCACCAAACAAGCCGAGGGTCGCCGCCAACACAGTCAGTGCCGGGCGTTGAAATGTAGTTTTCATGTGGTTCCCACCCTTGTTATTCAAAAAAGACGGCGCTTCAACGCTGCATACCCCAGCGCTTGACGGTCAGGCGCTCGATGTTGGCGAACAGCAGGTTCTCGACCAGCAGGCCGATGAGAATGACTGCCGCCAGACCTGCAAAAACCTTGTCGGTATACAGCTCGTTACGATTCTGGAAGATGTACCAGCCCAACCCGCCCTTGCCGGACGACGCACCAAACACCAGCTCGGCGGCGATCAGCGTGCGCCAGGCGAAAGCCCAGCCGATTTTCAAGCCGGCGAGGATCGATGGCAGCGCAGCGGGAATCAGGATGTGCCAGACAAAGCGCAAGCCTTTGAGGCCATAGTTGCGCCCGGCCATGCGCTGGGTTTCCGAGACGCCCAGAAAACCTGCGTAGGTATTGAGCGCCAGCGCCCACAGCACCGAATGCACCAGCACGAAGATCAGACTGTTCTGCCCCAGCCCGAACCACAGCAACGCCAGCGGCAGCAGGGCAATGGCCGGCAGCGGGTTGAACATGGCGGTCAGCGTGCCGAGCAGGTCGCGGCCCAGTTGGGTAGACACCGCCAGCGTGGTCAGGGCGAACGCCAGCACGATGCCGATCAGGTAGCCCTGAATCAGTACGGTCAGGGAAATCCAGACCTTGCCCGGCAGCTCGCCGGAAATCAGCCCGTCATAAAAGGCAGCTGCCGTTTGCAGAAAGCTCGGCAACAGCAGGTCGTTGTTCTGCAGGCGAGCGGCAAGCTCCCAGATGACCGCCAGGGCGATCATAATCACGCCTTTGCGTACCCAGCTCAGTTGCCAGATGCGCTGCGCCAGCGGTAGGTCTCGGGCCAGGTCTTCCTGAGTGAAAGGCTCCAGCGTGATTTCATACTCTTCGCGAGCGGGAGGTGCGAGGCTCATGGTTCGGGTTTCCCGGTAATCGTGTAGATAGGACGCGGAGCGTCCTGAAAGGCGTTACCACGCGGAGCATGGGAACGATCAAAGCAGTCACTCAGTAAGCGATCCGGATGTCCTGAAAGTTCAGCTCTTGCTCTACCGTCCCGGCATCGCCCTCATCAAACAACAGGCGATGAATGCGCTGCGCGGTTTGCTGGAAACCAACGCCGCCGAGGCTTTTCAGGTCGTATTGGTGGCTGTTGATTTCCGCCCGTACACGGCCCGGATGCGGGGACAGCAGCAGGATGCGGTTGCCCACCACCAGCGCTTCTTCAATGGAATGCGTAACGAACAGCAGCGTGAAACGCACCTCGTCCCACAGCTCCAGCAGTTCTTCCTGCATCTTGCGCCGGGTCAGTGCATCAAGCGCGGCGAACGGCTCGTCCATCAAGAGAATTTTCGGCTGCATGGCCAGGGCTCGGGCAATCGCCACGCGGGCTTTCATGCCACCGGACAAGGTGTGCGGGTAGGCATCGGCAAACGCGCTGAGGCCGACTTTTTCCAGGTAATAACGAGCACGCTCCAGCGCCTCGGGACGCTTCAAGGTGCGTGACGCCAGCAGCGGAAACATGACGTTCTCGATCACGGTTTTCCACGGCGGCAACTGGTCGAATTCCTGAAACACCACAATACGGTCCGGACCGGGCTCGGTGACCTGGTGGCCCGCCAGATGAATCTCGCCTTCGCTGGGCTGAATGAACCCGGCCACCGCCTTGAGCAAGGTCGACTTGCCGCAGCCCGACGGGCCAAGCAAGACGAAACGATCAGCCGGGTCGACCTCGAAACTGACTTGATGCGTCGCCCGTACCACGCGCTCTGGCGTGCGGTATTCAAGGCTTACACCGCGGACTTGCAACAAGGCTTCAGTGGTGTGCTGAACAGTCGGTTGCGGTTGGGCGCTCGTGCTGGCCGTGTGGCCTTGCGCGACAGCATTCATGAACGGCTCTCCTGAATCAAAATGGCGCGGTGCCTTGAATGGTCGTGCGATGCAGTTTGCGTCGCATATGGGCCGGGCAGCCGGCAGCCAGGTGAATCAGGGAACGGTTGTCCCAGAACACCATGTCGTTGGCTTGCCATTGGTGCCGGTAGATATGCTCGGGCTTCACGCTGTGGGCGTAAATCTCGTTGAGAATCTGGCGGCTCTCGTCTTCCGGCAGGTCAAGAATCCGGGTGGTGAAACCTTCGCTGACAAACAACGCCTTGCGCCCGTTTTCAGGGTGAGTGCGAACAACCGGGTGGCTGACTTCCACCACCTGCGCCAGTTGCTCGGCGGTCAGGGTCGGACGCCAGTTGGCGGCGTTATGGCCCTCGGCGTAGCGTGCGGTGTAACTGTGCACCGCTGAACGCCCCTCGACGGCATCGCGCAGGTGTTGCGGCAAGGTGTCCCACGCCTGATGCATGTCGGCGAACAGCGTGTCGCCACCTTCGCTCGGCAACTCTTGTGCGTAAAGCATTGAACCCAGGCTTGGCAGCTCTTTGTAAGACAGGTCCGAATGCCAGTATTTACCGGCATCGCCCAGCCCAACAGGCTTCTCGTTCTCGACAATGTTGGAGACGATCAGGATTTCCGGATGGTTGGCCAGCAGAAACTGCTTGAGCACGTGGATCTGCAACACCCCAAAACGACGGCTGAAATCGACCTGCTGCTGCGGCGTGATTTGCTGATCGCGGAACACCACGACGTGGTGATCCAGATGCGCCTGATGCACTCGCGCAAAATCTGCGTCGTTCAACGGCCTGGACAGATCCAGCCCGACGATTTCAGCGCCCACCTTTCCGGTGAATGGACGCACGTCGAACGATTGCGAAGCAGATTGAGCGGACGATGAAGCGAGGGAGGCTGCTGGCATGAGAACTCCGACTCCAGAACAGTGTGACTGAAAGGCGGAACTGTATAGATATAAGAAAGAGAATTTAAATACCGTTGAGGAATATCGATAGTTCTGAATGCCTCCTGAGGATTTTTTTCAGCGTAATCACCCACATAAATGTGTCACGGCAGATACATCCAAGTGTAAGAACGCCTTGCTAGGGTCGGCGCCTTATCCAGATTGAGTACAGGCGCTCGCCATGCGATGCAATAAACCGGTTGCCCACGTAATGATGTCGTCGTTGATACTTTCACTGCTTGCGGTATCGGTACAGGCAGCGAGCCGTGCAAATGACGACCGGATCAACGGGGTCGATCTGCTTTCCGGGTTCAACACGTTGTGGACGACCGGCGCGACCTGGGATACCGGCACACCGACCGCGCTAGGGCAGAGCCTGCTCCGACGCAACCTGCAAATTGTCGTCGACCGTGCCAACTCGCGCACGCTTGCCCAGGAAACCGCCGCCTACGTCGATGACCGCCGCGATCAGAGCTACAGCGCCATCAGCGGTCTGGGCTCATTGAGTGATGCCTATAAAGCAGGCGCGGGTGCCTTCACCACCATCACGCAATTTGACGACAGCAACAAAACCGTCAAGTACGACGACAAGGGCAATGGCGCAGGCAGTTCGTCTTCAGCGCTGGGCAAAGTGGTCGATCTGGTCGGCGCCGTGCGCAATGACGCCTCCACGACCCCGGCCAAGTCCCACTATCTGTATCCCCGGCCATGGCGGCAGAGCCTGGACGGACAGAGCCTGGCATTCGTTGTTGCGCCGTCTCTGCGCCCGGCCGAAAGCACCACGCCGGCCAGTGACTCGGGCTTCCCCAGCGGCCATACCAACGCCGCCTACCTGTCTGCCTATGCCTTGGCCTACGCGATCCCCGAGCGGTTCAGCGAGTTGATGCTGCGTGCTTCGGAGATTGGCGACAACCGCATCGAAGCAGGCATGCACTCGCCCTTCGACGTGATCGGCGGGCGAATCACGGCGACCTATTTCGCCATCGACAACCTGTCCAATTCAGCCAACGCACAGCTGCGCGCCGACGCCCGCGCTCAGGCACTGACTTACTTCACGGCGCAATGCGGTGGCAACATCAACAACTGCATGGCGAGTATCGACCCGGCCACTGACCGCACTTCACAGCACGCACAAGACAAAGCGCTGTATACCTCGCGCATGACCTACGGTTTCGATCCGGTTGGCCCCACCAACCTGGCTCCGGTAGTGCCTACCAACGCAGAAGTGCTGCTGGAAACCCGCTTTCCGTACCTCGACGCCAGCCAACGCCGCGAGGTTCTGGGGACCACTGAAATATCTTCGGGCTACGCGGTAATCGACCAGTCAGGTGGCTACGGTCGCTTGAACCTGTATGCCGCAGGCGATGGCTACGGCGCGTTCAATTCCAACGTCACCGTCAACATGAACGCCAGCCTCGGCGGCTATAACGCCATCGACGCCTGGCGCAACGACATCAGCGGCAGTGGCGCACTGATCAAGAACGGCACCGGCAACCTGATACTGACAGGCAATAACACCTACTCGGGCGGCACCGTGATCAACGGCGGCACCCTGACCGGTCATGCACAGGCCTTTGGCAGCGGCACGATCACCGATAACGCAACGCTGGTGGTCGATCAGTCCACCAACGACACCCTCGCCAACACCATGACGGGCAATGGCGCGTTGATCAAACGCGGCGTCGGTTCACTGAACCTGACCGGCAACAGCAGTCTGTCCGGCGCGACGACCGTGCAGGCTGGTCGCCTGGCAGTGAATGGCAACCTCGGCAACTCCATCGTCAGCGTGCAGCAAGGCGCGACGCTGGGTGGCAACGGCAACGTTGGCGGCATCAACGTCGCTCAGGGCGGCGTGGTGGCACCGGGCAATTCGGTCGGGCAACTGAACGTCAACGGTGACGTCAATCTGGCTCAGGGCTCGGTTTACCAAGTGGAGTCGGACGCCAATGGCAGTGCCGACCGCATCGTCGCCAGCGGCCGCGCGACGATCAATAACAGCACGCTGTCATTGGTTGAAGGCGGCAACTGGGTAGCAGCAAGCCGCTACTCGATTATCTCCGCAGCCGGTGGCATCAGCGGTGCATTTGCCGCCGTGCAAACCAACTTCGCGTTCCTTACCCCGACGCTGAACTACACCGCGACCGATATCGGGCTGACGCTGAATCGTAACGCACAAACCTTCGCCAGCCTGGCGACCACGCGCAACGCCAGTGCCGTTGCTCAGGGGCTCGACAGCGCGGGGGCAGGCAATGCACTGTGGCGACAGGTGGTGCAGGACGACGCAGCAACCGCACAGGCGACCTTCAAGGCGTTGTCCAACGAGCTGCACGCATCGACTCAATCTGCACTGATCGAAGACAGCCGACTGGTGCGCAATGCCATGAATGCTCGCATGCAACAAGCGCAATCCGCACAGGCATTCGGCAGCACCACGCAAACCCTGGCTGGGGATGCCTCGCGCGGCGTGGTGTGGACCCAGGCCATCGGCGCGACCGGCCAGACCGACAGCAGCCGCGACGCCTCGGGCCTCGAAACCCGCACCAGCGGCCTGTTGTTCGGTGCCGACGTATCGCTCGACGACACCTGGCGTGTGGGTGCATTGGCCGGCTTCAGCAACAGCAGCTTCGACCTGCGCCACGCGTCCGGCTCGACCGACAGCGACAACTACCACTTGGGTGTCTACGGCGGCGCGAAATGGGGCCAACTGGGCCTGCGCCTCGGCGCGGTACGCACCTGGCATGAGCTGACCGCCAAGCGCACGCTGGACCTGCCGGGCTCGTCCGAGCACTTCAAGGAAGACTACAAGGCAGCGACCAATCAGGTCTTCGGCGAACTGGGCTACACCCTGGAAATGGGCAACGCACAGCTTGAACCCTTCGCCAACCTGGCACACGTACGCCTGGACACCGACGCCTTCGACGAGAACAGCAACGCCATCAGCCTGCAGAACAAGTCCCAGGACAACCACATCACCTTCAGCACCCTGGGCCTGCGTGCAGCGACCCGCCTGAGCGCTGGCAGCGTCGTGATCAAACCCAACGCCACACTGGGCTGGCGTCGCGCCTACGGCGACGTCACCCCGGAAAGCCGCTCGGCCTTCAGCGGCGGTGACACCTTCGAACTCTCCGGCGCCCCCATCGCCCGCAGCGCAGCCGTGCTCGGCGCAGGTGTCGACCTGGGGTTGAGCGATACGCTGAGCGTGGGCCTGAGTTACGACGGTCAGGTAAGCAATGATGCATCGGATCAGTCGTTGAATGCCCGGGTGACATTGGCGTTTTAAAGGCAGGTAATGGTGCTGCTCTCTGTAGGTTCAGAGGGCAGCATGCGGGACTCATGCCCCAAGCGGCTTGCGTGTTTCGCTAGTGTTAATGCCTTTCCTCAAAAGCCCTGACTCCATCCAGATTCAGCGAAACGGATTCAGCCCCATTTTCATTTCCCGGCCTCCCGATTCGCCTCAACAATCGAGGCAGAGAACGGGCCGCGGGCTTTTGCAAACCACCACATCGCACCTGCCCCGAGAAGGGAAGTCAGCACGGCCAGAATCAGGATGACTTGCCGGGTGCCCAAGGGTGCGGCCAGCAAGGCCACCAGTAATCCTGCCAAGGGCTGGGACATGTTATTAAGCAGCGTGATCACGCCCACCGTCTTGCCGAAGTCCTGGGGCGGTATCACCCGCTGCCGGATGGTGCGCATGTAGACGTTGAACATCTTGTCGAAGCCGACGATCAACAAAAAACCCAGCGCATAGCCCATCAGGTTCGGGCTCAGGGCGCTGATAAATGCCCCGATCGCGATCATTGAATACCCGATACCGCCCAGCACCCGCAAAGGCAGCACCACACGGGCCAGGAAGAACAGGATCACGATAGTGGTCACTGCCCCCGCCGCCTGCAGCCCTGCGTAGTTATCTTTGCCTGCGCTGTACTCGCCGATGACCATGGCTGCCGAGGTCGCCAGCGTGACGCCGACGATCAGGTTGACGCCCACCGCCAGCGTGATGATCTTTTTCAATTCGGCCAGGCCACGGATATGCCCGAACGCAATCCGCAAGGGCTGCAGCCAGATGTCTTGATGCTGCTCGAACACTTCCAGCTTAAAACGGCCAAGACGTTGCCACGCCAACATGCAGAGGTCTGCCAGCAGGAATAGTCCGGCGATCCAGAGCACTACCCAGTGCCAGGCCCACACTTCAAGCATCAGTGCCGCCACCAGCGGCCCGAGGACCAGCCCTGACTGGTCGGCGATCTGGGAGTAGGACAACGTTTTGGTGTAGCTGTAGTGCTGAAAGATATGCGGCATGAGCACTTCGCGCGCCATGATGCCTTGCGTGGTCAGCACCCCGCACAATGCCGAGAGCACCACGAGCCATCCAATGCCACCAAAGAGTGCGTAGAGCACCATCGCCAGCACGCAGAGCAATGCCCGGTAGACCTGGCTGATATGCAGAATTCTGATAGGCGAATACTTGTCGCACAGCGCGCCGCACAACGGAAACGCGAGAAACCTCGGTAACGATTCGACGAAAAACGCCAGCCCCGCCCATGAAGCGCTGTTGGTGGTCTGGAACACCACCAGCGGCACTATGAACAACAGGATCTGATCCGCCATCCTGGACAGGAAAAGCGAGATGAAGAAAGCGAGGTAATCCTTACGCATGGAGAACTCCTGTCAGTAAGCGGCGTAGCACAGCGGCTAGAAGATACATCAGTAGGCGGATCCCTTACCGTCGTTGAGATTATGTCGCTCGTCACCACGCAGTGGCGGATTAAAGACGCTGACCAGTATCAAGTCTTGTTCCTTGCCGCCGCGCAGAAAGTGCCGATCATGCTGATCAAGCACATACACATCCCCAGGCCGGATTGGAAACACATTGCCTTGCATGTCTTCGACTTCGCCTTCTCCTCCAATGCAATAACACGCCTCCAGATGATTTCGATAATGCAAGAGCGATTCTGTGCCCGCCCGGACAATCGTGTGGCACAACGTAAAGCCCATGGCGTCTTGCTCTGTCAGCAGACGGTGACTGGTTCCAGCACCCCATTCGACGAAGTAAGGGGTTTTCTCGACATCGGTTTTATTGCGAACAAACATGTGAAACCTCTCTGAAATAGCCGATTGGAAAGCAAATCAGGTCTTTTGGGCGTTGACAGTGACAGGTCGCAGAATGTCATCGCCACAGGCCTGCATCGTTTCGTTCCAGGCCACGTCACGGTGCGCGGCCATTGCCTGGATATCACGCCAGTGACGCTGCAGCGGGTTACTTGTTACAAGCGAGGACGCACCGAGCCGTTCCACTAAACGGCGTACAGCCTGCACGCACTGTTGCGCCAGATAGGCGCGGTCGCGTTTGAGCTTCAACAATTGATCCGCGTCCAGCGCCTGGTCATTGATACCCGCCTCATGCAACCGGGTGATCAACGAGTCATACATCAGCTCAGCGCTGTATAGCTGCGCAGCCGAGTGGGCAGCCTGTTCGGCGATCCTGGGATCACTAACCGTTGGTGAACTGTTGAAAGCAGCTACAAACGCTGCAAGGGCACCCTCTGCACAGCCCAGTAGCGGGCCAATTATCGAGGTGGTCAGATAGGGCACGAGGGGCAACTTGTCGATGTAGTCGCACGCCAACGCTAGCGGGTCCTGCGCAAACACTTTATGCAGCGCGAAGACGCGATCATGCGGCACCAACAACCGATGAAGCCGCACGTCGTGGGAGCCTGTTGCCGCCATACCCCAGCTATCCCAAGTGTGAAGCCTCTCAACGTCATTAGCAGCAATCAGCACCATGAAACGCGGCGTATAGGCGGCTTCCGGGTGGTTGGCGCAGGGGGCGTTGAGCATCAACCAGGTAGCATCCTCAATGCCTGAACTGAAGCGCCACCGGCCTTCCACCCGAACACCTTCAAGCTCAAAGGACAGCAGGCTGTCGGTACTGGTGGAAGCCGAGGCGAAGAGCTGTCGTGGGCCATGGCTGTAAAGCTGATCTACGCAGGCGGGGGGCAGTCGCCGTGCGATTGAGCCATGACCACCCACTAGCGCCAGCATCCAGCCTGTCGAGGCACACGCCCGAGCGGCAATCCGCGCGCTTTCTACCAGCGTGGGCCAGTGACCGGTACTTGTGACAGGCGCCCGTGGCGACACCAGATCCAGCCAGCCTCCGGCAAACAGTTCGTCGAATGTGTTGCTGCTCAGCCGGCGAGTTTTTTCGGCCGCAACCGCCCGCTCTCGCCACAAAGGCAGGTGCTCGACTGCCCGCTGACACATCGAGAACGATGCGTTGCGCTGGAACGTTTGCTCGGCAGGATCAAGCATCACCAAACTCCACGAAACCGTTTTGCAAAGGAGCTATGGCGCCAAGACGCGAACGTTCAAAGCAAAGGTCCGCTGGCTGTATTGTCGGGCCCAGCAGCTCCAGGAACTGTTCGATCTGTCCCGGATCGTCCGAGGCAACGAACTCACAGAAGTTACTACTGCTCCAAAGCAGGTGCACACAGTTGAAGCGAGCGGACAGGGCGCTCACCAATTCCTCCAGTGTGACCTGGCCATTTTGCATTTGCTCGAGCATCTGCTGGCGCTTCCAGCGGATTTCCTCTTCGCTGAAATAGCGGGTCTTGAACTGCTCATCCTTGATCCGCTCGCGCAGCAGATATTCTTCCGGATCGGGGTGGTTGAGCTTCTCCAGAAAAAACACCAGACCGCCCGGTTTTAGAAATTGTTTTATATGGTTGATTTGGCCAATGCGGTCACGGCTATAGAACTGGAACGCGGCCATCTCATAAATGAAGTCGAATCCCTCCCTGAAACGATCATATTCGGGGGTCCGCAACAGAGTTCTTGTTACCTTGAACACCGACTGCGCAAAGAATAGCGACAGCGCCGGGTTGCCATGTTGATTGAAGGCTATCTGATTGGCCCCGTTCGGAGAGGACGTAAAGCTTTGAATCAGGCCGTGCGAATGGCCAGCCAGCGCGCGGCCGTTACTTCCATCAAAGGCGTCCACTTCAAACAGGCTGAAGGTTTGACCTGTTTCGCTGCTATTGAGCTGAGCAAAGCGGGTTAACGCAACGCCGACCCTGGCCAGTTCCTCGAGAATGTAGGGCACGCTGGCCAGAAAATGGGAGAATAATGGTCCGGCGCCTGTGATGAGTCGATCGTGGTAATCAAGGACTTGCGGGTCCTGGATCTCGCTCAGTAGATGACTGTCCAGGGACTGCAAGGGCACTTGAGTGGCACCTGTTGCCAGACTGTGGAAGTGTCCTGCGAGTTTCAGCATCGCACTCTGTTGCAAGTCTCGGTCGAGGGACGTGTCGTCCTTCGGCTGGAGTGACGTCTTCATGGCATAGCTCCTACTATCAGATCAGTCCTTTGGCGGAAAACTTGCCGGAATCGGTTTTTGGCAGGACCTCAAGGAACACGCACTGGGTCGGCACCATGTGCCAATCCAGATGCGCCTTGCAGTAGTCGATCAGCGCCTGGCCGCTTGTCTGGCGGTGATCGATATCGAGCACGATGCAAGCCTTGGGCACATGCCCGGCCGACTCGTCAGCGACCGGCACCACCAGCACCTCGGCAACCGCCGGGTGCGAGGCCAGGCACTGCTCGATCTCCCGCGGGTTGACGTTCCAGATATTGCGCGCAAATACGTCGTCCTTGCGGGCAACATAGTAGAGATAGCCCTCTGCGTCCTGCTTGAACAGATCGCCCGTGCGATACAGCCGCGAGTGACCGAAAGTATCGTAAACAAAGGCTCTGGCATTCGCTTCAGGCATGTTCCAGTACTCAAGCATCAGGTAGTCGCTTGCCACCAGTAACTCGCCAACCTGCCCAGGCTGGTCGATAACCCGGTCTTGCTCGTCCAGCAAGTACAGACTGACACCGGGCAGAGGTTTGCCTACAGACGTTGGCCGGCGATCAATTTCTTCGGGGGGCAGGTAGCTCACGCGCTTGCATTCAGTGAGTCCGTAGTTGGAGAAAATCTGCACCTGAGGCAACGCTTGGCGAATGCGCTGAATGTGGCGACTATAAAGGGCCTGTCCGCTGCTGGAGATATAACGCAAGCCTGGTACCCGCGCCTGCCACTCCGGCCCAGCACTGGCCAGCAGGAAAAACACCGGTGGAAAGACATGCATTGCGGTAACCGCCTCGCGTTCGACCACCGCGAGTACTTCTTCTGCGCTACCTGCAGGCCGACTCTCAATGACGCTGGTGGCCCCTGCGTACAGCGGCATCATCACGTTATAAACGCCGTAATCCGATGCCAGTGTCGAGTAACTGAGAATACGGTCGTCGGCATCGTTACCCAGGTACGCGGTGACCCGACTGCTGGCTGCCAGCATGATACGGTGATTGACGAGTACACCTTTAGGATTGAAGGTCGATCCTGAGGTATAAAATATCGATGTGGGACGTTCAGCGTCATCGGCCAATGATGAGGCTGCGGCACTCGCTTCATCGCGGTACCGTGCCACAGCATCGGCAAGCTGAATAACGCGAGGTATCAATGTTGAAAGGGGGACGGTGAGCAAAACAAACTCGAGACCAGCCTCATCAATCAAGCCGGGCAGATCATCAGCGCAGTCAGTGATCAGCACCCGGACCCCCGAATGCTTGAGCTGATGAACCAGCTTGGCACGACTGAGGGTGTGATGAGTCGCAGCGGTGATCACTCCAGCTTGCAGCAGGCCCAGATAGCTCGCGATCAGGTCGATGGAAATTGGCGCGTATAGACCCACACGGTCGCCCGGGAGGATGCCAAGCATTGGCAGCACCGACGCTATGTCATCTGCCCGCTTTTGCAATTCCCGATAAGAAGTCGCTTGCCCATCCAGAATGATGGCCGGTTTGGTCGGGTATCTACTGGCGTTATGTGCGATGACCTGATGAAATAACTGCATCGTTTAGTGTCCTTTCAAGCGAAACTTCCTGACGTTACTTACGTTTCTGCGCACACACCGATACATAAGTACCCTGCCATGTATAAGGTTCTATTGGCAGGCTGCCGGAATCGGTCAATGGCCAACTTTGCTTGTCAAAGAATTTATTAAAATCAACGATATCGAAGCCGCTCAGCCACCGATCGAAAAAGCCTTCGCTGTCCTGAATGGAGAGCCCGGCTTCCTTATCCCAGATGAACGGCTCTCCGGTGGCTTGAAAAAATCGAGTCAGGTCGGACAACAGATCAAGAAAGACATACCCGCCGGGTTTCACTGCACTAATTATTTTCGGCATGACCTGCTGGAGCTCATCTTTCGTGAAAAAGTGGAGCACTTCGGAACATACAAGTACGTCATAACATTCAGGGGCGGGCGTGTAGTTAAGAATATCCGCCTGCTGAAAGTTCAGGTCTTTTAGCCATGGATTGAGCTGGCGGCTATGCACCGTGCTGTCAACCATGTCCACGCCACTCAGGCTGTAGCCTTTATGCGCCAGAGCAGTAAGGTTACGCCCGTCTCCGCAGCCCAGCTCAAGCGCGTGACCCGGCCCCTCAGGCAAGTGTGATAAAAACTGTTTGAACTCCCCTCGCAACTCGCCAAACAATGTGCCACTGCCACATGCACTGTACTCGCTGTCGTACCATTTTTTTAGAACGGAACTGTCCACTACTTTCATAGTTATTCTCTGTTAATTTTAGAGATCAACGCGCAACACATTGCTTCACGCAACGGGCACGACCAATAAACACCAGAGATGAAGTTACGGGCTGGGAAGCGCTGTAGCGATTGCAGGATGACGCTCGGGGCAACAAGGCATAATGAAAGTCCATTTTATTATTAGTCGTATGGCATCCGTTTCAAACAGCGTTTTAAAACGGGTTGCAGCGGAGCAAAATATTTACACCCGACCTGAATATTTGTCAAGGCAAATCACGGTATTGGATCCGATATTTTGTAACCATAAAGTGACAACTTTCATCCCCATGGAAGTCGTGATTCCGTCGCATGAATAATATGGCAGGCTCGCTCACATCGCGCGGTTCATGCACTGCACCGACTCGATTCGGTGACGCTGGCATTTTAAACGGTTTACTATCAACGACTAACACTGGCGCAACCTCTCCCAAGCGTTTGCAGAGAAATACTGATGCACTCATCACCAAGATTCTCCGCCGTTCTGGCCACGCTGCTGATGGCTCTGCTCACAGGTTGCAGCGGAACGCCAGATACTCCCAGGCAAGCTGTCGCCGCTACCCGGCCAGGCGAAGGCGGTGTTCCCGCATTTTACACATGGCCGGATAAAGTGCCGTCGACACCGGGCCAACTGCTGCGCTCGGAACCGCTGACGGCCACGCAGAGCCTTGAGAAGGCCGGACAGAATGTCCGCATCCTGTACACCTCGACAGACGGGCTCAACAACCAGAGAGTCGCAGTGTCAGGTGCTCTGTTCATGCCCAAGGGTGAGCCGCCAAAGGGCGGATGGCCGCTGATGGCGTGGGCACATGGCACGGTTGGTAGCGCGGACATCTGTGCGCCTTCCTTTGCCGGGCGCAGTGATCGCGACACGCGCTATCTGAATGAATGGCTCGGGCGTGGCTATGCGATTGTGGCTACTGATTATCAAGGTTTGGGCACGCCGGGGCTGCACCCGTTCGGGCTGAGCAGTCCGCTGGCGTATGGTGTGCTCGACAGCATTCGTGCGGTTCAGAAGGCGGACTTCAATCTGTCTTCGCAGGTCGTTGTGTTCGGGCAGTCGCAAGGTGGCCGCGCCGCTTTCGCAACAGCCGTCTACCAGAAGACTTATGCGCCCGAATTGAACATTGTCGGTGTAGTCGCGACCGGCACGCCGTATCCGATGGCTCAAGCGCGTGAGAAACATGCCGGACCGGACACCTTCCGCGATCAGGTCACGCCATCGCTGGCCTATAACCTGTTGCGACTGAGTACTGCCGCGCTGACCGATCCGTCGCTGCGCCCTGGCGATTACCTGAGCGACCGCGCGAAGCCTGCGTTCGAAACCAGTCAGCGCGAATGCCTGCAAGCCATCGAGCGCAAGGTGGTCGCGGATGGACTGACATTCAACAACAGTTTCAAACGCTCACCCGACAAGGCGCTTGATCAGGTCAATCGCCAATCGGACTACCCGACGTTAAAGTCGGACATTCCGGTTTTTATCGGTACGGGAGGCAAGGATGTCATTTCACCTGTTCGCAGCCAGATCGCGCTGGTGAAAGATGCGTGCAAGGTCGGCGACCGCATCGAGTGGCATTACTATCCGCTGCTGGATCACTCAGGAGCGGTGAATGGCTCTCTGCCGGACTCGACACGTTTTGTCGAGAAAGCGTTTTCGGGGGCGTTTATGGCGGGGAATTGTGGGGCGATGCGGAGCGTCGCACGATAGACGAGATTATCGTTCGGTACGCTCCAGCGTCGGAGTGCCTTGCGTGACGCTCTGCGTCACAAGTCCGCGCCGCGCCACATGCTCGAAAGAGGACGCAGAGCGTCCAGAATGGCATGCGACGCGGAGCGTCGCACGATAGTGGGTCAGAACGCAGGCAGTACCGCGCCGTCGTACTTCTTGTTGATGAAGTCTTTGACTTCCTGGCTGGTCAACGCTTTCGACAGTTTTTCGATGGCGTCGGCGTGAGCGTTGTCTTCGCGGGTGACGAGGAAGTTCACGTACGGCGAATCGGCACCTTCGATGATCAGCGCGTCTTTCTTCGGATTGAGCTTGGCTTCCAGCGCGTAGTTGGTGTTGATCAAGGCAAGGTCAACCTGGCTCAAAGCACGCGGCAGTACAGCTGATTCCAGTTCGCGAAATTTGAATTTCTTCGGGTTGGTTGCGATGTCTTTCGGCGTGGACAGAGCGTTGGTCGGGTCCTTCAGGGTGATCAGGCCACCTTTTTGCAACAGCAGCAGTGCGCGCCCTGCGTTGCTGCCTTCGTTTGGAATAGCAATGGTTGCGCCTTCAGGCAAATCAGCCAGTTTCTTGTACTTGCTGGAGTAGCCGCCGAACGGTTCGACGTGTACGCCCACGCCAGTCACCAGATTGGTGCCTTTGCCCTTGTTGAAGCCATCCAGATAAGGCTTGGTTTGAAAATAGTTGGCATCCAGACGCTTTTCGCTCAATTGAACGTTTGGCTGCACGTAGTCAGTGAAGACCTTGATTTCCAGGTCCACACCTTCTTTGGCCAGGGTCGGCTTGATCAGCTCAAGGATTTCCGCGTGCGGTACGGGCGTCGCGCCAACTACCAGCTTTTCGCCCGCGTGAGCCAGGCCAATCGAAAACACAGCCGCCAGAGCGGTCATCAGAAACGTCTTTTTCATGCAATGTCCTTAGCGAAATCCGAGAGCGTCATCAGAAAATGACGCTTTATTACTCAATGGTTTGCCGTCGCGCGATCCAAACCCTGCGACATCATGCTGACATTACCGAGATTTTATATTCCGATAAAAGACTTTTTAATCGAGTACTTATATCTTTTTTTCTAAAGCCTTCACGCAGGGTTCTGCTCAAGCTGCGATGTCACCGTTTCGAGCAATCGCCGCAGCGCGCAAAGCTGTTCGCGATCCCCGCTGCTGACCAGCAGTTTTGCCTGACGCTCGATCAGCGTCAGCGGCGCGGCAATATCCGGCAGATTGATATCTTCAGCCCGAATTTCATCCCCGCTGCTGACCAGCAGGGCAAAGTGAATGACGTTCTCCAGCTCACGTGTGTTGCCGGGCCAGCTGTGAGCTTCAAGCGTGCGCTGCGCGTCTTCGCTGATAAGTTGCACAGGCAGGCTCAGGCGCTGGCTGTAGATACCGACAAAATATTCGGCCAGCGGCAGGATGTTGCCCGGCTGCTCGCGCAACGCCGGCAAGTCAAGACGCCCCTCGCTCAGGTAGTGATAAAGCCGCTCGTGAAATTTTCCGGCAGCCACCGCCTGTGCCAGATCGATGCTGGTGGCGGCTACTAGGCGCACATCGACCGGGCTCGGCTGGTGCGCGCCAACTCGCGTGACTTCGTGGTTCTCCAGGGCGGCGAGCAGCTTGACCTGAATGGGCAGCGGCAAGTCGCCGATCTCATCCAGATACAAAGTGCCACCGTTGGCCGAGCCAAACCAGCCGGCCCGACTGCTGACCGAACCGCTGTGCGCTCCGGCGGCATAACCGAACAACTCCGCATCGGCGTAAGTCGGACTGATGGCACCGCAGTTGACTGAAACGAACAAGCCCGAGCGATCACTGCCGCGATGAATATGCCGCGCCAGTAATTCCTTGCCGGTCCCGGACTCGCCACGGATCAGTACCGGAAGAGAACGGGGAGCCAGTTGCTCCATTTCTTCACGCAACCGGCGCGAGCGCGGGTCGATGAATACCAGCGCCTTGGCGCGAATGCTCAGTGGGCTTTTTTCCGCATCGGGAAAGGTCAGCAGCGGCTGACCAAAATTTTCGTGAAGGCTCATGACACACTCCCGCCTGAGCCCTTGCGACGGCTCAAGCGTTTAAAAAGACAGGACCCGTTGGGTCGATAAACAAGCTGCCGCTCATGCGCGCCGACGCGCATGCTGCTCCAGACGATTTTGCAGCCGGTACAGGTAAGCGAAGCCCTGCTCCCAGCGTTGATGGCCAGACTTGACGTTGATATGCCCGGCCTGACTCAGAAAACCTAGCTCGGCGCCCCAATGACGCGCCATCTCCATGGCACGCTGGGAGCTGACCGCAGGGTCGTTGTCAGAGCTGACGATCTGCGTCGGAAACGGCAATAGATCAGTAGGGATCGGCGCGAAATTACGCAATGCAGGCGGGCAATTCGGACGCTCGACGTCGGCCGGTGCCACCAGCAGTGCGCCCTGCACCTGACGCAAGGTTTCCAGCGGCGCGAGTCGAGCCCAGTGCGCGACCGTCACGCAACCCAGGCTGTGAGCGATCAGGATCACCGGCGTGCTGTGTGCTGCAATCGTGCGTTGCAACTCGCCCACCCAGTCCTCACGGCGTGGTTTGAGCCAGTCGGCCTGTTCCACGCGCGTGCTGTTGGGCAGGCTGTTTTGCCAGTGGGTCTGCCAATGATCATCAGGCGACCCTTGCCAGCCTGGCACGATCAGATACCGGATCGACTCGTTATGCATGGATTCGCCTCCTGCATGTATGCGTTCATGAGACGAGTATAGGGATGGAAGATATATTCGCTAAGGAATAAGAAGCTATTTATTAATTCCTAAAACGAATATCAGCTATCAGGCAAAAAAAAGAAGCCGCCCCCTGCCTTCGAGGAACGGCCTCTAATAAAAAATCACTTTCAGAGCAGAGAATATCCGCGCTTCGTTACAGGATTACGACGGCCTCAGGTTGCGGGAACAGTTCGAGAACCCGAGTCGCCAATGCTCAGCGCCACGGTCTCGTCGTTCTGCGGCACTTCGCGGGCAACGGTCCACACCACAATGGCGGCGACGATATCGAAAATCGCCAGTACCACGAACAGTGGGCTGTAGCCGATTTTGGTGACCAGCACACCGAACACCATGGTGAACGCTGCAGCGCCCAAAAAACCGAACATACCGCCCATGCCAGTCGCCGTGGCAACCTCGTTTTTGCCGAACGAATCCGAGGTGATCGAGTACAGTGCGCCCGACAGCGTCTGGTGCGCGAAACCACCGATGCACAGCAATGCGATAGCGGTGTAAGGGCTTTCGACCAGTCCGATACAGGCCGGGCCGATCATGAATGAGCAGCCGAACAGCATGACCATCTTGCGGGATGTGAACAGCGAAACCTTGCAGTATTTGTGAAACAGCGGGCTCAGGTAGCCACCCAGGACACAGCCGATATCAGCCGCCAGAAACGGCAGCCAGGCGAACATCGCAACTTCCTTGATGTTCATGTGCCGCTCGGTCATCAGGTACAGCGGGATCCACGCGTTGAAGGTTTGCCAGGCTGGCTCGGACAGGATGCGTGCCGAAGCGATAGCGTAGAAATTGCGGTTCTTGAACAGGCGTTTCCAGCTGCCTCTCTGGGCAGGTGCATCCTTGAGGCGCGATTCCTGGCCGCTGAGGATGTAGTCACGCTCGGCGTCGCCCAGACGCTTCTGGTCCCGCGGGTGCTTGTACAACAGCAGCCATAGCCCGCTCCACACGATGCCAAGACCACCGACAATCAGAAACGCCAGCTCCCAGCCGCTTTGCAGGATGGCCCAGACCACCAGCGGGGGCGCAAGCAATGCGCCGAACGACGAGCCGATGTTGAACCAGCCGATGGCGACTGAACGCTCCTTGGCTGGAAACCATTCGGTCGTGGCTTTGACGCCTGCAGGCAGGCCCGCCGCTTCGGTCAGCCCGAGCATGCCACGGAAGATGGCCAGGCTCTGCCAGCCCGTCGCGAACGCTGCGGCAGCGCAGGCAGCAGACCAGGCAATGGCGAAAATCGCAAAGCCCATCTTGGTGCCGATGGCGTCGATGATGTAGCCCGCCACCGGCTGCATGATGGCGTAGCACAGCTGCCAGGCGACGACGATGTGCGCGTATTGCTCGGTGGAAATGCTCAGCTCGCTCATGAGCGTCGGCGCTGCGACGGACAGCGTGTTGCGTGCAAGGTAGTTGACAACCAGGCCAGCTGTTACCAGCCCCACCATCCACCACCGAATGCCTTTTATTTTCATCTCTTCACCCCGTTTATTTTTAGATTGGCGATGAGCGTCCCGCGGCCATGACCGTGAGGCGGCTGGTTTTATGTAACTTCAGGTTACGGGCTTTTCAGGCAAGATTATCGAGGGAGTTCGCCGATAATCATGCGAAAAAGTCGACAAAACGGGGGATATGAACTTTTTTATTGCCTGAGAAATCAGACTGGTCATGGACTTGTTACTCTTTGAATTATTTTTGTGGTTGTAATTTTTTGCAAGTCTTAGGTTGTCGTACAACATGGCGCATTTATAGTCATTTGCCATGCCAGTGTCAAATGACATAAACGCCAGGCCTCCGCTGAAAAAGGGTTAGCGGAGGTTTACTGGGAAGGCTCTGATTTTTTGTTATACGACAACCGCTTGATCGAAGCGTGTTCATAGTCCGCTTTGACCTATTCAGCGCTGCCCGACGCTCTCCCGAGCGTGGCGATTGCCGTCCGATGGCAAGAAACGCATCTAAAGACTTGCACAACTGTCACAAAAGCTTTCATTCTTGGTCACGGCGTCAGGCAAGGGAAATGCCCCCGTGAAACCTTGTCGGCACAGCCCGACGCTGAATCACCTCATGTCAGGGAGAGGCGTCCACATGCCTGAGCCAAGCAGTCTCGCCAGTTGGACCCCTGCACTGCGCAAGCAGCTCGATGCCTTGGGCGTGGATAGCAACGTGTTGTGCCAGAGCGCGGGCATAGATCCGAATATGCTGGATGATCCCGGAGCACAGTTTCCCTCAGACATCACCGCCGCACTCTGGCAGCGCGCGGTACAGGCCTGCCTCGATCCAACCCTGGGTTTGCGTGTCTCGCGCTTTGTCAGCCCCACGTCGTTCCACGCGCTGGGCTATACGCTGGTGGCCAGCGGTTCACTGCGTGAGGTTTTCGAGCGCATCGTACGTTACCGCTCAATGGCCGAGGACTCTCTGGAGCTGGACTTCAGAACGGTGGGCGAGCGCTATGAATTCCGCTTCGGCACGCCGAAATCGTGTCAATTGCCCGCTCATGAGTTGCTGGATGCATTCGCCGCCATTTATGTGCGTACCTGCCGCAACCGGTTAGGCAGAGGCTACGCGCCGCTGGCGGTGCATCTGCGACGTCCCGCACCTGATAATCCACAGCCTTGGCAGGATCTGTTCCGCTCGCCGGTAATGTTTGCGGCGCAGGAGAACTTGCTGGAATTTGGCGGCGATCAGTTCGACAGCCACCTGGATGACGGCCCGGTACAGGTAAACGGGCAGGAATCCAGGGGCGATCCGTTACCTTCGCTGATCTGGGAACAGCGCGTGCGCTCGGCCATCGAAACCCTTCTGCCGGATGGCGAGCCCACCGCAAAAACCATCGCCGAAGCCCTGCACCTGAGCACGCGCAGTTTGCAACGCCATCTGGCCGACGAAGGCTGCTGTTACGACCTGCTGCTCAATCAATGCCGCCAGAACCTGGCATTGCTGCACATGAACGACCCGCAAAGCTCGCTGAGCGAAATCGCCTACCTGCTGGGCTTTACCGACACAACCAGCCTGAGCCGCGCCTTCAAACGCTGGACCGGACTGACACCGGGGCAGTATCGCAACGGATTGGTGCGCTGAGCATGAGGAACGATCATCAACTATCGTGCCCACGCTCCGCATCCGACGCTATAGGGTAGTGGTCGGCTCAATCCGCGCCAGCTCAGGCAAATCTCCCGACAACCCTAACGCTTCGCGCACGAACAGTGCCTTGGCTTCGGGCATCCGGTTGACCATTTTCAAACCGGTATTACGCAACCAGCGCAGTGGCAATTGGTTGGCCTGAAACAGCCGTTCGAAGCCTTCCATTGCGGCCATCAATGCCAGGTTGTGCGGCATGCGACGACGCTCGTAGCGGCCCAGCACACGCAGGTCAGACCAGCGTTCGCCACGCCCGGCAGCGTGGGTCAGGACTTGCGCCAGCACGGCGGCGTCGAGAAAGCCGAGGTTCACGCCCTGCCCGGCCAGCGGGTGAATGGTGTGCGCTGCATCGCCAATCAGCGCCAACCCCCTGGCAACGTAACGCTTGGCGTGACGCTGACGCAGTGGCACACACACGCGCTCATCGGCTGACAGTACCTGACCCAGACGGCCCTCGAATGCCTGCTCCAGTTCACGACAGAACAAGTCATCTTCCAGCACCATCAGGCGCTCGGCTTCAGCCGGTGTCACTGACCAGACAATAGAGCACCAGTGCTCGCCCTCGCCCTCGCGCTCCAGAGGCAGAAAAGCCAAGGGGCCGTCGTCGGTAAAACGCTGCCAGGCAGTTTTCCTGTGGGAATCAGCGGTACGCACACTGGTGACGATGGCGTGATGCAGGTAATCCCACTCACGGGTCGGCGTTTCAGTCAGGCGGCGCACGGCGGAATTGGCACCATCGGCCGCCACCACCAGCGGTGCGCGCAACTGGCGACCGTCGGCCAGGGTCAGCAGCCAGTCATCTCCGGAGTGGCGCATCTGCTCAAGCCGCGCATTGGCCAGTAAGCCGATGTCGCTGTCATGCAGGCGGTCGAGCAACGCATCCTGCACCACACGATTCTCGACGATATGGCCCAGCACATCAGCGTGCACGCTGGAGGCAGAGAAGTGGATCTGCCCGGTGCCGCTGCCATCCCAGACTTGCATGTGCGCGTACGGGCTGATGCGACGGGCCGCGATGCCTTCCCATACGCCCAGCCGCTGAAGAATTCGCTGACTGGCCGTCGACAAGGCACTGACCCGTGGCTCGAAAGCCGAGTGTTGATCAAAGGGTTTGACGCTCAGCGGCCCACCGTCGACCACCAGCACATCAAGACCGCTGCCCTGCAACGCCAGAGCAAGGGCGCTGCCGACCATTCCGGCTCCGACAATGAGCACATCTGCGCGCGTTTCCATGGTCAAACCGTTCTCGCTTGCGGCCGAAGCCGTGTGTTTAAAGTGTGTGATTCACACATCCGATCGAGTCCCCAGGCCCATCGCCTGACGGGCAAACCAGCGCTTGGCGGCTGGCAACAGGTCCAGGCCCAGCAAACCGAGGTTACGCCCGGTCGCGACCGCAGACTGCGTGCTGCCGAACAGGCGTGTCACCTTGTCGGAGAACCCCACAGTCAGTTGCTGATCCTGGCGCTGACGCTCACGGTAGCGCTGCAGGGTCTGCAAATCACCGAGCGGTGCCTGGCTTTCCAGCAGCGTCTCGGCCAGCGCATCGGCGTCGCGCAGGGAAAGGTTGAAACCCTGCCCGGCGATTGGATGCAGGCTGTGCGCTGCATTCCCCAGAATCACCAGATGCGACCGCACCTGCTCTTCGGCCTCGACCAGTGCCAACGGATAGACATGTCGCGCACCGACCTGACGCAGTGTGCCCAGACGATAACCAAACACACCCTGCAGTTCTTCAAGAAAGCTACGGTCATCCAGCTCGGCAAGACGCTGGGTGTCGTTGCCTGGACGCGTCCAGACCAGCGCACAGCGGTTTTCCGGCAACGGCAACAACGCCATCGGCCCGTCATCGGTGAAACGCTCGAACGCCTGCCCGCAATGCGCTTCGCTTGGCGTGATATTGGCAATCAGCGCACTTTGATCATAGGGCCGCTGCCGCACACCGATGCCCAATTGCTCACGCAGACTGGAACGTCCGCCATCGGCCAGCACGGCAAGATCACAATCCAGTTCGGTTTCATCACTGAGGCTCAGGCGATAACCATCGGCCAGCGGCTGCATGTGCCTGACCTCGGCCGGCACACGCCAACTGACGACATCACGATCCAGCCCCGCCCACAGTGCCTGACCGAGCCAGGCGTTCTCGACTACGTAGCCGAGCGCCGGAACACCCTCTTCGATCGCAGACAAACGGGTAGCGCCGAAGCGCCCACGGTCCGAGACCTGAATTTGCAGAATCGGCTCGGCGCGTCGGGATATCTGCTGCCAGAGGCCAAGCCGTTCATAGATCCGCCGCGCGCCAAACGACAGCGCCGAAGAGCGCGCATCGTAGCTGGGCTGCCAGGCTTCACCCGGCGCAAAGGGTTCGATGAGCACGATTTTCCAGCCGCGTGCCCTGGCACCGGCCTGCAGTGAAAGCGCGAGACTTGCACCCACCAATCCGCCGCCGACGATGGCGATATTAAAGCGGCTCATACGATCTGTGCCTTTGCAGCCGCCATCAGCGCCTCGATCTCGGCGACTGTCTTGGGCACGCCACCGGACAGGATTTCACAGCCCTGCCTGGTTACAACCACGTCGTCTTCGATTCGCACACCAATACCTCGCCATTTCTTCGCGACGTCCAGATTGTCGGGGGATATGTAGATCCCGGGTTCAACAGTCAGCGTCATGCCGACCTCCAGTACACGCCACTCGCCGCCGACCTTGTATTCACCGACGTCGTGTACATCCATGCCCAGCCAGTGACCGGCACGGTGCATGTAAAACATCTTGTAGGCCTCGCTCTCGATCAACTGATCGACGTCGCCTCGCAGCAAACCCAGCTCGACCAGCCCTGCGGTAATCACCTTGACCGTCGCTTCGTGCGCCTGGTTCCAGTGCTTGTCGGGGCCGATGGCCTCGAAAGCCGCATACTGAGACCTGAGCACCAGCTCGTAGATGGCTTTTTGTTCGGGAGAAAACTTGCCGCTCACCGGAAACGTCCGGGTGATGTCGCTGGCATAGCAGTCGATTTCGCAGCCCGCATCGATCAACACCAGATCGCCATCCTTGAGAACGGCGTCGTTCTGCTGGTAATGCAGGATGCAACCGTTGCGCCCCGAGGCCACGATCGAGCCGTAGGCAGGCATCTTCGAACCGCCCCTGCGAAATTCGTAATCCAGCTCGGCTTCCAGACTGAACTCGTGCAGGCCTGCGCGACAGGCCTGCATCGCGCGCACGTGAGCCCGCGCAGAGATGTCCGCCGCGCTACGCATGACTTTGACTTCCGCTGCCGATTTGTACAGGCGCATGTCGTGCAACAGATGATCCAGCGCGACGAATTCCTTGGGAGGCTGGGCACCGAGGTGCGCCTTGGAGCGGATCACGTTGATCCAGTCCATCAGGTGCCGGTCGAATTCAGGGTTGCTGCCCATCGCCGAATACACCCGGTCACGGCCTTCGATGAGGCCCGGCAGAATTTCGTCGATGTCGTTGATCGGGAATGCATCGTCCGCACCGAAATCCCGGATCGCGCCCTCCTGTCCGGCGCGCAGGCCGTCCCACAATTCGCGCTCGGGATTGCGTTCACGGCAGAACAAGACGTACTCGCCATATTCGCGTCCGGGAATCAGCACCACCACCGCTTCAGGCTCGGGAAAACCGCTCAGGTACTGAAAGTCACTGTCCTGCCGGTAGACATGCTCGACATCACGATTGCGAATGGCAACCGCAGCAGCGGGCAGGATGGCAATGCTGTCCGGCTCCATCTGAGCCATCAGAGCCTTGCGGCGGCGGGCGTATTCGGACTTCGGGATCTGAATCATGGGCAGCAGGAGTCCTGATGGAGTCCACCGGCCCGCACTATCGTCAGTACGGGCCGGTGTCGCAGTGATGGGCAATCAGTGCAGAGAAGGCTTGGGTTGCGGCGCAGCGGGCTCGTTGAATTCGGTGAACAGCAACAATGGCGCTACGCGCATGTATTCCATGACTTCCATATAGTCGGTCTCGCCGTCTTCGGACTCGTCCAGTGCGTCCTGCACCTGGGCAATGGCCGCCAGATCCTCAAGAACATCCTTGGCTTCGGTGCCCAGGGTCTTGTCGCCAATGGCCAGACCGAAGCCTGCCAGAAACCCCTGACACCATTGGCCCAGCGCGGCAGCACGCTCGGTCAGCGGCTCTTCGTCGCCCGGCAGCAACAGCACGACGGTCATGTCGTCACCGGTGAGTTCGCCCTTGACCATCTCTTGCAAGCCGATAAGCGCCTGGCGGATATTGTCTTGCGGCTCGGTTTCCAGCAGCACCGAAGCATCGGCAAACCAGCCTTCGTTATCGAAACCGGCACCTGCGCAACTGCGCCCCAGCAGCAGGCCATGCAGCTCGGCAGGGGATACCTGGTGACCGCCACTGTTAAGCAGAGTGGCGAACGCTTTGTACGGAGAATTCTGAATGGGCATGGGTAGCTAGTCGCCAAACGGCGCAATGTCTAGAATGAAGGCCTTGTATCCTAGACTATCCGCGCGACAAGATCACCCGGACGGCGGATCGAGCTTGAGCACAAGCATCGCCTCCCCTGCCATTCATCAGAAAGTATTCAGTGGAAAACAATGGAAGACACCGACCTGCAAGCGCTGATGAAACGTGTGGAGCTGCTCCTGAAGTATGCCGAGCAACTTAAAGGCCAAAATGCACTCCTATTAGCTCAGGAAAAGACCTGGCGCGAGGAACGCGCCCAACTCATTGAAAAAAACGAAATCGCCCGGCAGAAGGTCGAGTCAATGATTTCGCGCCTCAAAGCCCTGGAGCAAGACTCATGAGCAATGGCAACAGCGTTACCGTTCAGATCCTCGACAAGGAATACTCGATTATCTGCCCTCAGGAAGAGCGCACCAACCTGGTCAGCGCCGCCCGTTATCTGGACGGCAAGATGCGTGAAATCCGCAGCAGCGGCAAAGTCATCGGCGCCGATCGCATCGCCGTGATGGCCGCGCTCAACATCACTCACGACCTGCTGCATAAAGAACATTTGCCTGACGTACAGACCAGCGGTTCGACTCGCGAACAGGTCCGCGATCTGCTCGACAAGGTCGATCTGGTGCTGGCCACAGATACGCCCGGCACACCGGATTCAACTCGGGGCTGATTATTGCGGGGCATTTCTGTATACTCGCGCTGCTCCCTGGAGTGCTTGCCAGTCGGTCATGTCCCTGAGCCGATACGCACAACCACGGGGGTTGCACGTTGGGGTTGGTGTGCATGTCCGCTCGACGGAAAGCCTTAAAACCTCCTGCAATCTCCACCTTGAACTTTCGGGTTCAAGGGCTAAACCGACAGCGGTTCGTCGGGGAGTCCATATTCGGTTAGTTGCCAGCCCTGTTGTCTGGCAACGACGACCCCGCTCCGGCTTCAACCTCCTTCCCGGATCAGCCTGCATGACCTTCTGCTCATGATCAGCGCTCAATCGCTCACCCGTCCGCAACTGCGCCGCCAGCTACGCAAGGCACGCAGGGCGTTGAGTCGCAGCCAGCAACGCGCAGCAGCTCGCGATGTTTACCGCCAATTGGCGCAGCATCCGCTGTTTCGACGTGCCCGGCATGTTTCGCTGTACCTGCCGATGGATGGCGAGATCGACCCGCAGCTGTTGATGCGTGAAGCACAACGACGTGGCAAGGCCACTTACCTGCCGGTGCTCAATGCATGGCCGCGCACGCGCATGGTTTTTCAGCGCGTGCGTCCCGGCGAGAAATTCATCCCCAATCGCTTCCGCATCCCCGAGCCGCGCATTGACCGGGCAAAGCAGCGCACTATCTGGGCGCTCGACCTGATTCTGATGCCGTTGGTAGGTTTCGATGACGAAGGCGGTCGCCTGGGCATGGGCGGAGGTTTCTACGACCGCAGCCTGGCGTACCTGGCGCGCAGAAAGACCTGGCGCAAACCGGTTCTACTCGGGCTGGCTCACGAATGTCAGAAAGTGGATCGACTGGCGCAGGCCAGTTGGGATGTGCCGCTGCAAGGCACGCTATCGGATAAAGGCTGGTATGTGACGCAGACACTCTGATCGTTCAGCCAACAAGGCCATCAACAATCAGAGTACAAGCAGGGCTCAATGCCTGCCGGGGACTTTTTGCTGCTGCTGAGTGATCTCGACGGGAGCGTCATCCTTGGTGAACCACAAGCTCTGTGCATAACCGGTTGTCACAACACCCAAGCCAAACAGAATAACCAGAATCCAGAGTAAATCAGGCTTGCGTTTCATTGACTGCCCTCCTTAGGCAAATCAATACGATGTCAGCATCGGTTTTGTGTAGGCCGTGCAACAGCGTGGAACTTTGAAGGGCGGCATTTTGCGGTAACGTGAACCAGTACGCAAATAGTGGCGTGAACCGATTGTCGGTTTGTCATCAAACTGTTCGAAACACCGTGAACCTTTTGTCTGTGGAGTGAGCACAATGGCCTATTGGCTGATGAAGTCCGAGCCTGATGAATTCTCGATCAGCGACCTGCAAAGATTAGGTAACGCTCGCTGGGACGGGGTGCGCAACTATCAGGCGCGTAATTTTCTGAGGAGCATGGCAGAGGGCGACGAATTCTTTTTCTACCACTCCAGTTGCCCGGAGCCAGGAATCGCCGGCATCGGCAAAATCGCCAAGGCCGCTTATCCAGACCCCACTGCACTGGACCCCGACAGCCACTATCACGACGCCAAGGCCACCGCGGATAAAAACCCGTGGAGTGCCATAGACGTCGAGTTTGTGGATATCTTCAAGAGCGTGCTGGGGCTCGGTTATCTGAAACAACAAAGCCAGCTGGAGCAACTGCCTCTGGTGCAAAAAGGCAGTCGGCTTTCAGTGATGCCCGTTACCGCCGAACAATGGGCGGCGATCCTGGCACTGCGCTGACAAGCGTTATTGAACGATGAAGTTATTGAACAGCAAGTCTTCGACAATCGGCTTGCCTTCTTCATCGTTCATGACGCGCTGCACCTGCTTGAGCGCTTCCTGACGAATGTTTTCCTTCGCCTCGGCACTGCTCATGGAATCAACCGTCTGCTGAGTGAACAACGACACCAGTTGATTACGGATCAAGGCGTCATTGCGTTTCACCGCCGCCTCGGCATCGGCACCCGTTACACGCAACGCGATGTCAGCCTTGTAGACGCGCAGCTTAGGGCCGCCATCCAGCGCGTAGTTGCCCACGAACGGTGGCGTCAGCGAGACATAGGCCGCTTTGGGCGGGCCGCCTTCTTCCTTGGCTTCCTCTTGCGCCATGACAGGCAATGACAAGGCCAGCAATACCAGAATCCACGCTTTCACAGTCCACTCCTTAATACGGTTTGCCACGTAGCTTACAGCTTATGTGTGCTTATCAGGCCGGGCCATGCTTGTTGACCCGAGAACCCACTTAACTCACTTTATCGGCCATTACCGAAAAAGGAATAGCCTAATGAAAGCCCTGTTATGCAAAGCCTTCGGTCCGGCCAGCACGCTGGCGCTCGAAGATACGCCCAGCCCCGAAATCAAAAAGAACGAAATCCTCCTTGATGTGCACGCTGCCGGGGTCAACTTCCCCGACACATTGATCATAGAAGGCAAATACCAGTTCAAACCACCCTTCCCTTTCTCACCGGGTGGCGAGGCCGCAGGCGTGATAGCGGCCGTCGGGGAAAACGTCAGCCACCTGAAACCCGGCGACCGCGTCATGGCGCTCACCGGCTGGGGCAGCTTTGCCGAACAGGTCGCCGTGCCTCACTACAACGTGCTGCCGATCCCGCAGAGCATGGAATTCACCACCGCCGCTGCATTCAGCATGACTTACGGCACCTCCATGCACGCCCTCAAACAACGCGCCAACCTGCAACCCGGCGAAACCCTGCTGGTGCTCGGCGCATCCGGCGGTGTCGGCCTGGCCGCCGTGGAAATCGGCAAAGCCCTCGGCGCCCGCGTCATCGCCGCCGCCAGCAGCGCAGAAAAACTTGAAGTCGCCAGAAACGCAGGCGCGGACGAACTGATCAATTACAGCGAAACCAGCCTCAAGGACGAAGTAAAACGTCTCACCAACGGCAACGGCGCCGACGTGATCTACGACCCGGTCGGCGGCGACCTCTTCGACCAGGCCATCCGCGCCATCGCCTGGAACGGTCGCCTGCTGGTCGTCGGCTTCGCCAGCGGCCGCATTCCGGAACTGCCCGTCAACCTGACCCTGCTCAAAGGCGCTTCAGTGGTCGGCGTGTTCTGGGGGTCGTTTGCGCAGAGGCAACCGCAGGACAACGCGGCGAACTTCAAGCAGCTGTTTGCGTGGTTTGAGGAAGGGAAGTTGAAGCCACTGGTGTCGACGGTTTATCCGCTGGAAAGGGCTGGGGAGGCGATTGATTTGTTGGGTGGGCGCAGGGCTGTGGGGAAGGTGGTTATCGTAACAGGCACCACACCAACGAAATCATCCAACCAACCAAAAAACCAGGCAACATAATATATATGTATATCACTAACCCTTGAGGACTAAAACAACATAGCCATACAGACAAGGAGAACTGTATGGCCACACGAAAAAAGCGACAAACAAATATATTACATGACCAAACAAGCGGAACCGTAAACATAAGCCACGGAAGCTCACCCAAGCCTCAAAATACCGGTTTTTTTGGAGGAGGGTTCACTAATACTGGAGCTTCCAGCAGTAAACGTAGACGAAGGCGTTTGCGTGCGCGAGCACAACAGCAAGCAGCGCAGGCTCAAGCATATGCTGAAGCTCAAGCGCAGGCAGAGCGCCAGGCTACAGAACATGCAGCGGCTCAGGCAAGAGCTCAGACAGAAGCTGCAGAACGAGCACGCATTGAAGCGCAAGTACGTGCGCAGACCGAAATAGATCAGGCCCATAGACAGGCTCTTGAAACGCTGACAAATGCCTATCCATCTTTACAATCTGGATTGGCACAAAACTATTCGCAGACATCTGGAAGGCTGCCGAATTCTATTCTGGAAGAAATAGCGTCGAAGCTCGATCATAATGTCGACCACTCAAACGAACAACAAATTCGCGACCTGATACTTCAGGAAAAGGCGAGGATAAATTATTTAATTGAATCCAAAAAGTCGCTACTAGAAGAGCGTCGCGCTCAGGCTCTTGGTCTCACTGGCCAAGAACTTGATCATGCAACACCAAAAGACCACCTGAACTATCTGGTGCACTACAGCCAGGGGGATCCGCCACGTGTGCAGCAGGCCCATGAAGCGTGGGTAAACGCTTTATCTCAAACCTACGAAGCAAAGCTTCTTGCCGAGTCGGTCACGCTGCTCAATGAACAATCAGCAGCGCTTTCCATGCGCCATGCTGAACTGTCGCTGGCCAATAAACCGGCGAGTCAGGAAGCACGACAGGCCGCTGGCATCGACAAGTTGTGGTCAGTTATTGCCCCCGCGTCAACCACCACCGCAGCACCAGGCATCAGAACCGTTGCGACCAACATCGCGAAGGATCAACTCATCAGGATTGCGACCAGAACATTGGGCAGCAATCTGGTTACGTTGCTGGCGATGTATCCACAACCGTTGGGCGACGCAGAACTGCCGCCCGCCGTTATCGCCACACCTCTGTCGCAGCTCAACCTGCCGCCGCATATCGATCTGCACTACCTTGCCAGCGTCAAGGGCACGCTGGATGTCCCTCATCGACTGACATCCGATGAAGCTGGCACAAGCGGCGCTGCACGCTGGGTAGCTACGGACGGTGTGAAAGTTGGTACCAAGGTTCGCGTAAGAACTTTCACCTATAACGCACAGAACAATTCCTACGAGTTTATCCGTGACGGGGAATCGACACCGGCACTGATATGGACGCCAATAGCACGACCGGCGGACAGCTCGACAAGCTCACCCGCAGGACCACCCGCTTTGCCGGTAAATCCAGGCAACGTGGTAACACCTTTTGTACCCGAGCTTGAAGCTTACCCGGCGATTGATCGAGATGATCCTGATGATTACATTCTCATATCGCCGATTGATTCAGGGCTGCCGAATAGCTACCTGCTGTTCAAGGACCCGAGGTCGATTCCGGGGGTTGCGAGTGGGCATGGCGAGGCGGTGACAGCTACCTGGCTGAGAGGGCCGACGGCAAGCCAACCAGCGCCGATTCCTTCCAGTGTTGCGGAAAAGCTGAGTGGGCGACCATTCGCAAGCTTTGCCAAGTTAAGGGAAGCGATCTGGTTAGAGGTATCAAAAGACCCGGAGTTGAGCGGACATCTTGGAGAGTTAAACCTTCAGGAGCTATCAAACAAACGTGCACCTCGTGCCCCGCTAGCAGATCGAGTCGGCAAGCGCGTGAAATATGAAATCCATCACAAACACCGGGTCAGTGAAGGGGGATCAGTTTATGATCTGGACAACCTTATAATTATGACCCCTAAAGACCACATCCAGACTCACAGGAGTAACCAATGAAACTGAAATCCAAACTGAGCGATTACACCGAAGCTGAGTTCATGGAAATTCTAAGTGAGCTTTTCACTGGCGTAAGCGAAACGAGAGAAGATGCCGAAGAGTACGTGAACAGCCTTGTCGACCACATTACAGAAGTGACAGAGCATCCGGAAAAATCGGACCTCCTGTATTACCCGCTCGAAGGCAGAGAGGATAGCGCCGCAGGGGTTATGAAAGAAATTAAAGAATGGCGAGCTAAAAATGGCAAGCCTGGATTCAAAAGTTAAGTACTCCACAAACTAATAGTTCAAACACTATAAAAAGGAAATCATCCATGGAAGAACTACATCATCACCTACGGCAATTACCTGGTTTTCTGCAAGCCGAGATTGCGGCTTACGTCGGCGACTGGAGCGGGATGAATTATATCGAAATAACCGACAAACACATACATGCCGTCAACTATCTGATAAATAGTAAACGAGCGCCCCTGCAGCCGATCAATATCGAGTATGCCCATACACTTTGGGGTGACCAACGCTCAACCAAAGAAGATATGGAAATGAGCGCACACCTACGAACTCTTCCTGGTGACGGCCGTATGGATTTAATTGCCGAAGCCAGATTCTTCATGGAAAGTATCCTGTTCCTAGAGAATTTCAAACGCAGCATCGAAGACTTACTTACTCGGCTATTAGAACTTGGTCGCCAACACGCAGAGCGCATGGCCCAAGAAGCCGCACAACGCCAAGCCGAAGAAGAAGCGCGCGCGCGAGCCGAGGCGGAAGAGGCGGCTCGCCGACTCGCGGAAGAACATGCTGCGCAGCAGCGAGCTATAGAGGCAGCGTTCCAGCTTGCACAGCGTCAGGTCGAAGAAGCCGAGCACGCATTGGCCCTACGCAACGCCGAGGAAGCTCGCGCTAAAGAGGCCGAATCCAACCGAGCGATAGAGATGACGTTCGGGCCTGAGGCGTCGCGAGAAATCGATAATGCGATCAAGGTGCTGAGGGGCACTATCGAAATCGCGATCACCGACTTCTCGAATACGATCAGCGCTCACGGGGCGTTCGATATGAGTCAGCTTGAAGCGATTCAAAATATGAGCGCGACTCACTAACCGCTCACCAACAGTGCGGGGACCAAGGCAATAATGCTTTGGTCCCCGCATTTCGCTAACGCGCCCTCCCTTACAACGCCTTCCTCACATTCTCCGGCAAATAATCAACATACCTGCGCATCGGATTTTTTTGGCATTGAGCGACAATACCCGGCGTCGCTTCCAGCAGCTCAAGAACCAGGGCCTGACGCTCGTCCAGAGTGAGAAACTGCTCTACGACCGGACTGCTCGACAGGTACAGTTCTGTGCGCATCAGCGCATCCGGCTTGACGTCCTTGCGCCATTTGCGTCCCTCGAACATTTCCGTATTCAGCTGCCAGCACAACACCTGCTTCAGCTCGACATTGGCTGTCAGCGGCGGGTTGACATGTGGCCGCCCTGTGAAATTGAACGTGACCGTAACTGCTTCGCCCTCGGGGTGAGAGGCCGGCGGCTGCCAAGGTTCGAAGACCCACTGTTCGACAGCACTTCGGGTCAGGCTGATGAGCCTCGGATCGGGCGCCCCCAGCACTTCCAGGAAGCGCACGCCTCCATCGGCCTGAATGAAAACCCTGATGCTGACACTGCGTTTTACGGAGGAACGAAGCATTGATGTCGGATAGCCCGGCTCAGGCATATGCAACGGCACCGGATACGACGGCAACGCCTGTGCTCCCCCCGCCCAAAGCAACCCTGTAATCATCATGCAACCCAGCACGCGGCTCATTCGCCGCCCTCCGCTTGCTCGGCCAACCCGACCATCAACGCCTTGATCGGCGCTGGCAGATAGTCGCCATACAGACGATCGGGATTGCTTCGGCAATTGCTGACCATCATCGGTATCGCGGCGCCCAGTTGCTCAAGCAAGACCTGGCGTTGCGGCTCGCTACGCAGGTGGGCAACATGGCTGCCGAACAGTGCCTGCCCGGTGTGCCAGAACACGTCGACCTTGCTCAGCGGTTCCTTGGGATAGTCCTGGCGGGCGGATTTCACTTCGTCGTTCAGGTAGCCGCAGCGGATGTTGCCCAGGCCCACGGTCACTTCGGTATTGAAGCGCCGATAGCCGTGGGAACCAAAAATGACGGGCACGGTAATCGTGGTCATGGGCGGCGCGCCGACTGTTCCGACCCAGGGTCTATAGCGCCATTGGCGGAGTGCCTGCTCCACTGCTGCGGCGAGCTGCGGATGCCCACTCTCGATAGCCTTGGCTTCACGAACCTGCCCGTCGGATTTGATCCACAGCTGGGCGCGGACCTTGCCTGCGTAGCGGGTCTTGACCAGCTCAGGCGGAAAAACCGGTGTCGGCGTGTATATCGGCACCAGAAATGGCTCTGCAGCGCCTACGTGAGGGGCCAGTGATGCGGCAATCATGAACGCGGTCATTCTCATTGTTGTAGGGGCTCATCGTCGTGGTGCACCTCCAGGGCGCAGTGATGACGATGGTAAGAACCTGCCGACATATCAGTCAGCACACGACTTCCGATACGCCTGTAGGACCCATCCCAAATACTTGAAACACCTTTAAACATTTGCGCAATGTTCGTAAAAGAACAGCCGATCGCCTGCATTTCCTACAAGGAATCAGCCCGAAGGCACTGCTTTTTTCTGTAATGAAAATGTAATATTCGCATTCGCAAAAACAACAATAATCAGGAGCTTCTCCATGTTTGGGTTTTTCCGCCCTGCCAGGCATCAGGCACCCCTTCCCGAAGAAAAGGTCGACAGTACCTATCGCCGTCTGCGCTGGCAGATCTTCGCAGGCATCTTTATCGGTTACGCGGGTTACTACCTGCTGCGCAAGAATTTCTCGCTGGCGATGCCGTATCTGATCGACGAAGGCTATACGCGTGGCCAGCTGGGCATGGCGATGTCTGCCATTGCGATTGCCTACGGCTTGTCGAAATTCCTCATGGGCATCGTTTCGGATCGCTCCAACCCGCGTTACTTCCTGCCGTTCGGCCTGCTGGTCTCTGCGGGGATCATGTTCATCTTCGGCTTCGCGCCGTGGGCGACGTCCAGTGTCACGATCATGTTCGTCCTGCTGTTCATCAATGGCTGGGCACAGGGCATGGGCTGGCCGCCGAGCGGGCGGACGATGGTCCACTGGTGGTCGCAGAAAGAGCGCGGCGGCGTGGTGTCGGTGTGGAACGTGGCGCACAACGTCGGCGGCGGCCTGATCGGCCCGCTGTTCCTGCTCGGCATGGGCTGGACCAACGACTGGCATGCGGCGTTCTACGTGCCGGCGGCGGTTGCGCTGCTGGTCGCGGTCTTTGCTTTCGCCACCATGCGTGACACACCGCAATCGGTGGGCCTGCCGCCTATCGAGCACTACAAGAACGATTACCCGGAAGGCTACGATGCCAGCCACGAAGAGGAATTCAGCGCCCGGGAAATCTTCGTCAAGTACGTGCTGCGCAACAAGCTCCTGTGGTACATCGCGATGGCCAATGTGTTCGTTTATCTGCTGCGCTACGGCGTGCTGGACTGGGCACCGACCTACCTGAAAGAAGCCAAACACTTCACGGTCGACAAGACCTCATGGGCCTATTTTCTTTACGAGTGGGCAGGTATTCCGGGCACGCTGCTGTGCGGCTGGATGTCGGACAAGATCTTCAAGGGTAATCGCGGCCTGACCGGCATGGTGTTCATGTTTCTGGTGACCATTGCCACGCTGGTGTATTGGCTGAACCCTGAAGGCAACCCGACCGTCGACATGATCGCGCTGGTGTCTATCGGTTTCCTGATCTACGGCCCGGTCATGCTGATCGGCCTACAGGCGCTGGAACTGGCACCGAAAAAGGCAGCGGGCACGGCAGCCGGCTTTACCGGGCTGTTCGGCTATTTGGGCGGGTCGGTCGCGGCGAGTGCTGCGATGGGCTACACGGTCGACCACTTCGGCTGGGACGGCGGCTTTGTGCTGCTGATCGGCGCGTGCATTCTGGCGATGGTGTTCCTTGCGCCGACGCTGCGGCACAAACAGGTCGCCAGTACCTCGCGCGATACCAAGGACTGACCCAAAGGCCGGTCAGGCGGTCTCTGACTTGCAGCGCTTGAGCCGCGCCTCCAGATTCAGGTCTGGCATGGCGTGGCTACGCAGGGCCTTGGCCGTCTGTTCCACGTACTCGCGAGTGGTTCCATAGCGCCCGCTGGCGCTGGCCAGCACCTGGCTCAGCACGCTGTCGGGCAGGTTGCCAGCGTAGCTGGGCAAATGCCGTTCCAGTACGAAGCCCAGCGCCTGTACCTTCCTGCCGTCTTCAAGGCGGCAATTGAGCCAGTGCGGGCGATACGAGGGATATGGCATCTCGCGCTCCCACAAGGCCAGCAGCGATTTCTCCAGGCACTCATCCGGCAGGCGATAGGCAAAACCGGTGCATGAACCGCCGCGATCCAGCCCGAATACCAGACCCGGCACCTCCGGAGTACCGCGATGCTCGTGCGACCAAAGGTAAAGCCCGCGGTGATAACCGTGCACGCGACCGCGCTGGCTCTCTACGGCAGTGCACTCGGGACGCCAGATTAGCGAGCCGTAGGCGAACAGCCAGACCGGGCCGCCTTTATGAAGACGCATGGTGGCGTCCATGGATGCGAGCAACTGCTCGCGGGTAAGCTGTGGGCCCATATCGATAACGGGCGGGTACGTCAGGCCAAGGCCGTCATGCACTGCAACGGCCAACTCGTTGATTGGGTTCTCCATTTGCCTCCCTGACAGTCTGACTGTCAGTTTTTACCGAGCCCCGCCGACTCGCTCGTGGTTGAGCGGCATCAGGGTGTCGTGGTTCGGTTGTTGCCACAGGCCAAGGGCCTGCCGTTACTAAAGTTTGCCTGGCGACGAACAGGCGTCGCCATCGGTTGTAATCAGTTAAAGCAATTTACACTCCACTCATGCAGCCGTCAGTCCGGCATTACGGACGCGGTGCGTAGGCGAATACGTCTGCGCGCATCTGATGGGCATCCATTCCGGCGTCGACCAGAGCGTCCAGCGTTCCGTAGATCATTGCTGGAGAGCCGCTGGCGTAGACGTGGACGGCCGACAGGTCCTTGATGTCCTCGCAAACCGCCTCGTGCAGCAGACCGCAACGCCCCTCCCAACCGCACAGGTCGCTGACGACCTTGTGCAGGAACAGGTTCGGCAGTTTCGCCCACTCATCCCAATGGCTGACCTGGTAGAAATCCTCGGGACGACGCACGCCCCAATACAGGTGCACAGGATGACTGAAGCCTGTGGAGCGACAGTGTTCCAACAAACTGTTCATTTGCGCCATGCCCGTACCGGCCGCGATCAGCACCAGCGGCCCGTCCGGCAGCTCGGCGAGGTGGGTGTCGCCAAAGGGCAGCTCGACCCGTACCATGCGATTGCGTTGCAGCTGCTCGATCAGGCTGCGCGCACTGTCTTCACGAGCCAGCACGTGCAGTTCCAGGTCGCGACCGCTGTGTGGCGCCGACGCGATGGAGAACGCCGACTTCTCGCCATTCTCCCGCTCGATCATCAGGTACTGCCCGGCGTGATAACGCGGTGGTTTGCCTGCCGGGGCGCGCAAGCCTACCCGCCAGACATCGCCACCGATTTCGACACACTCGCTCACCTGACAGGCAAAGCTGCGCACCGGCAGCTCACCCTTGGCCAGCACGCCATCCCAGAGCACAACACAATCTTCAAGTGGCTCTGCTACACACGTATGAATCTCACCGTGATCAAGCGTCTGACCCGACTGCATCACCCGCCCCTCGACCAGCAAGGCCGAGCAGATATGACAGTTACCGTTGCGACAGCTCTGCGGGCATTCATAGCCCAGACGCTGCGCAGCATCGAGAATCCGCTCGCCCGGCAGGGTATCCAGTACCGCACCTGACGGCTGCAAGGTTACGCGCATCAGTCTATTCCCAACTGAGTCCAGATCTCGTCCACCCGGCGTGTGGTGGCTTCGTCCTTGACGATAGCCCTGCCCCATTCACGCGTGGTCTCACCTGGCCATTTGTTAGTGGCGTCCAGGCCCATTTTTGATCCCAGGCCGGACACCGGGGAGGCAAAATCGAGGTAATCGATGGGAGTGTTGTCGATCATGACCGTGTCGCGCTTGGGGTCCATGCGGGTGGTGATGGCCCAGATCACGTCATTCCAGTCACGTGCATTGATGTCGTCGTCGGTGACGATCACGAATTTGGTGTACATGAACTGGCGCAGGAACGACCAGACCCCCAGCATCACGCGCTTGGCATGACCGGGGTACTGTTTCTTGATGGTCACCACCGCCATGCGATAGGAGCAGCCTTCAGGCGGCAGGTAAAAATCGACGATCTCCGGAAACTGCTTTTGCAGAATCGGCACGAACACTTCGTTCAGCGCGACACCCAGAATGGCGGGCTCGTCCGGTGGGCGCCCGGTGTAGGTGCTGTGGTAGATCGGTTTGATACGGTGCGTGATGCGCTCGACGGTCAACACCGGAAAGCTGTCGACTTCGTTGTAATAGCCGGTGTGGTCGCCATAAGGCCCTTCGTTGGCCATTTCGCCCGGATGAATCACACCCTCCAGCACGATCTCGGCGCTGGCCGGCACCTGCAGGTTGCTGCCACGGCACTTGATCAGTTCGGTACGCGACCCACGCAACAGCCCGGCGAAGGCATATTCGGACAGGCTGTCCGGCACTGGCGTCACGGCACCGAGAATGGTCGCCGGGTCAGCACCCAGCGCAACGGCAACTGGATAAGGTTCGCCGGGATGCTTGGCGCACCAGTCGCGAAAGTCCAGCGCGCCGCCACGATGGCTGAGCCAGCGCATGATGATCTTGTTGCGACCAATGACCTGCTGGCGGTAGATGCCGAGGTTCTGCCGCTCCTTGTTTGGGCCCTTGGTGACCGTCAGGCCCCAGGTAATCAGCGGTGCGACGTCGCCCGGCCAACAGGTTTGCACGGGCAGCATGCCGAGATCGACGTCATCACCTTCGATGACGATCTCCTGGCAGGGTGCATCCTTGACCACCTTGGGGGCCATGGCGATGACTTTGCGGAAGATGGGCAGCTTGGACCAGGCATCTTTCAGGCCCTTGGGCGGCTCGGGTTCTTTCAGAAACGCCAGCAGCTTGCCGATTTCACGCAACTCACTGACAGCCTCTGCGCCCATGCCCATGGACACGCGCTCGGGCGTGCCGAACAGGTTGCCCAGCACCGGAATATCAAAGCCGACCGGTTTTTCGAACAGCAGGGCCGGGCCCTTGGCACGCAAGGTACGGTCGCAGATTTCAGTCATTTCCAGCACAGGCGAGATCGGCATCTGGATGCGTTTCAACTCTCCGCGCTGCTCAAGCTGCTGCACGAAATCCCTTAGATCTTTGAATTTCATTAACCCGGCCATTTATCCAAATAGACGCACATCGTACCTGCTCCAGCCCTTCAAGGCAGCTAATCGGCGGCGCGCGGGCAAAAAAAATGGTGCCCCGAAGGACACCATTTTTTGTTTCAGCCTGCCAGTTACTTGCGTTTCATGGACAGGAAGAACTCGTCGTTGGTCTTGGTCTGCTTGAGCTTGTCGATCAGGAACTCGATAGCCGCGACTTCGTCCATCGGGTGCAGAAGCTTGCGCAGGATCCACATGCGCTGCAACTCGTCATCAGCGGTCAACAGCTCTTCACGGCGTGTGCCGGAGCGGTTGATGTTGATGGCCGGGAACACACGCTTCTCTGCGATCTTGCGATCCAGAGGCAGCTCCATGTTGCCAGTACCCTTGAACTCTTCGTAGATGACTTCATCCATCTTCGAACCGGTTTCAACCAGTGCGGTGGCGATGATGGTCAACGAGCCGCCTTCTTCGATGTTTCGCGCAGCACCGAAGAAGCGCTTTGGCTTCTCGAGTGCATGAGCATCGACACCACCGGTCAGTACCTTGCCGGAGCTCGGGATGACGGTGTTGTAGGCGCGAGCCAGGCGAGTGATGGAGTCCAGCAGGATAACGACGTCTTTCTTGTGCTCGACCAGGCGCTTGGCCTTCTCGATCACCATTTCGGCAACCTGTACGTGACGGGTTGGCGGTTCGTCGAATGTCGAGGCAACCACTTCGCCGCGCACGGTGCGCTGCATTTCGGTTACTTCCTCCGGACGCTCATCGATCAGCAGAACGATCAGGTGCACTTCCGGGTTGTTACGCGTGATGTTCGACGCGATGTTCTGCAGCATGATGGTCTTGCCCGCTTTCGGCGGAGCAACGATCAGACCACGCTGACCTTTACCGATCGGTGCGCACAGATCGATCACACGACCGGTCAGGTCTTCGGTGGAACCGTTACCGGCTTCCATCTTCATGCGAATCGTCGGGAACAGCGGCGTCAGGTTTTCGAACAGAATCTTGTTCTTGGCGTTTTCCGGACGGTCGTAGTTGATCGTGTCGACCTTGAGCAGAGCGAAATAACGCTCACCTTCCTTTGGTGGACGGATCTTGCCAACGATGGTGTCGCCGGTACGCAGGTTGAAACGGCGGATCTGGCTAGGGGAGACATAGATGTCATCCGGGCCGGCCAGGTAGGAAGCGTCTGCAGAGCGCAGGAAACCGAAGCCGTCCTGGAGAATCTCCAGCACGCCATCACCGGATATTTCCTCGCCACTTTTGGCGTGCCGTTTGAGCAGGGAAAAAATGACGTCCTGCTTGCGCGAACGGGCCATATTTTCTATGCCAGCCTGTTCGGCCATTTCGAGCAATTCGGTAATCGGCTTTTGCTTGAGTTCAGTCAGGTTCATATGGGGAATGACGTAATCATGTATGGAGGGGGAAATTAAGCTTTTGGCTTAATGAGGCCGCGCCGCAGAGAAGGCGACAGGATCGCGTACTAAATCGAAAGGAGAGCGTCGGCGACGGCTAGCAGGGGGCAACGGAGAAGCCGTTGCGGGGCCGAATGTACCACCGGATTTTCCAGGCGTCTAGTGCAGCACCCGAAAAAAACCCCGCAATTTGCGGGGCTTTGAAACGTCTCAGATGTTGGCGTCGAGAAACGCGGCCAGCTGCGACTTCGACAGCGCACCGACTTTGGTCGCTTCAACGTTGCCATTCTTGAACAGCATCAACGTCGGGATACCGCGCACGCCATGCTTGGCAGGAGTTTCCTGATTCTCGTCAATATTCAGCTTGGCAATTGTCAGCTTGCCTGCATAGGTGTCGGCGATTTCGTCCAGCACCGGGGCAATCATCTTGCACGGACCGCACCACTCAGCCCAGTAGTCTACAAGCACAGCACCCTCAGCCTTGAGTACTTCGGCTTCGAAGTTAGCGTCGGTGACGTGTTTGATCTTTTCGTTGCTCATGGAAGTCTCCGAGGTCATAGGCGAAAAACGACGCTCATCATAGCGGGCTGCAAGTCATTCAGGAAGCGAAGGTTCATTGAGTCTGGCTATGGTGGTGCATGACTGGAGTTATGGCAGGGGCTCAGTTGGAAGGCGAAACGAACACGATGCCGGTGCGAAGTGCTGCGCCACGGATATGATCCTGCATGGCCTTTTGCGCGGGCCCCGACGCATGCCGAGCCAGCGCGCGAAGGATCTTGCGGTGCTCCTGCCAGGTTTCCATGACCCTTGCCGCACGTATGAACGGCATTTTCTGGCTCTCAAGGAAGATGTCGGCACCTGCGGTCACGATTCCCAGCATGGCCTGATTGCCACTGGCGACCAGGATGTGCCGGTGAAACTCGAAATCCAGCCGGGCTGCGGCCTCGAAGTCACCGGCACGCAATTCCATACGCATGGCTTCGACATTGTCTTCAAGCACATCCCGTTCATCGGCGGTCAGGGTGACGGCCGCCAGACCCGCAGCGAAGCCTTCCAGCGCGTAGCGCAGTTGAAACGTGTCGGCCGGAGAAACCTGTGCCTCAAAAGGCCAGGAAAAACCACTCGTGCGCTGTTCTGGTTCAGAAATGGACTGCACGAACACGCCTTTACCCGGCTGGACGCTGACCACTCCCAATGCGCTGAGCGATGACAAGGCCTCACGTAATGAAGCACGACTGACCCCCAGCAAAACAGCCAGATCGCGCTGCGACGGCAGGCTTTCGCCGGGCTTGTAGCCTTGCTCGGCAATCAACTTGCGAATGGCCCGGAGGGCTGATTCGGGTACTGCGAGTGAGGTGTGGGGCATCACTGTTCAGGCCAGTCAGTCCAGTAAAAATCCCTTTTATCGCCATCCCGAAGATTCGGCAAGCGACGCCCAGTGCTGGGGCGGCAGGGCTTTCCAACGCGCCAAAGCAGGGCGAACCATGCCTTGACTGGTCAGACCAGTAAGACCATAAACACTCTGCAAAGCTTGAGTTATGGCACGTCATCGTCGGATGGCATGCGCTGTGCACTGGAGACAGGCCAACATCCTACGTTTCGCCCGGAGATTTCTATGACCAAGCGTTACAGCGCCCTGCTTGCTGCACTGTTTGCCAGCCTGATGCTGAGCCAGACACCCGCCCACGCCAACGGCCTGGACGACGTTGTAGCGCGTGGCACCCTGAAGGTGGCCGTTCCGCAGGACTTCCCGCCATTCGGCTCGGTCGGCCCGGACATGAAGCCTCGCGGCCTGGACATCGACACCGCGCAACTGCTGGCCGACCAATTGAAGGTCAAGCTGGAACTGACGCCGGTCAACAGCACCAACCGTATTCCGTTCCTGACCACCGGCAAGGTTGATCTGGTGATCTCCAGCCTGGGCAAGAACCCGGATCGCGAGAAAGTCATCGACTTCTCCCGCGCTTACGCGCCGTTCTACCTGGCGGTATTCGGCCCACCTGATTCTCCGGTCAAGGACATCGCTGACCTGAAAGGCAAGACCATCAGTGTCACCCGTGGCGCGATCGAAGACATCGAGCTGTCGAAAGTTGCACCGGAAGGCGCAACCATCAAGCGCTTTGAAGACAACAATTCGACCATTGCCGCTTACCTGGCTGGCCAGACCGACCTGATCGCCAGCGGCAACGTGGTGATGGTCGCTATCAGCGAGCGCAACCCCAAGCGCATTCCAGCGCTGAAAGTGAAACTCAAGGATTCGCCTGTTTATGTCGGCGTGAACAAGGGTCAGCCGGAACTGCTGGGCAAGGTCGACGAGATCCTGAACGCCGCCAAGGCTGACGGCGCGCTGGAAAAAGCGTCGCAGAAATGGCTGAAGCAACCGCTGCCTGCCGATCTCTGATCACTGCTTTCCCGGTCACAGGATTCACCAATGGCTTATCATTTCGACTTTACACCGGTCCTGCAGAACATTGATGTGCTGTTGCGCGGGGCTTTGTTCACGCTGGAACTGACTGCTATTGGCACCCTGCTGGGCGTCAGCCTCGGCATTGTCGGTGCCGTCGTGAGGGCCTGGAAGATCCAGCCCTTTGCGACGATCTTTGCGATCTATGTCGAGCTGATCCGCAACACACCGTTCCTGGTCCAGCTGTTCTTCATTTTCTTCGGCCTGCCGTCGCTGGGCGTGCAGATCTCGGAATGGCAGGCAGCGGTGCTGGCGATGGTGATCAACCTGGGCGCCTACTCAACAGAAATCATTCGGGCAGGCATCCAGGCGATTCCCAAGGGGCAGCTTGAAGCGTCGGCAGCGCTGGCGATGAATCGTTATGAAGCGTTTCGCTACGTGGTGCTGGTTCCGGCGCTGGGCAAGGTCTGGCCGGCACTGAGCAGCCAGATCATCATTGTGATGCTGGGCTCGGCGGTCTGCTCGCAGATTGCCACTGAAGAGTTGAGCTTCTTTGCCAACTTCATCCAGTCACGCAACTTCCGCTCGTTCGAAACCTACATTGTGACCACGCTGATCTACCTGGCCATGGCGCTGCTGATCCGCCAGTTGCTGGCCTGGATCGGGCGTCGCTACATATCGAGGAACAGCTGATGGATTTCACCCTCTGGGACATCCTGCGCAATCTGCTGATCGGCCTGCAATGGACCGTTGCCCTGTCGCTGGTGGCCTTCATTGGTGGCGGCTTGATCGGCTTGCTGGTGATGGGCATGCGTACCTCGGAAAAAACCGGCCCGCGTGTGACCGCCAAGCTCTATATAGAACTGTTTCAAGGCACGCCACTGCTGATGCAGCTGTTTCTGGTGTTCTTCGGTGTTGCCCTGATGGGCATGAACATTTCGCCCTGGGCAGCGGCAGCTCTGGCCTTGACGCTGTTTACCAGCGCCTACCTCGCCGAGATCTGGCGCGGCTGCGTGGAGTCTATCTCCAAGGGCCAGTGGGAAGCGTCTGCCAGCCTGGCGATGACCCCGTTGGAGCAGATGCGCTACGTGATACTGCCTCAGGCCTTGCGTATCGCAGTTGCGCCAACGGTTGGCTTCTCCGTGCAGGTGGTCAAAGGCACCGCGGTGACGTCGATCATCGGCTTCACCGAACTGACCAAGACCGGCAGCATGCTGGCCAATGCCACCTTCGAACCTTTCATGGTCTATGGCTTCGTTGCTTTGGGCTACTTCATCCTGTGCTACCCCTTGTCGCTGTGCGCGCGCCATCTGGAAAGGAGACTACATGCCTCTGCTTAGAATTTCCGCCCTGCATAAATACTATGGCGATCATCACGTGCTCAAAGGCATCGATCTGTCGGTTGAAGAAGGTCAGGTCGTGGCGATCATCGGTCGCAGCGGCTCGGGCAAAAGCACCCTGTTGCGCACGCTCAACGGCCTGGAGTCGATCAACGATGGTGTGATCGAGGTCGATGGCGAATACCTGGACGCCGCACGCGCCGATCTGCGTACCCTGCGCCAGAAGGTCGGCATGGTGTTTCAGCAGTTCAATCTATTCCCGCACCTGAGCGTGGGCGAGAACGTAATGCTCGCGCCGCAGGTCGTGCAGAAGGTGCCCAAGGCCGAAGCGGCGTCGCTGGCGAGAAAGATGCTGGAGCGCGTCGGGCTGGGCGAGAAGTTCGACGCCTTCCCGGATCGCCTGTCTGGTGGCCAGCAGCAACGCGTAGCGATTGCCCGCGCACTGGCGATGTCGCCCAAAGTGTTGCTGTGCGACGAAATCACCTCGGCGCTGGACCCGGAGCTGGTCAACGAAGTGCTCAGCGTGGTGCGCCAGTTGGCCGCCGACGGTATGACCCTGATCATGGTGACTCACGAAATGCGCTTCGCCCGCGAAGTGGGCGACAAGCTGGTGTTCATGCACCAGGGCAAGGTGCACGAAGTGGGCGACCCGAAAGTACTCTTCGCCAACCCGAAAACCCCGGAACTGGCGAACTTCATCGGCACAGTGGAGCACGCCTGACGCTGAACGCAGAGCGTCCGGAACAGCATGTCCACGCGAAGCGATCAGCGTTATACACAAACCCCGAAGAGCCTGGAAAAGGGCTGAAGCGGCAGTGTCTGGCTGGACAGAAATCTTGGTGGGAGTGAGCTTGCTCACGAAGACTTTGGTCCAAACGCCATATTTCCGGGGGCTGCACCGGCCTCTTCGCGAGCAAGCTCGCTCCCACGAAGACTGGGTATTACGCTGAGCGCGGCGCATAGACACTATGGCGTTCTTAGGGATACCTCTCGTTCCGCACGCTTTAGCGTGGCAATGCATTTTGGTGACGCTCTGCGTCACATGGCATTGATAGCCATACGCCACGCGCGCGAGTAATACCGGGTATTTCCGCCGCCTGGACAGCTTCGCGTTGGCGGCAGGCATGGATCGTGGCACGATGGTCCGGTTATCGAACTGGATTTCCTTACCATGCCGCACTCAACACCCAAGAATTTTTCACTGATCGCCGCCATCGACCTGGGCTCCAACAGTTTTCATATGGTTGTGGCGAAAGCCAATCAGGGCGAAATTCGCATTCTTGAGCGCCTGGGCGAGAAGGTGCAGTTGGCCGCTGGCATCGACGAAGAACGCCAGTTGACCGAAGAATCCATGCAGCGCGGTCTCGACTGCCTGAAACGCTTTGCCCAGCTGATCAATGGTCTGCCGCCCGGTGCCGTACGCATCGTGGGCACCAACGCGCTGCGTGAAGCCCGCAACCGCAACGACTTCATTCATCGCGCCGAAGAGATTCTCGGCCATCCGGTGGAAGTGATCTCCGGCCGCGAAGAGGCGCGCCTCATTTATCTGGGCGTTTCGCACACGCTGGCCGACACCCCCGGCAAGCGTCTGGTCGCCGACATCGGCGGCGGCAGTACCGAATTTATCATCGGCCAGCGCTTTGAGCCGCTACTGCGTGAAAGCCTGCAGATGGGCTGCGTGAGTTTTACTCAGCGCTACTTCCGCGACGGCAAGGTGACACCCGCGCGCTACGCACAGGCCTACACCGCTGCCCGTTTGGAAATCATGAGCATCGAACATGCGCTGCATCGCCTGAAGTGGGATGAAGCCATTGGTTCGTCAGGCACCATTCGCGCTATCGGCCTTGCGCTCAAAGCCAATGGTTACGGCGCTGGCGAGGTCAATGCCGAAGGGCTGGCCTGGCTCAAGCGCAAGCTGTTCAAGCTGGGTGACGTCGAAAAGATCGACTTCGACGGCATCAAGCCCGACCGTCGCGCGATTTTCCCCGCAGGCCTGGCGATTCTTGAAGCGATCTTCGATGCGCTTGAGCTCAAGCGCATGGATCACTGCGAAGGCGCCCTGCGTGAAGGCGTGCTGTACGACCTGATGGGCCGCCATCATCATGAAGACGTGCGTGAGCGCACCCTCAGCTCGCTGATGGAGCGCTACCATGTTGATCTGGAACAGGCCGCACGCGTCGAAGCCAAGGCGTTGCATGCGCTGGAGCAGGTTGCCGAAAGCTGGGAGTTGCAACACGAGAGCTACGCCGAACTGCTGAGCTGGGCCGCCAAGGTGCATGAGATCGGCCTGGACATTGCTCACTATCATTACCACAAGCACGGCGCGTACCTGATCGAGCATTCTGACCTAGCCGGTTTCTCACGCGAAGACCAGCAAATGCTTGCTCTGCTGGTGCGCGGTCATCGCCGCAATATCCCCAAGGACAAGTTCGCCGATTTCGGCGCAGAAGGCATCAAGCTGATTCGCCTGTGCGTGTTGTTGCGCTTTGCGATTCTGTTTCACCACATTCGTGGCACCCAGGAGATGCCACGCGTGATCTTGCGTGCCGACGGCCCGAATCTGGACGCCGAATTCCCGAAAGGCTGGCTGGAAAACAATCAGCTGACTCAGGCCGACTTCGCGCTGGAAGCGGAGTGGCTGACCCGAGTCGGCATCGTCTTCAGCGTACGCTGAGGACCGGGTTGCTCAGGCGCTCCAGCAGGGTCGCCTGGGCGCTTCGGGCGTTCTGATTGCCGGTCGGCGTGCTGCGCACGTAACGCCCGTCTGACTGCAACAGCCAGCTGTGGGTGTTGTCGGTCAGGTAGCTTTCCAGCTCCTTCTTCACACGCAGAATCAACTTCTTGCCTTCCACCGGGAAGCAGGTCTCGACGCGCTTGTCGAGGTTGCGCTCCATCCAGTCGGCACTCGACAGGAACATCTGCTCGTCGCCGCCGTTGAGGAAGTAGAACACGCGCGTGTGCTCCAGGAATCGGCCGATGATCGAGCGCACATGGATGTTGTGCGAAACCCCGGCGATGCCCGGACGCAGGCAGCACATGCCGCGCACCACCAGATCGATGCGCACACCGGACTGACTGGCCTTGTACAACGCGCGAATGATCTTCGGATCGGTCAACGAGTTGAACTTGGCGATGATGTGCGCTGGCTTGCCATCGAGCGCAAACTGCGTCTCGCGGGCAATCATGTCGAGCATGCCTTTCTTGAGCGTGAAAGGCGCATGCAGCAGTTTTTTCATGCGCAGCGTCTTGCCCATGCCGATCAACTGGCTGAACAGTTTGCCGACGTCTTCACACAACGCATCGTCAGAGGTCAGCAGGCTGTAGTCGGTGTAAAGACGCGCGTTACCGGCGTGATAGTTACCGGTCCCGAGGTGTGCATAACGCACGATCTCGCCAGCTTCGCGACGCAGGATCAGCATCATCTTGGCGTGGGTCTTGAAGCCGACCACACCGTAGATCACCACCGCACCGGCAGCCTGAAGACGGCTGGCCAGTTGCAGGTTGGACTCTTCGTCAAAACGGGCGCGCAGTTCGATCACCGCGGTGACCTCTTTACCGTTACGCGCCGCATCGACCAGCGCATCGACGATTTCCGAGTTCGCACCGCTGCGGTACAGCGTCTGGCGCACAGCCAGAACGTGTGGATCCTTTGCCGCCTGACGCAGCAGGTCGACAACCGGCGTGAATGACTCGAAAGGATGCAGCAGCAGAATGTCCTGCTTGCTGATCACGCTGAAAATGTTTTCGCTGTTCTGCAGCAGTTTGGGGATCGCTGGCGTGAACGGCGGGTATTGCAATTCAGGGTGGCTGTCCAGGCCAGTAATGCTGAACAGACGCGTCAGGTTGACCGGCCCGTTGACCTGATACAGCTCGGACTCGTTCAGGTTGAACTGCTTGAGCAGGTAGTCCGACAGGTGTTTGGGGCAGGTATCCGCCACTTCCAGACGTACCGCATCGCCGTAGCGACGCGAGAACAGCTCGCCGCGCAGGGCCCGCGCCAGGTCTTCCACGTCTTCCGAGTCCAGCGCCAGATCGGCGTTTCGGGTCAGGCGGAACTGGTAGCAGCCCTTGACTTTCATACCCTGAAACAGGTCGTCGGCGTGAGCGTGGATCATCGACGACAGGAACACGAAGTTGTCGCCTGGGCCACAAACCTCTTCCGGCACCTTGATGACACGCGGCAGCAAACGCGGTGCCGGGATGATCGCAAGACCCGAGTCGCGACCGAAGGCATCGATACCTTCAAGCTCGACAATGAAGTTCAGGCTCTTGTTGACCAGCAACGGGAACGGGTGCGTCGGGTCCAGACCGATCGGGGTGATGATCGGCGCGATCTCGTCACGGAAGTAGCGACGTACCCAGGCCTTGAGTTTGGCCGTCCAGTGACGACGACGAATGAAGCGGACCTGATGCTTTTCCAGCTCCGGGAGCAGAATGTCGTTGAGGATCGCGTACTGGCGATCAACATGGCCATGCACCAGCTCGCTGATTCTGGCCAGCGCCTGGTGCGGCTGCAAACCGTCGGCCCCGGCCTGTTCACGGGCAAAGGTGATCTGTTTCTTCAGACCTGCGACACGAATCTCGAAGAACTCATCGAGGTTGCTGGAGAAGATCAGCAGAAACTTCAGCCGCTCCAGCAACGGGTAGGACTCATCGAGCGCCTGCTCCAGTACCCGGATGTTGAACTGCAATTGCGACAGTTCACGGTGGATATACAGGCTGCTGTCGTCCAGGTTCGGAGCGACGATAGCGGGCACCGCAGCGGCAGGTGCCTCAATGGCCGGGATTACTTCGATGTCAGGTTCAACCGCGGGCGTGGCCTGCGGAACATCGACTTCAACAGCGGCTTCGATGAGTGCTTCGGTATTCATGAATGATCCTGTGAGGCTATTGCCCCTTCAACAGTTGAGCGGCGCGAACAGCGAAGTAGGTAAGGATGCCGTCGGCACCGGCGCGTTTGAAGGCTGTGAGGGACTCGAGAATAACCCCTTCACTCAGCCAACCATTCTGGATTGCTGCCATGTGCATCGCGTATTCGCCACTGACCTGATAGACAAAGGTCGGCACTTTGAACTCATCCTTGACCCTGTGCAGGATGTCCAGATAAGGCATGCCTGGCTTGACCATTACCATGTCGGCGCCTTCAGCAAGATCAGCTGCGACTTCGTGCAGTGCCTCGTTGCTGTTGGCCGGGTCCATCTGATAGGACGCCTTGTTGGCCTTGCCCAGATTCAGCGAAGAACCCACCGCATCACGGAACGGGCCGTAATAGGCGCTGGCGTATTTGGCCGAGTAGGCCATGATCCGCACGTTGACGTGCCCGGCCAGTTCCAGCGACTCACGGATGGCCTGGATGCGACCGTCCATCATGTCCGACGGAGCGATCACCTGAGCACCTGCATCGGCGTGCGACAAGGCCTGCTTCACCAGTGCGTCGACAGTGATGTCGTTCTGCACATAGCCCTCTTCGTCGAGGATGCCGTCCTGACCATGAGTGGTAAACGGGTCCAGCGCCACATCAGTGATGACGCCCAGCTCCGGGAAACGGTCACGCAACGCGCGGGTGGCGCGTTGCGCAATGCCATCCGGGTTCCAGGCTTCAGCGCCATCCAGAGATTTTTTCTCGGCAGGCGTTACCGGGAACAAGGCCAGTGCAGGAATGCCCAGCGCAACCCAGTGCTCGGCTTCCTCAAGCAACAGATCGACACTAAGACGCTCGACGCCAGGCATCGAGGCGATGGATTCACGACGGTTTTCACCATCGAGGACAAATACGGGGAGAATCAGATCATCAACGGTGACAACGTTTTCACGCACCAGCCTACGGGAAAAGTCGTCGCGGCGATTACGGCGCAGACGAGTGAGAGGAAACAGGCGGTTTGCGGGGGTAAAGCTCACGGCGAGACTCCTGAGCCCGCTTACGCGGGCAAGCGCGACAGTTATAAGCCGCCATTATGACCAATGTGTGACAGTCATGGTTCGACCTGCGACTGCACGTCGCGGTCATGGCCCTTATGAGGATCCGACCATTGTGGTTGCAAGAATCTTTAACGTCGAGACACATATCGACACTTTCATCATTGCCTTGGGCGCGTTAGGCTGCGCGTTCATTTCGCCAGCATCCAGACAATGCTCCAGAATTTCTTGAACGAATTCGGCTACTTTGCCCTGTTCCTCGGCACCTTTTTTGAAGGCGAGACCATTCTGGTTCTCGCCGGCTTTCTGGCGTTTCGCGGATACATGGACCTCAATATCGTCATCCTCGTCGCCTTCTGCGGCAGCTATGCGGGCGACCAGTTGTGGTATTTCATGGGGCGCAAACACGGCCGCAAGCTCCTGGCGCGCAAGCCCCGCTGGCAACTCATGGGCGACAAGGCCCTGCGGCTGGTGCGCAAGCACCCGGACATATGGGTACTGAGCTTCCGCTTCGTGTATGGCCTGCGAACGGTCATGCCGGTGGCCATCGGTCTGTCAGGCTACCCGCCGGGGCGTTACCTGCTGCTCAACGGTATCGGTGCGGCTGTCTGGGCGGCGGCGCTGGGTTCGGCGGCCTACCATTTCGGCGCGGTTCTCGAGAGCTTGCTGGGCAACGTCAAGAAATACGAACTCTGGGTGCTCGGTGCCCTGATACTGCTCGGCCTTGGTCTATGGCTGCGCCGACGCATCAAGAACGCGCGTATTGCCCGTGAAGAGCGTGAAGAAAAGAGCCGCTTCTGTGCATCGACAGCGGCGTCCGATCTGGATACACCTGTCACCGTGCCCGTCGACCTGACGAAAAAATCCGACGATTAATTTCTCCGTTTCTTTCCCCGAGTGCAGGCTGACAGGCCTCACTCGGCGGCAGCGCGCAGCCGCTGCCTGACCTTGCGAGCACCGCCCTTCCCCACGCACGTTTGCGTAGCCTGTAACGCGTGAACTGAACACTCGGCCTGTAAAGCGATCAATTAATGGACGAATTAAAAGAAGCCTTAGATTGCTCAAGTACAAGGAGCCGAATCGATGCAGAAAAAAGTGGCTGTAATCCTGTCCGGCTGTGGCGTCTATGACGGTGCCGAAATCCATGAAAGCGTCCTCACCCTGCTTCGTCTGGATCAACGTGGTGCGCAGGTCCAGTGCTTTGCGCCGAACATTGCCCAGCATCACGTCATCAATCACCTGACTGGCGAGGAAATGCCCGAGTCGCGCAATGTGCTGATCGAATCTGCGCGCATTGCACGGGGCGAAGTGAAAGACATCCGCGAAGCAAATGCAGAAGACTTTGACGCCCTGATCATCCCGGGCGGTTTCGGCTCGGCGAAGAACCTTTCGGACCTTGCCCTGCAAGGCCCTGCGTGTCAGGTGGAAGCCGGGCTGCTGGAACTCGCAGAAGCGTTCGCAGAAGCAGGCAAACCGGTCGGGCTGATCTGCATCACCCCGGCACTTGCAGCGAAGATCTACGGTCCCGGCGTTACCTGCACCATCGGCAACGACCCGGATACCGCTGCGACCATTACCAAAATGGGCGGAAGCCACGCGCCATGCGCTGTCGATGACATCGTCGAAGACGAAGCGCGAAAACTGATCAGCACGCCCGCTTATATGGTTGCCAAAAGCATCAGCGAGGCTGCATCGGGCATTAACAAGCTGGTTGACCGCGTGCTGGAGCTGACCCACGAAGGCGATGCCTGACCTGCCGCCGGACGAACCCAATGCACCGCCCGTCAGACGAGCGGTGTTTTACAAGCCAGTCATAGTGATCCATCACGGCCTTATGCTTTACTGTATGCATAAACAGTATTTGAGTAATGCCAGATGTCCAGCCTCTATCCGGTTCGTGGTCGCGGTACTGCCAGCAATCCGCATAATCGCTTTGCACCCAGCCAGTCCGTAGCCGAAGACGACGGCTGGTATCAGGAAGTGCCACTGACCCAAGGCACCCAGGTCACCAGCGAAACCGCCAAAAGCATCATTACCCGCAATAGCTCGCCGGATATCCCCTTTGATCGCTCGATCAACCCTTACCGAGGCTGCGAGCACGGCTGCATTTATTGTTTCGCCAGGCCCAGCCATGCCTACTGGGACATGTCGCCGGGCCTTGATTTCGAAACAAAGCTGATCGCCAAGACCAACGCGGCGGCACTGCTGGAGCAACAACTCTCCAAGCCAGGCTACCGCTGCGCGCCCATCACGCTGGGGGCCAATACCGACCCGTATCAGCCTATCGAACGTGAATACCGCATCACTCGCGCCACGCTTGAGGTGTTGCTGCGCTACCGGCACCCGGTCAGCATCATTACCAAGGGCTCGCTGATCCTGCGCGACCTGGACCTGCTCGCAGAGATGGCCAGACTTCGGCTGGTATCAGTATTCATCAGCCTGACTACACTGGATGATGAGCTCAAATGCATCCTAGAACCCAGGGCAGCTGCGCCCAAGGCTCGCTTGCGGGCCATTCGGGTGTTGCGCCAGGCGGGCGTGCCCGTCGGGGTGCTGTGCGCGCCCATGATTCCGATGATCAATGACAGCGAACTGGAGGCGCTGCTGAGCGAGGCGAAAGCTGCAGGCGCGCTAAGCGCAAGTTACGTGATGCTGCGCCTGCCGCTGGAGGTCGCCCCGTTGTTCGACGAGTGGCTGAAGACGCATTACCCGCAACGTGCCGAACATGTGATGAGCCTGATTCGTCAAAGCCGCGGCGGAGCGCTGTACGACAGTCAGTTTGGCTCAAGGATGCGCGGTGAAGGGCCGTTTGCCGATCTACTGGCTCAACGCTATGCCCTGGCAATCAAACGGCTTGGATTGAACAAACGTGGCGGTTTCGCACTCGATTGCGATGCTTTTTGTCCGCCAGGAGGACAAATGTCACTGCTGTGACGAACTTGGTACTATCGTGCAAACCCTCGTCCCAGAGCCATCGCATTCAGTTTCGCTTAAGCTTGGGCGATTAGTCTGTAACTCGGAGTGTCACCAGCGATAGCGCTCAAGGGATTTGTTCGTGATGCCATTTACAGGGATCACATCCGGCTCTGGTCAAACAGGCATGAAGAATCCATATCAATCCGTCAGAGAGGATGAAGACATGACAGACATCGGTAAACAGCATTCGGCTACGTCGCCAAGCACATCAAGCCATTCGGACAGCGCCGACGTAGCGTTGAAACACATCGTCGATGGCTTTGTACATTTTCGTAACGAGGTCTTCCCTCAGCAGGAAGAACTGTTCAAGAAGCTGGCGACCGCCCAGTCGCCACGGGCCATGTTCATCACCTGCGCCGACTCGCGCATAGTGCCCGAACTGATTACCCAAAGCTCGCCAGGCGACCTGTTCGTGACGCGTAACGTCGGTAACGTTGTGCCTCCGTATGGCCAGATGAACGGTGGTGTGTCCACAGCTCTGGAATACGCAGTTGTCGCGCTGGGCGTGCAACACATCATTGTCTGCGGGCATTCCGACTGCGGCGCCATGCGTGCAGTACTCAACCCTGACAGCCTGGACAAGATGCCCACGGTAAAAGCCTGGTTGCGTCATGCCGAGGTCGCCCGCACGGTGGTCGAGCAGAACTGCAGCTGCAGCGGCGAGCTGGAAACCATGCAGGTCCTGACTCAGGAAAACGTGATTTCCCAGCTGCAACACTTGCGCACCCACCCTTCGGTTGCAGCGAAGATGGCCAGCGGTCAGTTGTTCATTCACGGCTGGGTCTACAGCATCGAAACCAGCGAAATTCTGGCTTATGACGCCGAGCGTGATCGTTTCATACCGCTCGACGGTACGGGGCCGACACCGATGGCTTCCCCGAAAGCACGCTTTTCAGCCGACTGATTACCAGTCCGACTGACGGCAAGCCCTTCTTTATCAGCTGATGGCGGCTGCGCAGGATGCGCGTCGCCCGTCTTGCCTCGTCTGAAGAATCCCGGAGAAGCGTCATGGGTATTACACAACTGAAATCCGCTTTGCCACGGGAGCTACTCGCTTCCGTGGTCGTGTTTCTGGTCGCACTGCCGCTGTGCATGGGGATTGCAATCGCATCCGGCATGCCTCCGGCCAAAGGCCTGATTACCGGCATCATTGGCGGGTTGGTGGTCGGCTGGATAGCCGGTTCGCCGCTGCAGGTCAGTGGTCCGGCAGCGGGTCTGGCGGTACTGGTTTTTGAAGTGGTGCGCGAGCACGGCATGGCCATGCTGGGCCCGATTCTGCTGCTGGCCGGCCTGCTTCAACTGCTGGCAGGTCGATTCAAGCTTGGCTGCTGGTTTCGGGTCACGGCACCCGCAGTGGTCTATGGCATGCTCGCCGGTATTGGCGTGCTGATCGTCCTGTCACAGGCACACGTCATGTTCGACAGCGGCCCCAAACCTTCCGGGCTGGACAATCTGATCGGCTTCCCCGCCACATTGATGCAGGCCATCGGGCCAGGCACCGGCATGCAGGCCGGTATGCTCGGTCTGGGCACAATGCTGATCATGTGGGGCTGGGAAAAACTCCGTCCGCAGTCTCTGCGCTTCGTACCCGGCGCGCTGTTGGGCGTCGGTATCGCAACCGGCATCAGCCTGTTCATGGCCTTGCAGGTAAAACGTGTCGAAGTGCCGGACAACCTGGCCGACGCCATCGACTGGCTGCGTCCGGCCGACCTGATGAACCTGGCCGATCCGGCCATTCTGGTTGCCGCTATCGTCGTAGCGTTCATTGCCAGTGCCGAAACCCTGCTTTCCGCCTCGGCGGTCGACCGTATGCACAGTGGTCAGCGTTCGGACTTCGACAAGGAACTCAGCGCGCAAGGCGTGGGCAACATGCTCTGCGGCCTGTTGGGTGCATTGCCGATGACCGGCGTTATTGTGCGTAGCTCGGCCAACGTTCAGGCCGGTGCCACGACCCGTTTCTCGACCATCTTTCACGGCCTGTGGCTGCTGGCTTTCGTGTTGCTGCTGTCGAGTGTGCTGCAGAGCATTCCGGTCGCGAGTCTGGCAGGCGTCCTAGTCTACACCGGCTTGAAGCTGGTCGATCTCAAAGCCTTTCGTGGTCTGGGCCGCTACGGCCGGATGCCGATGTTCACCTACGCAGCAACTGCCGTGGCGATCATCTTCACTGACCTGTTGACCGGTGTACTGGTCGGTTTCGGCCTGACCCTGGTCAAGCTGGCGCTCAAGGCGTCGCGCCTGAAGATCAACGTGGTCGAACTGGCGGGCGAGAAAGAGTTTGAGCTGCGTCTGGTCGGTGCCGCGACGTTCCTCAAGGTGCCAGCGCTGACTCAGGCTCTGGGCACTATCCCGCAGGGCAGCACCGTGCATGTGCCTCTGGGCAATCTGTCCTACATAGACCACTCGTGCCTGGAACTGCTGGAAGAGTGGGGACGTTCCAATGCCGCTCATGGCACCCGACTGCTCATTGAGCCGCGTGGGTTGAAGCGTCGTCTGGAAGGGCGGATCTACACAACAAAGGGGATAGGCTCTGGCGCAGCCTGATAGTCAAAGCCTCGGGCTACAGAAGTGATGGGAGCTGGATGGGTCTTCGCGTAGCAGCGGAGCGATATCCGGCTCCTTCCATTGCGGGCGAAGACATTGATTCGGGCCTCTGAATCAGATGACGGAGCGCTCCAGCTCCAGGCCGATGCCCAATTGCCGTGACAGGCTTGGCCAGCGCTTCCACGCTGCCCCTGTATCAGGGCTGGTCAGTTTTTCGCGGTAGGCCTCGACGGAGTCCAGCGCGAAACTTTCATCATCAAGCAGCTTGTCGACGGCATGGTGAACCGCCTCGTCCAGCTGGTTGGCAAATTGCTCGCCGATCAACTGGTGGGCAATCACGCTGGCAACCGTGGTATTTGATGGTATCAGCGGCTGACCGAAATGCTTGATGTACAGGTCATTCACTTCCTCGACCAGCCGATGAGCCAGATAAGCCTCGTCCAACAGGCTTTCCAGACCTTCATGTCCATCCATGATGGAAGGTGGGGCCGCGAAAAAATGCTCGGCGATTTTCAGCACTGGCTTTATCTGCCCTTCGATCCCGGCTTCCAGTGCAACCTCATGAGCAGCGTCCAGCAGATCGGGTACCAGATCGATGTAGGCGGTGACGAAACGCGTCAACACGTCTTTTGCGTCGACATCCGGCAAGTGGATGGCGGGATGGAGATGTGGGAGCTTTTGTTCCAGTTGTTGCAGCAGGTGGCCGGTCCGGGCCTCATGTTGATGGGCTAGTTGTATCTGCTCGCGCAATGCGGCGGTGTTCATGGCGGTGGGGACTCCTGAGGGCATCAAACCCCGTGGTTCGGTTATTGAGAGTCATACGTTAGCTCGGTTAACTAAATGCCTAAGACATTTTTGCTATAACCGGATCGCATTTATATACATTGGCTATATCAAGGCATTTTTTTGCTCAGTTTCTGACAATTTGCCTACAGTGGCGCATAAATACGGCACCTTGCTGTGGTGTAAGCAGGCTACTCTGAAGCCGCCCGCAGCCTTTTCGACACGCTGTCTGACATAAAAAGTGAGCCCGGCATGACTCAGCCTCTTTTATCCAAACGGCTTGCTCTGCGTTCGATCTGTTTGCTGGTGACCATGTTTGTCTGCGGATTTGCATTGCCGTCGCTCTATGGGTTGCTGACCGGGCACGGCAGAAACGGCGAACAGGACGTTTCGCGGCAGATCGAGGTGCAGTTCACCGCCACCAACTCTGCCGGGATGGTCTGGGCGTTCTACCCGCGTACCAGCCAGATGCAAATCAACCCTGGTGCGCTCAACGAAATGATTTTCGTGGCGCAGAACCCTACTGACAAACCGATGAAAGCCCAGGCTGTGCCGGGTATTTCGCCGGGGAAGGCGGCAGAGTGGTTTCACAAGACCGAATGTTTCTGCTTCACCCAACAGACCTTACAGCCGGGTGAGCGTGTCGAAATGCCCGTGCGTTTCATCGTCGACCGCGACTTGCCCACAGAGGTGAAACGCCTGACCCTCGCCTATACGCTGTTCGATGTCACTGCGCCCTAGGCGCTTGATGTCATATAAGCCATCATCCCCAGCCACATGCCGATCACTACCCGCGTTGATGCCATGAACCGTATCCAGAAAACCATTTTTATCGCTGCCGCCATTGTTGCCCTCGTTCTGGGCCTGATCCTCAGCCAGTTGCTGCCGGGCAGCGGGTCAGAGGATCAGGCGGCGCTTAACGACGCAGGCATTGTGCTGCTACCGAAAAGCCGCCAGTTGCCAGCCTTGAGCATGTCGGACCAGAACGGCGTAGCGCTGGCCCTTGATGACTTGAAAGGTAAATGGACGCTGATTTTCTTCGGTTACACCTTCTGCCCGGACATCTGCCCCACGACCCTGGCGCAGATAAAGCAGATCAGGACCGAGCTACCTGAAAAGGTGGTGCAGCGCATGCGTGTGGTGCTGGTCAGCGTCGACCCTGACCGCGACACGCCACAGCAGCTCAAGCAATATCTGGGTTATTTCGACAAGCAGTACATCGGCCTCACGGCACCTGTCGCAGATATCCAGAAGCTGGCCAACGCAGTGAGCATCCCGTTCATTCCGGCCGATACCAGCAAACCGAACTACTTTGTCGACCACAGCGGCAACCTGGCTTTGATCGGGCCGGACGGCACCCAGCGAGGCTTTATCCGCGCGCCGCTGAACAACCAGAAGCTGGTGAAGCAATTGCCTGGGTTGCTGGAGAGGGATTAGTCAGTGCACTGAGACGAAGTCGCCGAGGACGCGGAGCGTCCTGAAGGGCGCTACCACGCGGAGCGTGGGAGCAATAGGGTTGTGTCTGGCGCGGGAATGCAGCCCCAATGCTCTGCGTCGCCAAGGACACAGAGCCTCGGCGCGAGAACCACAAGGTGCGATCAGATCAGAACGCGGGAACCACAGCGCCTTTATACTTTTCGGCCAGGAAGGTTTTCACTTCAGGGCTCTGCAGGGCCGCCACCAGCTTTTTCATCGCGTCTGAATCCTTGTTGTCCGGGCGGGCAACCAGAATGTTCGCGTAGGGCGAATCGGCACCTTCGATGATCAGTGCGTCCTTGGTCGGCTCAAGCTTGGCGCTCAAGGCATAATTAGTGTTGATCAGCGCCAGATCGACTTGAGTCAGTACGCGGGGCAGCGTAGCCGCCTCCAGCTCACGGAACTTGAGGTCTTTCGGGTTATTCACGACATCCGAAGGCTTGGACAGGATATTGGTCGGATCCTTCAAGGTAATCAGACCTGCCTTGGCCAGCAGCAGCAAGGCACGGCCTTCATTGGTGGCGTCGTTTGGCAGGGCGACGTTGGCACCGTTGGGTAGCTCTTCCAGCTTCTTGAACTTGTCCGAGTACGCGCCGAACGGTTCTACGTGAACTTTGGCTACGGCCACCAGATCTGTGCCCTTGCCCTTGTTGAACTCATCCAGATACGGCTGGTGCTGGAAGAAGTTCGCGTCCATACGCTTCTGCGACACCTGTACGTTCGGCTGGATGTAGTCGTTGAACACCTTGATGTTCAAGTCCACGCCCTCTTTGGCCAGCGTCGGTTTGACGAACTCGAGAATCTCGGCGTGCGGCATGGCAGAGGCCGCGACGGTCAGGGTTTCGTTGGCCTGCGCGGACAAGGCAGTAACAGCGGCGAATATGGCCAATAGTTTTTTCATGCAACAACTCCTTTGGGCCCGCACAGGCGGGCCAATACCAACGGTTCGATCAACGATGTGTGAAATGCGCGACCAGTCTGTCGCCGATGGTTTGCAGAATCTGCACCAGCACCAGCAACAATACGACCGTCACGAACATCACATCGTTCTGGAAGCGTTGATAACCATATCGGATGGCCAGATCGCCCAGCCCGCCCGCCCCCACGGCACCGGCCATGGCGGTGAACGACACCAGCGCAATGGCGGTAACAGTGATTGCAGCCAGAATGCCGGGGCGCGCTTCAGGCAGCAGCGCCTTGACGATAATCTGCCGAGTCGTGGCGCCCATGGCCTGCGTGGCTTCGATGATGCCGCGATCCACTTCGCGCAATGCTGTCTCTACCAGACGCGCAAAGAACGGGGTGGCACCGGCGATCAGCGGCGGCAACGTGCCGAGGATGCCCAGTGACGTGCCGGTAATGATTTCGGTGAGCGGCATCATCACGATCAGCAGGATGATGAACGGCAACGCACGCAGCATGTTCACAATCAGCCCGACCGTGGCGTACAGTTGCTTGTGTTCCAGCAACTGACGCGGCGAAGTGAGGAACATCAGCACACCCAGCGGCAGGCCAAGCAGGATGGTGAAGCCAAGCGAAACACCGAGCATGATCAACGTGTCGCCGGTGGCGACCCAGATCTCGTACCAGTCGACATTGGAAAACAGGTTCAGAAAAGCGTCCATCAGCGCAGCACCTCCATATGAACGTCGGCGGCGGTGAAGCGCGCAAAGGCAGCGTCCATATCACCGCCGGTAATGGCCAGCGTCAACTGCCCGTAAGGGGTGTCCTTGATGCGGTCAATGCGTCCGGCAAGGATGCTGTAGTCGACGCCGGTTTCGCGTGCCACGGTGCCCAGCAAAGGCGCATACGTCGCCTCGCCCTGAAAGGTCAGGCGCACGATACGGCCTTGAACATGAGCGAAGTCGTCACGCTGTTCGTTTTCATCGATCTGGTCATCTTCCTGCACAAAACGCTTGGTCGTCGGGTGCTGCGGATGCAGAAATACATCGGCGACCTTGCCTTGCTCGACAATCACGCCAGCGTCCATGACCGCCACCTGGTCACAGACGCGACGAATCACGTCCATTTCATGGGTGATGAGCACGATGGTCAGCTTCAGCTCGCGATTGATCTCGGCCAACAGTTGCAAAACCGACGCAGTGGTCTGCGGGTCCAGCGCGCTGGTGGCTTCGTCGCACAGCAGGATTTTCGGTTTGGTGGCCAGGGCGCGGGCGATGCCGACGCGCTGCTTCTGGCCGCCGGACAATTGCGCCGGGTATTTTTTCGCATGATCGGACAACCCAACCCGCTCCAGCAGCTCAGCCACGCGCTGGTCGATCTGCTTGCGAGGCATATCACCGGCCAGCGTCAGCGGCATCGCAACATTATCGGCCACGGTTTTGGAGGCCAGCAGATTGAAGTGCTGGAAGATCATCCCGACTTGTTGGCGGAAGCGGCGCAAACCGTTGGCATCAAGCGCCGTGACGTCTTCACCATCAACAACGATCTGTCCACCGCTCGGGGTCTCCAGACGGTTGATCAGGCGCAGCAGGGTACTTTTGCCAGCGCCGGAATGGCCGATGATGCCGAACACCTGGCCGCCGTCGACGCGCAGGCTGGTAGGGTGCACGGCCGGTATTTCCTTGCCTGCCACCCGGTAGGTTTTGTGGACGTTATGAAACTCGATCACGGAGCGAACCTTGTGGGGCGCGTTAAAAAATCAGCGCAGTGGCAGGACGCCACTTGCTTCGTTACCTCGGCCGGGTAAAGCCGGGCGCGCATTTTAGCCTGTCCGGCCCGCTGTGCTTAGCATTTATTTGCAAGCTGCCCTGCGCAATGGGCATAACGCGACCGTTGGTGAAAGTGTACGGCAAATAAAGGGAACGGCTGTTTTAGGCCTCGGTCACTTCTTGGATACCGTGATTTCCCGCTTACGTCAGGGAAGTCGTATTCAGCGAACCCAACTCAACGATTGGGGCGATATAAGGAGTTTCTGATGGCTAGCAAGAAAGCACCACCTGCAACCGAAACGCTGAAAAGCGCAATGGCAGGTACCGAAACCCCGGACCGTGGCAACACCAACGACAAGCTGGACAGCCTCGAGCAGTTTCGCTCGGACGCTACCAGCCAGGCATTGCGTACCAATCACGGCGTCAAGATTTCCGACAACCAGAACACCCTGAAAGTCGGCAGCCGTGGCCCGTCGCTGCTTGAAGACTTCATCATGCGTGAAAAGATCACGCACTTTGACCATGAGCGCATCCCGGAGCGTATCGTTCACGCCCGCGGCACAGCGGCACATGGTTATTTCCAGACCTACGAAGACCATGGCGCGCTGAGTAAAGCGGGCTTTCTGCGTGATCCGGGCAAGAAGACCCCGGTGTTCGTGCGCTTCTCCACCGTTCAGGGCCCACGTGGTTCGGGCGACACCGTGCGTGACGTGCGTGGCTTTGCCGTCAAGCTCTACACCGACGAAGGCAACTTCGACCTGGTGGGGAACAACATGCCGGTGTTCTTCATTCAGGACGCGATCAAGTTTCCTGACTTCGTGCACGCGGTGAAACCCGAGCCGCACAACGAAATCCCGACCGGGGGCTCTGCTCACGATACCTTCTGGGACTTCGTTTCGCTGGTGCCGGAATCTGCGCACATGGTGCTGTGGACCATGTCCGACCGTGCTATTCCGAAAAGCCTGCGCACCATGCAGGGCTTCGGTATCCACACCTTCCGTTTTATCAATACCGAAGGTAAGTCGAGCTTCGTGAAGTTTCACTGGAAGCCCAAGTTCGGCGTGTGCTCGCTGGTGTGGGACGAAGCGCAGAAGCTCGCCGGCAAGGACACCGATTTCCACCGCCGCGACCTGTGGGAGTCCATCGAGATGGGCGACTACCCGGAATGGGAACTGGGCGTGCAGATCGTCGCCGAGGAAGACGAACACAAGTTCGACTTCGACCTGCTCGATCCGACCAAGATCATTCCCGAAGAACTGGTACCGGTCACTCCGCTGGGCAAGATGGTACTGAACCGCAACCCGGACAACTATTTCGCCGAGACCGAGCAGGTTGCCTTTTGCCCGGGCCACATCGTGCCGGGTATCGACTTCTCCAACGACCCGTTGCTGCAAGGTCGTCTGTTCTCCTACACCGACACGCAGATCAGCCGTCTTGGTGGGCCGAACTTTCACGAGATCCCGATCAACCGTCCGATTGCGCCGAACCACAACGGTCAGCGCGATGCACAACACCGCACCACCATCGACAAGGGCCGCGCTTCCTACGAGCCGAATTCGATTGATGGCGGCTGGCCGAAAGAAACCCCTGCCGGCCCGGTAGATGGCGGCTTCGAGACTTACCCTGAGCGCGTTGAAGCGCACAAGGTGCGTGAGCGCAGCGAATCGTTTGGCGACCACTTCTCGCAGGCCACATTGTTCTTCCAGAGCATGAGCCATCACGAGAAAGAGCACATCATCGCGGCTTACAGCTTCGAGCTGGGCAAGGTCGAGCGCGAGTACATTCGTGCCCGTCAGGTCAACGAGATTCTGGCCAATATCGACCTGGAGCTGGCCAGTCGCGTAGCTGCCAATCTGGGCTTGCCAGCACCAACTGCCGGGACCGTACCGGTGCGCCCGACCTCGGTAAAAGAGTCTCCGGCGCTAAGCCAGGTCAACCTGTTGTCTGGCGATATCGTTTCGCGCAAGGTTGCCATTCTTGTGGCAGACGGCGTGGACGGCAAAGCAGTCGAAGCCATGAAAGCCGCACTGACTGCCGAAGGCGCACACGCCAAGGTACTGGGCCCGACCTCCGCACCGGTCAAGACCGCTGACGGCAAGAGCCTGCCAGTGGACGCATCGGCTGAAGGCCTGCCTTCGGTAGCGTTCGACGCAGTCTTCGTGCCGGGCGGCAAGGCTTCGATCGAGGCGCTGAAAGGCGACGGCGTGGCATTGCACTTCATCCTGGAAGCCTACAAGCACCTCAAGGCCATCTCCGTTGCCGGGGAAGCCAAGGATCTGCTGAGCTTGTTGCGTCTGGATGAAGATGCCGGCCTGCTGGTGGTATCCGATAGCAAATCGTTCAAACCGTTCTTCCACGCGATTGCTCAGCACCGCGTGTGGGATCGTGAAGTGAAAGCCAAGGCTGTACCGGCTTGATCTGACGCGGCTACATCGCTCCCACGCTCCGGCGTGGGAGCGCCTTTCTGAACACTCTCACCCTCCGCATAGACTCCCGAACACTTCTCGTTCCTCACGCTCCGCGTAGGAATGCAGTTCTGGACGCTCTGCGTCCACTTTGAAGGATCGACTCAGGACTTCGCTGGCGTCAGCACAATATGCGCTTTTTCATTGCGCTCGATCTGACGACGCAATTCCAGCTCAAAATCCGGATTGGCTTTGACCACCCGCTTGGTCAGCAAAGTAGCCAGCCACGGGTAGTCTTCGGTACGCGGCACCACCAGCAGTACTTCACAGTTGAACGCTACGGTATCGGCTGCGATATCGTCCAGTTGACGACGCAGTGCACGCATATCGCCGATTTTAAGATCAATCGTGGTTTTCTCCGCTGACGGATCGACCAGCTTGGCCACCCTTCTGGCTTCCGCCGCCTTCAAATCTGCTTCGGCTTTCTCCAGCTCGGCCTTGCGCGCATGAGCGATAGCGCCGTTGACGCCACTGGTCAGCGCCGGTGCCTTGGGCATCAGCGCGCGCGCACGAGTCAGTGCGTTGGCCGCCGCATTCATATCACCCTTCTGCAGGCTGATCTGGCTGCGGCTCAGATAGGCTTCGGCCAGACGGCGCTGAAAAGGCTCAAGGCGAATATCGGCAGGATTGGCGGCCTGCAACGCGGCCAGTTGATCCTCGGCCGTCGCCAGCTCATTGCTGACGATGTTCTGCTCCAGCTGAGCGAACGCGTCAGGTTGAACCTCGGAGGCAGGCGTCTCGGCAGTGGGCGCACTCTGGCAGGCACCCAGCAGGATGGAAAATGCGACAAGCAGCAGATAGCGTGGGGCGAACGGCTTCATTCCTGCGATTCTCTAGTTTGCGCAAAAAACGAGCAAGTCTACACCGCTCGCCTGGGTAGAACAAAGCTGAGCAAGAACAACGCTGCAGCGGATACCACTATAGACGGTCCGGCCGGGGTGTCCTTGAACCATGACAATGATAGCCCGACACACACGGCGATCACGCCCAACAGGCTTGCACCCAAGGCCATCTGCTCCGGCGAGCGGGCGTGACGCTGTGCCGCAGCGGCAGGAATGATCAGCAGCGACGTAATCAGCAGAACACCGACGATCTTCATCGCCACGGCGATTACCACGGCGATCAGCAGCATCAGCGCCATGCGCAATGCCGCAACGGGCAGGCCTTCGACCCGTGCCAGTTCTTCATGGACGGTGATTGCCAGCAACGGGCGCCACAGCGCAACAATCAATACCAGCACCAGAGCGCTACCGCCCAAAATCCAGGCCAGATCAGCCGGGCTGATGGCCAGCAGGTCGCCGAACAGATAAGCCATCAGGTCGATACGCACTTCATGCATGAAGCTGAGCACCACCAGGCCGAGCGACAGCGTGCTCGGTGCGAGGATCCCCAGCAGCGTGTCCGAGGCCAGCGGCTGGCGCTGTTGCAGCGTGACCAACAGCACCGCCAGCAGCAGGCAGCCGACCGTCACCGCGATGGTCGGGCTGATATCCAGCAGGAAGCCAAGCGCCACGCCGAGCAATGCCGCATGGGACAGCGTATCGCCGAAGTACGCCATGCGCCGCCAGACCACGAACGACCCCAGCGGGCCTGCGACAACAGCCAGAGCAACGCCTGCGAGCAAGGCATACAGTAAAAAATCAGCCATGCTTGCAGTGGTCTCCGTGAACATGAGTGTGAGTATGTGACGAAGTCGCCGGGGCATCATTCACCACAGCGCCATGCAGATCATGGGCGTGGTCGTGATGGTGGTGGTAGATCGCCAGGCTTTGTGCGTTTTTGCCGAACAGCTCGACAAACGCCGGATCATGACTGACCTGCTCGGGATGCCCGGAGCAGCAGACATGGCGGTTCAGGCATACCACCTGGTCGGTCGTACTCATAACCAGATGCAGATCATGAGACACCATCAGCACACCGCACTGGTGGCGGTCGCGCAAACGGGTGATGAGGCCGTACAGCTCGGCCTGACCTGCCACGTCGACACCCTGCACCGGCTCATCGAGCACCAGCAATTCAGGCTTGCGCAACAAGGCCCGGGCCAGCAGAACGCGCTGCATCTCGCCACCGGAAATGCCTTGAGTCGGGCTGTCGATGACCTTTTCGGCCCCGACTTCTTCCAGGGCCGACGCTGCGGCCGTGCGATCCACACCGGGAACCAGACGCAGGAAGCGCAGCACCGACAGCGGCAGCGTCTGGTCCACATGCAGCTTTTGCGGCATGTAGCCGACACGCAGTTTCGGCTTGCGCCAGACGGTCCCGGAGTCAGGCTTGAGCAGCCCCAGCACCGCACGCACCAGCGTGGTCTTGCCGGCACCGTTGGGGCCGATCAGGGTCACGATCTCGCCGGGTTTGACGCTCAACTGGATATTGTCCAGAACGCTTTGCCCGGACAGCGTTACAGCGACCTGCTCCAGACGTATCAATGCATCCGTCATCAAGCCGCCTTGCAACCGGCGCATACACCCACGATCTCGACCGTCTGGCCTTCGACCGCGAAGCCGACGCCTGCAGCGGCATCGATGACGGCATTGCTGATGGCCGGGTGCTGCAGCTCGATCGCCGCGTGACACAGGCGGCAAATCAGAAACTGGCCCTGATGCGCATGAGTGGGGTGATTGCAGCCGGTGAATGCGTTGAGCGAGGCGATGCGGTGCACCAGACCGTTTTCGAGCAGGAAATCCAGTGCGCGGTAAACGGTTGGCGGCGCGGCGCGGCGACCGTCTTCATCACTCAGCACCGCGAGGATGTCGTAGGCACCCAGCGGTTTGTGGCTTTGCCAGACCAGTTCCAGCACGCGACGGCGCAAGGCGGTCAGGCGCAGCCCCTGTTTGGCGCACAGGGCATCCGCTTCGGCGAGTGCCGAATGTACGCAGTGAGAGTGGTCATGGGGGCGACTGGCCAGGGGAGTATTGGGCATGAGCAGCGACGATATTGGCTAGAGACGTTATTATGTTACCTGTTCCTGACTTATATGAGTGATTCGAGTGCGCCGTCTTTTAAATCTTGTTGCTGTTTTGTGGGTCAGTCTGCTGGTCATTTCCCCTGTTCAGGCCGAGGTCCGGGTGCTGACCAGTATCAAGCCATTGCAGCTGATTGCGGCGGCTGTGCAGGATGGCGTCGGTACACCGCAAGTGCTGTTGCCACCGGGTGCCTCACCTCATAACTACGCGCTGCGCCCATCCGACGTACGGCGCGTACAGGAAGTCGAGTTGCTCTACTGGATCGACCCGGACATGGAAGCTTTCCTGCCACGTGTCATTCAGGGCCGCAAGCTGCCTGCGGTTGCGGTGCAATCGCTGCCTGGCATGCACTTGCGCCACTTCGGCCAGGACAATGCCTCGCATGATGACCACGAACATGATCACGACAACGATTCAGACGAGCATGATCATGATCACCGGCCTGGCAGCCTGGATTCACACCTGTGGCTGTCGACCGTCAATGCCCGGGTGATTGCCGCGAAGATGGCCACAGACCTGAGCGCTGCAGACCCTGCCAACGCAGCCCGTTATGCAAGTAATGCTGCCGCATTCAGCAAACGCCTTGATGCGCTGGATGCTCGGATCAAGGGTCGGGTCAGTGCAGTGGCAGGCAAGCCTTACTTCGTCTTCCACGAGGCGTTCGATTATTTCGAAGAGGCTTACGGGCTCAAACACGCCGGGGTATTCGCCATCGCCGCCGAGATCCAGCCCGGTGCACAGCATGTCGCCGCCATGCGTGAACGCCTCAAGGCTGCGGGCAAGACTTGCGTATTCAGCGAACCGCCACTGCGCCCGCGTCTGGCTGAAACCTTGAGTGCAGGTCTGCCGGTCAAGCTGGCGGAGCTGGATGGCCTGGGCGGCTACACCCCGGCCACCGCGCAGGGTTACGAGCAGGTATTGCAGAAGCTGGCTGATGATCTGGCGGGCTGCCTGAGCAGTCTTTGAGTGCCACTTCGGCCCCTCGAAGCGAGTCGTCGAGGGGCAAAAAGGTGACCCGAGCCGGAACAAACATCACCGACATCGCAGAACTGCTGTGTGACGCAGAGCGTCACGAACTGCATTCCCACGCGGAGCGTGGGGGGGCGATGAGTTGCCTGGCTTTAAGTCATAGCGCAAACGGCAAGGCAATGTGCGCATCCTGGCGCTCAGCCAGACGGCGCTCGAATTCCGCAGGATCATGAATCAGCACGTCCTGACCGGCGAAGGTTTCGGCGGCGATCAGGCGTGACAGCCAGAAACGCACGCAAGCGATGCGCAACATGGTCGTCCAGAGCTTCGACTCCACAGCAGTGAATGGTCGCAAACCCGCATAAGCCCCCAGCAGCGCACGGGCGCGGACGGCATCGAGCTGGCCGTTTTCACGCGAGCACCAGTCATTGAGGGCAATCGCCAGATCGTAGAGCATCGGCCCGGAACAGGCGTTATAGAAGTCGATCAGTCCGGTCAGATGCGTGCCTTCGAACAGGACGTTGTCGCGAAATAGGTCCGCGTGCAGGTTGGCACGCGGCAACGCCATGATTTGCGGCTTGAAGTCTTCGATCTCTTGAAGGCTCTTTTCCAGCAAGGCTCGCTGGGTTTCGCCCAGGTGTGACAGAAAATTGCGCCCCTCACTCAGCATCCAGTCCAGACCCCGATCGGTCTTGCGCTCCAGCACCTGCTCACGGGTCGCCAGATGCAGGTTGGCCAACAGCTCGCCAATCTGCACGCAGTGCTGGGTATTGGGCTCGCTGATGTGCTTGCCCGGCAAACGTGGCTGCAGAAGCGCCGGTTTGTCCGCCAATTGCCGAAGGGCCTCTCCTTCGGTGGTGCGCAATGCGTACGGCACCGGCAAATCGGCATCGTGCAGCACGTCGAGCAGTTCGATGAAAAATGGCATCTCCTGCACCGGGCCGCGTTCGACCAGCGTCAGAACAAATTCGCCCTGCTCCAGACTGATGAAGTAATTGGTGTTTTCGCTACCGGCGGCAATGCCCTGATAGTCAAGCAGACGGCCGAGCCCGTAAGGGGCGAGAAATGCTTCCAGCTCGGGCCGGGCCAACGGGGTAAAAACGGACATGTCAGAACTGCCAGCAATTAAAGTGAATGTAGGTGGCTACCATTCGAATATTTTCCACTCCGGGATCAGCATATCCGGTTGGTCCGAACGAATAAAATTGGGACTTGTACCATCGGAACGCACCAGAAAATAGGGCTTGCCGTGCTTGGGGGTAATCTTTACAGCATATAGAAAGCCGTTCTGGCGGTATTCCTGAATGGTTTTATCCCCATCGGTGCGGATAGTAACGTCCGGGGCCGCCGAAGGTGGATCCTCTGCTGAAACTGCGAGCAAAGGACAAAGTGCCAACAGGCCGGTCAATATCAGTCGATTTACCTTGCTCATGATAACCTTGTCCCTTTGTCGTCAATGGTTCGCGCATTCTAGCGCCGACCCCGCCGAAAAGGTTGATTCTGCTCATGACCCAAGCGCCGCTCGTCCTGATAGACGGTTCCTCTTACCTCTATCGCGCCTTCCACGCACTGCCACCACTGACCACGTCCAAAGGATTGCCGACGGGTGCCGTCAAGGGCGTGCTCAACATGCTCAAAAGCCTGCGTCGCCAGTACCCGGACAGCCCCTTTGCGGTGGTCTTCGATGCCAAGGGCGGGACTTTCCGCGACGCGCTGTATACCGATTACAAAGCCAATCGGCCCAGCATGCCGGATGACCTGCGCGTGCAGGTCGATCTACTGCATGCCTGCGTCAAGGGCATGGGCTATCCGCTGCTGTGCGTAGAAGGCGTTGAAGCAGACGACGTGATCGGCACACTGGCGCGCAGCAGCGCGGCGGCGGACCGTCCGGTGATCATCTCCACCGGTGACAAGGACATGGCGCAGCTGGTCGACGGGCACATCACCCTGGTCAACACCATGACCGGCAGCGTGCTGGACGTGGCTGGCGTGAAAGAGAAGTTCGGCGTCGGCCCGGAGCACATCATCGACTACCTCGCACTGATGGGCGACAAGGTCGACAACATACCCGGCGTCCCCGGCGTCGGCGAAAAAACTGCAGTCGGCTTGCTGGTCGGCGTGGGTGGCGGGATCAAGGAGCTTTACGAGCGCCTCGAAACGGTCGCGACCCTGCCGATTCGCGGGGCCAAGACCCTGGCGGCCAAGCTTGAAGAGCATCGTGCGATGGCCTTCCTGTCCTATGAACTGGCAACCATCAAAATCGACGTGCCACTGGACATAGAACTGGACCAGCTGCATTGCGGCGAGCCGGACCGCGACAAGTTGATGGAGCTGTATGCCGAGCTGGAATTCAAAAGCTGGATCGAAGACCTGCAACGCGATGCCAAACGCGCCGGGCAGGAGCTGGTCGTCGAAGAGCCAACCATCGAGGCAAAGCAAGCCGCCTATGAAGTCATTCTTGAACAGAGCCAGTTTGATGCGTGGCTGAAGAAGCTCAACGCCGCGCCGCTTTTCGCCTTCGTGACCCAGAGCAACGGCACCGACGCCCAGCGTGCGCAACTGGTAGGTTTGTCTTTCGCCATTCAGACCCACGAAGCCGCCTACATTCCGCTGACCCACTCCTACATGGGGGTGCCACAGCAACTGGACCGCGACACGGTGCTCAAGGCACTCAAGCCGCTGCTTGAAGACCCGAATAAAACCAAGGTCGGCCAGCACGCCAAGTTCGCTATCAACCTGCTTGCCAACTGCGCGCTCGACGGCGATCAGAGCCAAGGCATCGACCTGCAGGGCGTCAGGTTCGACACCATTCTGGAATCCTACGTCCTGGACTCCACCGCCACCCGCCACGACCGCGACAGCCTGGTGGCCAAGTACCTGACGCACACGCCGATCAACTTCCAGGAGATCGCCGGCAAAGGTGCCAAGCAGTTGACCTTCGACCAGATCGCCATCGAGCAGGCTGGCAATTACGCTGCCGAAGAAGCCGACCTGACCCTGCGTCTGCATGAAGTCTTCGAAGCGCGTCTGGCCGCAATTCCAACCCTGCAGCCGGTCTTGAACGACATCGAGATGCCGCTGGTGCACGTCCTGGCAGGTATCGAACGTCAAGGCGCACTGGTTGATGCCAACCTGCTGGGCATCCAGAGCGTCGAACTGGGCGACAAGATGACCGCGCTGGAGCGCGAAGCCTTTGCTATTGCCGGTGAAGAATTCAACCTGGGCTCGCCCAAGCAGCTTGGTGTGATTCTCTACGAAAAACTCGGCATGCCGATCCTCAGCAAGACCGCCACCGGCCAGGCATCGACTGCCGAGGCCGTGCTGGCCGAACTCGCCGAGCAGGACTTCCCCCTGCCCAAGGTGCTGATGCAATACCGCTCGATGAGCAAGCTCAAGAGCACTTACACCGACCGCCTTCCGGAGCAGATCAACCCACGCACGGGACGCATTCACACTTCCTATCACCAGGCAGTGGCGGTGACCGGGCGCTTGTCATCCAGCGATCCGAACCTGCAGAACATCCCGATCCGTACTGCTGAAGGCCGGCGCATCCGTCAGGCATTCGTGGCCCCCAAGGGCTACAAGCTGGTGGCGGCCGACTATTCGCAGATCGAACTGCGCATCATGGCGCATCTGGCCCAGGACGAAGGCTTGCTGCATGCCTTCCGCAATGACCTGGACGTTCACCGCGCAACGGCAGCGGAAGTCTTCGGCGTCGAGCTGGAAAACGTCACCACTGACATGCGCCGCAGCGCCAAGGCGATCAACTTTGGCCTGATCTACGGCATGAGCGCGTTCGGCCTGGCCAAGCAGATTGGCGTGGACCGCAAACAGTCACAGGCTTACGTCGACCGCTATTTCGCCCGCTACCCCGGCGTGCTGGATTACATGGAGCGCACACGTGCGCAGGCCGCCGAGCAGGGTTTTGTCGAGACCATTTTCGGCCGTCGCCTGTACCTGCCGGACATCAACGCCAAGAACCCTTCGCTGCGCAAGGGTGCCGAACGCATGGCGATCAACGCGCCGATGCAGGGCACAGCAGCGGACATCATCAAGAAAGCCATGGTGGCCGTGAACGGCTGGCTGGAAGAGTCCGGTCTGGATGCGCGGGTCATTCTGCAGGTGCATGACGAACTGGTGCTTGAGGTGCGCGAAGACCTGGTCGATCAGATCAGTGAACAGATCCGTCCACACATGAGTGGCGCAGCGAAGTTGGCAGTGCCGCTGCTGGTGGAAGTCGGGGTCGGCAACAACTGGGACGAGGCGCACTGAGTCTGAAAGGGCGAACCTGTCAGCAGGTTCGTCAAACATTGTAGGAAATGTGAACTTTTTTTCATTGCTGGAACTTAACCGTTTGGACAGGAGTCAGAGGTCTCGATTGGTTGAAAAATCGATCGTGCTCCTAGTTGTGTTAAGTGTTGGCAGTTATCCAGATCCCACCCTAAGGTCTGGACCTTAAGCCCCGGAACTTCCCCCTCCCCATGCGAAGTCCGGGGTCTTTTTTGCCTGCGATTTACTCCGCAGGCGCCTTGTCTTCCAGCTCCATCCAGTCGGCCAGCACGGTGTAAGCCTCTTCCAGGCCCATGCGCTTGGGAGCCGAGAACAGCTGGATGCTCACTGCATCGCCCCAGCCTTTGCGAATTTCGGCCTGAACCTTGAGCAGCGTGTTCTTGGCAGCGCCATAGGTCAGCTTGTCGGCCTTGGTCAGCAGAATGTGCATCGGCATGTTGCTGGCGATGGCCCAGTCCAGCATCAACAGGTCGAAGTCGGTCATTGGATGACGGATATCCATCATCAGGATCAGACCTTTCAGGCTTTCGCGACTGCCCAGATAGGCTTCCAGGTGGCGCTGCCAGTGCAGTTTGAGCGGGATAGGCACTTTGGCGTAGCCGTAGCCGGGCAAGTCGACCAGACGTCGATCTTCATCCAGCCCGAAGAAGTTCAGCAGTTGAGTGCGCCCCGGTGTCTTGGAGGTACGCGCCAGGCTGGCATGGGTCAGGGTGTTCAGCGCACTCGATTTGCCCGCATTGGAGCGACCGGCAAATGCGACTTCAAACCCTTCGTCGTCGGGGCATTGGTCGACCTTGGCGGCGCTGAGCATGAACGTGGCCTGTTGGCACAGACCGAGGATGGGGTTTTTGAGTTGCATGTGATTTCCGGTGAAGGCCCTGCCTGCAAAGGGAGCGGCAAGAGGTGTCGGTTTCGTTTGGATGCGTACGCATATAATGACACACCTGTCCCCCGGCCCACACTGGCACTGTATCGGGCCGCTCTGGCTGGCGGCTGGAACATTCAGACATGACCTGCTTCACTCCTTATGCAAAAAGGCCGTCCGTGGTCGCCCATTTTTACAACCTCAGCGTTACACTAACGAACTCAGGCTTTCGCATTCGGTCGAAACCACCGTCGCTTGAAGGCGATTCAATCTGCTCAGGAGTAAAGCATGCGTAATCTGATCATCAGCGCCGCTCTGGTTGCCGCCAGTCTGTTCGGTATGTCCGCCCAGGCTGCCGAGCCCATCGAGGCCGGCAAACAATATGTCGAGCTGAAAAGCGCTGTGCCTGTAGCAGAGCCGGGCAAAATCGAAGTCGTCGAGCTGTTCTGGTATGGCTGCCCGCATTGCTACGCGTTCGAGCCAACCATCAATCCGTGGGTTGAAAAACTGCCGTCCGACGTCAAGTTCGTGCGCATCCCCGCGATGTTCGGCGGCCCTTGGGACGCCCACGGCCAGTTGTTCATCACCCTCGACACCATGGGTGTCGAGCACAAGGTTCACGCTGCCGTATTCGAAGCTATCCAGAAGGGTGGCAAGCGCCTGACCGACAAGAATGACATGGCTGATTTCGTAGCCACTCAAGGCATCAACAAGGACGATTTCCTCAAAACATTCGACTCCTTCGCAGTGAAAGGCAAGATCGCGCAGTACAAGGAATTGGCCAAGAAGTATGAAGTGACTGGCGTTCCGACCATGATCGTCAACGGCAAGTATCGCTTCGACCTGGGTTCTGCCGGCGGTCCGGAAAAGACCCTGGAAGTTGCCGACCAATTGATTGCCAAAGAGCGAGCGGCTGCTACAGCCGCCAAGTAAGCGCCCGCCATGCGCCGCTGGGGCAAGGGCAGCACCCGTATCGTTGGCCTGCATGACCCGCAGGTCAACGAACATCATCTGACGCAAAACGGGCTGCCGGAAGACGGCAGGCTGCGTTTGCTCAGTTTCAATATTCAGGTGGGTATCAGTACCCAACGCTACCACCACTACCTGACGCGCAGCTGGCAACATCTGCTGCCACATGGCGGCAGGGCGGGCAACCTGCAGAAAATCGGCGATCTGATCAACGATTTCGATCTGGTCGCATTGCAGGAGGTCGATGGCGGCAGCATGCGCTCCGGCTTCGTCAATCAGGTCGAGCACCTTGCTCAGCTGGGTGGCTTTCCGTACTGGTATCAACAACTCAATCGCAATCTCGGTCGCCTCGCCCAACACAGCAATGGTGTGCTGAGTCGCTTGCGCCCGACCAAGATTGAGGATCATCCGCTGCCGGGTCCGGCCGGACGCGGGGCAATTCTTGTCCGCTTCGGCGAAGGCGAGGATGCACTGGTGGTGGTCATGATGCACCTGGCTCTGGGCACTCGTACCAGAACCCGGCAACTGGCTTACATTCGTGATCTGATCGGCGGTTATCGCCATCAGGTGCTGATGGGCGACATGAATACCCACGCCAATGACCTGCTGGAACACTCGCCGCTACGCGATCTGGGCCTTTTGGCACCGCAAATCGAAGCGACCTTTCCAAGCTGGCGACCACAACGCTGCCTTGATCACATTTTGCTCAGCCCGACCCTCACGCTTGAACGCGTACAGGTACTGGCGCAGCCCATTTCCGATCACCTGCCGGTTGCTGTCGAGATTCGCCTGCCAGATTCACTACGTGGGGACTCACTGCCTGTGCCCTCTGGTGGAAGCCTTGCATGAGCGACGACGCGGAGCGTTGGAAAGAGAAGTACCTCAAGGGAATCGAGCAACAGGATAAGCTCGAAAAGCGCTGGGATGCGCGGCTCGATTTGTTGCGACGCGGTCTGGTACGCAGCAGTCTGGCAGCAGAGGGCTCTGACCGCGCCGTCGATGAATGCATGAAGGAAATGCGCGAAATTGTCCGCAAGGACGATATGGACGCCGGTCTGGCAGCCTTGATTCCGCGCCTCGAAAAGGCCGTACTGGACTCCGAGCATCGCCGTGAAGTGCGGGTCGGGCAAATTGGCTCGGCACTGACCGCACTGGTCGCACAGCTGCAAGCGCTGCCGCTGCCACGAGAGGTACGCAAGCCACTCAAGCGCTTTGCCAAGGACCTTGAAGAACGTGCATCACAGGCACGCGAGCTGCCTTTGCTGCTCAGCGAGTTGAGTGGTTTGCAGGGCCAGGCCCTGACCCTGCTCGAAAAGCACGAAGAGGGCCCACGCCAAGGGCTTCTGCAGCGTTTGTTCGGTTCGCGGGACGAACATGGCAATGAGCACCCTCCCGAGGCTGCCCACCCCGAAAACGCCCCTTCTGCTCAGGAAATGCATGAGACGCACGTGGAGCCTGAGGCCGAGAACGCTAACGCCCCGATAGACGTTGCCGCATCTGAAGTCGAAGCTGCCATTGTCCCCGACATCGTCAATCAGGAGACCAAGGACGCATACATACTGCCGCCGGTTTCCGAAGCCGAAACCGTTGTCGTTACGGCAACTGAAAAACCTGCGCCATCGCCAGCCGCAGCATCCCTTGCTCCAGCCTCGGCCGAAACAGTCGCCGAACCTGCGGCTGTCCCTGGCGAGCCTATCGATTTCACCGACCTGCTGGGCCCCGTTCCGTCAGTGCCCTACCAGCAACGGCCCGTGCCAATCATCCAGGCGCCGGAAGAACCGCAAGAAGATGCCGAATCAGAAACCGAGACGGTAGAAGGCGAAGAGGGTTATTCGCTGCCCTCGTCGCCAGAACCCAGCTACAGCTCGGTGGCCGCACATATTGAGGAAACGCTGCTGGGCCTGCTCGATGACCTGACCTTGTCGGAGCACTTCCGCCCGCAGGTCGAGGACATGCAGTTACGCTTGAAACATGGGCTGAACTGGTACGAACTGCTGCCGATCCTCGACGATCTGGCAGTTCTGATGCTGGCAATCAACAACGGCGGCCAACAGGAATTCAGCACCTACCTCAAACAACTCAATGAGCGGCTTGAATCGTTTCAGAGCCACTTGCAGGCTGCCAGTGAAGATCATGCAGAGGATCAGTCCACAGCGCGTGACCTGAACGAACAGTTACGCGAACAGGTGGGCGGCCTGCAAATCAGTGTTCAAGACGCTTCCGACCTGACCAGTCTCAAGCAGGTGCTCGACAACCGCTTTGAAGGCTTGCTCAGCACCATGGACCACTACCAGCTCAAGCGTGACGCACGCGAGCGGGAAGTTGCCTCGCGGCTGCAAGGTCTGTCGGCCCGCGTTGCGAGCATGGAGCAGGAAGCGCTGGGTTTCAGGACTCACCTGGAAGAACAGCGCCAAAAGGCCATGATCGACCCGCTCACCGGCCTGCCCAATCGCGCCGCCTGGGGCGAGCGCCTTGAACAGGAGATGACCAAGTGGCACTACGAGAAAAACAGCCTGCTGGTGTGCATTCTGGACCTGGACCACTTCAAGCGCATCAATGACGGCTATGGCCATCTGGCGGGCGATAAAGTGCTGAAGATCGTCGCCAACGTTTTCAGGAAACGCCTGCGCAGCGACGATTTTCTCGCCCGGTTTGGCGGTGAGGAATTTGTCATGCTGCTGCCTGCGACACCTCCCGGCACCGGGCTGACGTTGCTCGACGAACTGCGCGCTGCGGTGGAGTCATGTCCGTTTCACTTCAAGGGCGAGCGCGTGACGATCACAGTGTCCATTGGAGTGACGGCTTTTCGAACGGCTGAACGCAGTGACACTGCGATCAAGCGCGCCGATCAGGCGCTGTACAAGGCCAAGGAGAATGGCCGAAACAGGGTCGAACAAGGCTGACTGAAACATTTTGACCTGAACGAGCACGTCAATGCCGAAGCTATTTGCGCACATGTTGTTATGATATTGCATTTCCCGCTGACGCTGCCGATCCCATGAAACTGTATTTCTCTGCCTTTGTGCTGCTCATCCTCACTGCCTGCGCCAGTGGCCCCAGGCTGGACACCAGCCATCTATCGGTGAATTTCGATGGCCGGGTTCAGTACGTGATCATGCATTACACCTCCGCCTCGATGGAGAAATCCCTCCAGCTTCTGACCCATGGCGAGGTCAGCAGCCACTATCTGATTGGCGATGACAGCAAGGCCACTATCTACAAGCTGGTCGATGAAAGTGCCCGCGCCTGGCATGCTGGCGAAAGCGAATGGGAAGGCCGTACCTGGCTTAATTCCAGCTCGATCGGCATCGAAATCGTCAACCCCGGCTTCAAGGACACACCTACAGGCCGGTTGTGGTACCCCTACACTGAAGCCCAGATCCAGTCGATCACAGTGCTGCTCAAAGACATTGTCAAACGCAACAAAATCGATCCAAAACACATCATCGGCCACAGCGACATCGCGCCGACGCGCAAACAGGACCCTGGCCCGCTGTTCCCCTGGAAGCGCCTTGCTGCCGAAGGGCTCGGCATCTGGCCTGACGAACGCCTGGTTGCCCAGCGTCAGGCCATACTGGCAACCAACCTGCCGAGCATCAGCTGGTTCCAGCAACAACTGGCGCGTCTGGGTTACAGCACCCCGCAGACCGGGGAGCTCGACACTGCCACGCGTCAGGTGCTGGCGGCATTCCAGATGCACTATCGCCCGGCACGCTTTGACGGCGAACCTGATGCACAGAGCGCAGCCATCCTGCAGGTGCTTAACCGCGTCAATTGATCAGGGCACAACCTGATATTTGATGCGCTTATGAAGGGCAGACATGCAGCGCCTTCAAGGCCATGCCGTTAAAGCGGCAGAGCCATATAGAACTGCGTGCCCTGCCCCGGCCTTGAATAAACCCCCATTCGCCCGCCGTGCAGCTGGACGATCTCCTTGCACAGCGCCAGCCCGAGTCCGGCTCCGCCTTTTTTGCGACCAACCTGCACGAAGGGTTCGAAGATTCGTCCCTGCTGCCCGTAGGCAATGCCCTCACCGTTGTCTTCAACGCTGATGATCACCCGCTCGCCATGACGCCTGGCCTGCAGGCGAATCAGACCATTCTGCGGCGTGTGCCGTAGCGCATTGTCCAGCAGGTTGTCCAGCACCCTCTCCAGCTGGGACTGATCGGCATGCAGGCGCGGCATGGGCTCCTGCATATCCAACATCAGTACGATGTCCTGCTCAAGGGCCTTGTCCTCGAATCGCGCCCTGGCTTCCTCCAGCAAGGTTTCGATGGAGCACGGTGCCAGTTTGAGTTTCTGCAGACCGTTCTGGTAACGCGAGAAATTCAGCAGGTCATTGATAAGTTGCATCAAGCGCTGCATTTCTTCGGTGACCGTGTTGAGCAGATCGGCCTCACGGGTTTCGGGGGCGAAATGCAGGCGCTCCTGGAGAAGACCGAATGCCATGTGCATACCCGTGACAGGCGTGCGCAGCTCATGCGAAGCGCGCAGGACGAACTCACTGCGTACCCTCTCGAAAGCACGCTGTTCGGTGACGTCATGCAGCACCATCACCGCACCGAGAATATGGCCTTTGGTATGACTGACAGGCGTCATACTGTAGGTCAGCAGGCGCGATTCACCGTCGATTTCGATGGCCAGGTCTTCCGGAGCACGCTCCAGCGTCCCGCCACGCAGCACCAGATGCAATTGCTCATCCAGCTCGGGGCGGCCCAACGCATCTCCAAGGCTTTGCCCGAGGCGACTCTCGTCCCAGCCGAGCTGACGCTGAGCCACAGGGTTCAAGTGCTCCAGATGCCCTTGGCGGTCAATCATCAGCAGACCATCGTCGATACTGTCGAGAACCGCTTGCAAACGCTGCTGGCCAGCCAGTAACTCATCAATATTGGTCGCCTGATGCTGACGCAGAGCTTCGGCCATGATGCCGAATCGCCGGGTCAGCAGGTTCATCTCGGCGGCCGAGGAGATGGGCAACGTGACTTCGTAATCCCCTTCCCCGATGCGATCGGCGGCCTTGGCCAGCGCCTCGATAGGCGCACCGAAACGCCGAGCAATACCGTGCGCGGTCACAAAGCCGATACACAGCACCGCCAGCCCGACCAGCCCCAGCAACCCCGCGATCCAAAGCGCACGATCACGGGAGTTGATCTCGGCGCTGCTGATGTTCTCCAGCGCCTTGCGATGTACAGCCAGCAAGCCGTTACGCAGGTTGTCGAAGCTGGCACTCAGTTGCGGGACGCCGCGTATGCCTCGCGCATCGTTGCCGTATTGCTTCCAGGTATCGATGAATTGCCGGTAATCGCCCTTGGTCTTTTCGAAACCATTGCGTACGTTTTGCTGGGTGTCCTGTGCCGAAACCTCTTCCAGCAGGTCTTCAAACTGATTCTGGATTCTTTCCAGCTCAGCCTGATCGCGGTTGGCACCCGTCATCAAAACCAGTTGATCACCCAGGTTCTGACGCAGCTTCAAGCCCAGATCCAGAATGGCGAAGTTATGCTGGATCAGTGACTCCTGGGTCCGGGCCATTTGCATGACGCTGACGAGCCCTAGCAGCAGTCCGAGCAAAGCAACGGTGATCAGTGCCGAGATACTCAGAAAGAGGCGGGTGCGCAGTTTCATGGCCAGCTTCATTTGAGGCCTTTCACAGGTTGTACTGTTTACGTTTGCGGTAAAGCGTCGACGCATCGATACCCAGCGTCTTGGCGGCCTGATCAAGGGTTTCACTAGTCGCCAGCACGGCTCCGATGTGCGCTTTTTCAAGCTCGTCCAGGCTCAAGGCGGCGCCGACACGCGGCGCATTGTTCGCCGGTTGTTCGGCCATACCCAAGTGGCTGATCTCCACACGCTCCTGCGGACAAATGATGCTGGCACGCTCAATGACGTTGCGCAGCTCACGAATGTTGCCCGGCCAGCGGTAGTTGAGCAGCGCTGCACGGGCCTCTTCGCTGAACCCTCGGGCCGGGCGAGCGTATTCCTTGACGAAGCGCGCCAGAAACCGGTCCGCCAGGGTCAGGATGTCTTCGCTGCGCTCACGCAGGGCCGGCAGGTGCAGAGTGATCACGTTCAGGCGGTACAGCAAATCCTCACGGAAGCGCCCGCTGCGCACCATGTCTTCCAGATTCAGGTTGGTAGCGGCCAGGATACGTACATCGGCACGTCGGGTAACCGGGTCACCCACACGCTCGTATTCCTTGTCCTGAATGAAGCGCAGCAACTTGGGTTGCAGCGTCAGCGGAAAATCGCCGATCTCGTCGAGGAACAGTGTGCCGCCGTCCGCCTGGTTGACACGGCCCAGAGTACTTTCACTCGCACCGGTGAAGGCCCCGCGACTGTGGCCGAACAGTTCGCTTTCCATCAGCTCTGCGGTGAGCGATGGACAGTTGATCGTGACGCAGGACTTCTTTGCCCGCTTGCTCCAGCCGTGAATCGCCCGGGCCAGCTCGCCTTTACCGGTCCCCGACTCACCCAGAATCAGGATATTGGCATCGGTCACGGCAACCTGACGGGCCGTTTCCAGGATGGCCATCATTGAAGGACTGTGGGAATCCAGTCCGTCTTTCGGCTTGCGAACCTCGCCTTCCAGTGCCTCAAGGCGAGCAGATAGTTGTCGCACTTCAAGCTGTTTGGCGGTCGCAAGACGCAGCTGATCGGGGCTGCACGGCTTTACCAGATAGTCGGCTGCACCCGCCTGAATGGCATCAACAGCCGTATCGACCGCCGAGTGTGCAGTCACGATGACTACACGCATCCACGGTGCCTGAATACGCATCTGTGCCAGTACATCCAGGCCGTTATCTTCACCCAGACGCAAATCGAGAAAGCACAGGTCGAAAACCTGGCGTTGCATGAGCGTGTCAGCCTGGGCTGCGCTGTTGGCAGTGGCGACACTGTAGCCTTCGTCTTCCAGACAGTACCGGAAAGTGCGGAGGATGGCGGACTCATCGTCCACAAGCAGAATACGGCCCTGATTCTCAGTGGCTGCTTCCATTTTTCCTACGCTCCTTAATGAATTGTCTCAGTTAGTCTCGGAATCATCGGGCAAGTTGCATGGTCAATTCTGATTGATTCTTCGGCATGCATGGTAGCTTTCTGATCGCCCAATGGCGAACAACCTGATTAATCCGCGTTTATGTCGTTAAAACCGTCCACTCGGAGACGAAATCTCATCTCAAAAGGAACGCTCATATGTTTTCACTGAAAAAGATTGCTCTGATCACCGCCGCCGCTGCGCTGCTTGGCAGCGGTCCGGTACTCGCCCAACCTGATTTGCCAACCCAACTCGACGAGGCGCGGCAGGACGGTTCGATCTGGACAGCTTTCGCGCTGAACAAACATCTGAGCCCATTCAAGATCGATGTAGATGTCGACCAAGGCACCGCGACTCTGAAGGGCAAGGTCGAAAACGAGGTTGATCGTGAGCTGGCCGAACGCATTGCGCTGGATACCAAAGGCATCGAAAAGGTCGACAACCAGCTGGAGGTAGACCCTGCCGTTGCCAGCGAGCCTGGTACGCGAACCAATATGGCCCAGCGTTTCGAAGATGCCACGCTGGTAGCGACGGTGAAATCCAAATTGCTGTGGAGCAGCGTGACTGAAGCGCTGACCATCGATGTCGATAGCAAAGATGGCGTGATCACCCTCAAAGGCCGCGCGCAAAGCCCCGAAGCCAAGGAGCTGGCGGGCAGCCTGGCAAGCAACACTGATGGCGTGGTCAGCGTCAACAACCTGATCAGCCTGAGCGCAGCCGACTCGATCGCTGCCAAGACCCAGCCCCAGACATTGACCCCAACCGAGGAAATGAGCGACGCCTGGATCACCAGCAAGGTGAAGGCGAGCCTGATCTACAGTCGGACGCTGGACGGACTCAACATCAAAGTGGACACCAAAGCCGGTGTGGTGAGCCTGAACGGCGTGGTTGCCAACTTTGCGGAGAAGGAGCTGGCGGTGGAAATCGCGCGCAACATTCGTGGCGTCAAGGGAGTGAATGGCGACGCCCTGAAGGTCATGGCGCGTAGCGCAGGCTGATCGTTCAGGCGCACAACGCTGAGCGCTTCGTGCAGAACGCACGATTACAAATGTGTAATCGTGCAGCTTGCTGGTAGGACGCCTCTGTAAAACTTTATAAGCTATTGATTTAAAAGTAATTAAATTCAAATAGAAAACTGGCATGCAGTCTGCAACAACCCATTCAACAAGGTCGATACACAACGACCCATCAGATTGAATGCCCACTCAGGCCAGGGGAGTTTGCAGATGAACAGCCAGCGTATTGCACAATTGCGTATTTCTCCCCTGCACATTCAGCAAGGTCTTTTTCTACTCCTTGCACTGCTTGTCACTCTGATCGCCATTCAGCAGTTTCAGCGTTGGAATCAAGCCAACGAAGCAACTCAAGCCAGACAGCAATTCATCCAGACCAGCAGCATCTCCTATCGCGGCGTAAGCGCTCCAGTGTTTAAGGATGTGTCTTCGAGCCTTCGCCCTGTCGATGGGCTGGTGTCTGTAGATGAAGTCGCACCGCAGCAAAAATGGGTTTTCTGACCCGACCTGAAAAATCGCAGCATTCATATTAAAACGGCACCAAAAAGGAGTATCACCATGTTGAGTTGGGCAATCACGTTTCTGATCATCGCCATTGTCGCTGCAGTACTGGGCTTCGGTGGTATCGCGGGCACGGCTACCGGTATCGCCAAGATCCTGTTCGTCGTCTTCCTGGTGATGTTCGTTGTGTCGTTCTTCTTCGGTCGTCGCGGTCGAGGCTGATAATGCACACGTCATTTCGCACACTGGCCGCCGCCCTGTTGATGGGCGGCAGCGCCATGGTCATGGCAGCCAATGATGGACAGTCTCGGGTCAACGAGCTTTTGAGCTCTGCCCCCGAGTACCGCACAACCTGGGCGAAGGTCGTCAAAAAGGAAGAGCGGTTGCCGGATTGGGTGATCAACCTGTCCGGGGCTTCCGAGCAGCAGATGACAGCGGCCACCGAAGACGGTGACAAGTATCTTGTCGGGCCGCTTTGCGAAACTGCCGATACGTGCAAAAGCAAACGCCTGATCGTGGCTTTCAGTCTCGACAAGGAAGATGCTTACGCCATGTTGGTTGAAGTACCTGCGGGCTTGCCTGCGGATAAATCGCCAACCCGTCACGCGACTTACCGCTACCTGGGTAAGCCTGACGAGGGTATGCAAAAGCTCTTGAATGAAGAGCTGCGCAAAGACCCGAACTGGTATTGATTCAGAAGAAGGTGTCGGCTCCAGGAGCCGATACCTCTCTTGTTTGTGCGGCCTGAGGAAGGTGCGCGCATGACCAAGGGGCCGGGATGCGTTGATCGAATGGATCGGCGTGACCTAGGGGTACAGGGAGTACCTCCGCCAAGGGCCGGGTCAGGCAAGCTGCCGTGCAAGTCCTCGAGAATGCGTCGACCTGTCGAACATTTTCCATGACCCGCACGGCGCTTTATGCCCTTTACGATTCTTTCTAGATAGCATCCCTCGGCAGCATCAGCCCTAAAGGCAGACGCACTCGCGCCTCCAGGCCACCCCCCGAACGATTTCTCAACTCGACGTTGCCGCCGTGCATGGCAGCTATACGCTTGACGATAGCCAGCCCCAGGCCGGTCCCTTTGCCGCTGCGTGCGCGGTCACCGCGAATGAACGGATTGAAGATGGTATCAAGCTCGGACGGATCAATGCCTGCGCCCCTGTCCAGTACGCTCAACACCACGTACGGCGCGTTTCTGTCACCGGATACATAAGCGGCCACTTCGATACCGTTACCGGCATGATGCCTGGCGTTGCCAATCAGATTGGTCAACAGACGCTTCATCGATACGCGCCTTAGCGGGAAGGGCGGAATCGGTTCCAGACACAGACGGATGCTGTCTTCATCGTTATTGAAGGGTGCAACCACGTCGCGCACCAGATGCCCAAGATCGACCTCTTCAATCTCTTCATCACGCCCATCGCGAATGAACGCCAGGAACTGATCAAGAATGGCGTCCATGTCCTCGATATCCCGCACCATGCCTTCGGAGAACTCATTGTCGTTCATGAGTTCCAGGGACAGGCGCAGACGCGTCAGCGGTGTACGCAAGTCATGGGAGACACCAGCCAGCATCAGTTCGCGCTCCTGCCCGGCCTGCTCGACGTCTTCAGCCATCTGATTGAAGGCCCGATAGACTTCGGTCATTTCGCTGGGTGTGTCACTGACCGGCAAGCGTACGCTGCGCCCCTGCCCCAGCTGTCGAGCCGCAAAGACCAGACGCTTGAGAGGCTGACTCAATTGACGCACAAAAATCCACGCGGACGCCGTGGAGAGCAATCCGATAGCCAGGAACCAGCCCAGCACACTCCAGATCTTCTGACCGCGCAACGGGTGCGGATAAAGCGGGACTTTCAACCAGCCATCCCCAAGGCTCGGCGCCCTTACCCAGAGCGCGGGCGGTGCGTGCACACGTAAACGCACTTCCGTATCGGCACCCAGCTCGGCCTGCATCTGCCGCTGGTAGATCTCACTGTACGGCCAGTGCTGCTCTCCTTCCGGCACGCCACCGCCCACGACCCGAATCAGACCGGCCGCTTCGGCAATCGCTTCACGATCGTTTTCATCGGCTGCCCAATACGCGCGCAGTGTCAGCGCAACGCCGTGGCTGTATTGCCTGTCGACCAGCACGTCTTCGTTCATCAGCAGATAAACCAGCGTCAGGGCTTTGGAAAACAGCACGACGATGAGCACCAGCCAGAGCGTGCGGGAGAAAAAGCTTTGCGGAAACCAGAGCGGAGTCTTCATAACTGCAGCCATACACTTTGCAAGGCGAGCGAGGCTCGCAGGTTTGCCGAACGCGGGCCGGACCCGATGGACGAACGCAAAAAACCAGTACGTCGATAACCTCGAAAGAGATTATCGACGTAACTGGCGAGAATGACGGATTTCTGTGCCGACAACGGGTTATCAGCGACTGCCGGCACCATCCGGAACGAATACATAGCCTACGCCCCAGACGGTCTGGATATAGCGGGGCTTGGAAGGATCCGGCTCGATCAGACGACGCAGACGGGAAATCTGTACGTCGATGGACCGCTCCAGCGCATCCCACTCCCGGCCGCGGGCCAGGTTCATCAACTTGTCACGGGTCAGCGGCTCGCGAGCGTGCATGACCAGAGCCTTGAGTACCGCGAATTCACCTGTGGTCAGCATGTGCACTTCTTCGCCACGCTTGAGTTCGCGGGTTGCCAGGGACAGCACGTAGTCGCCGAAACTGACCGACTCGTCTTCACTGCCGGGCGCGCCGGGTACAGGCGCAGCCTGACGACGCAGAACAGCCTTGACCCGCGCCATCAACTCGTCCGGGTTGAACGGCTTGGCCAGGTAATCGTCAGCACCCAGTTCGAGCCCCTTGATGCGGCTCAGCTCATCGCCCTTGGCGGTCAGCATGATGATCGGCACCTGATTGTTCGCGGCTCGCAGACGACGGCAGGCTGAAAGGCCGTCTTCTCCGGGCAGCATCAAGTCCAGCACCACAAGGTTGAACACCTCGCGGGCCAATAGTCGGTCCATTTGCTCCACGTTTGCCACGGCGCGGGCCCGGTAGCCCTTGCTGGTGAAAAAACGTTCCAGGAGACTGCTCAGCCCCGGATCGTCATCGACAATAAGGATTTTTTCGCCTTCAGCATTTTGTGCGGTGCTGCTCATCGGATGCTCCTCTGATCTCGGGGCGCATTATGGCGTAGCTGCGGTGATGCGCACCTTGTGCATTGTTAGCAGATTTTACTGGAGGCGGCACTTGTGCAGGCTTTTTCGCCGAAAAAAGACCACATTTGTCGGCCGATCCCCTAATCCGCCTTCGCCGGGTATAATGCGCCGCCCTCAAAGTCAGGCAACGCCGACCTTATGGCAGTTCGACATCACTGAAAATAAATGCTGGCGGACGATATTCAGGCAAGGCAATTCGTACATAGCCCAGTTTTTTGCTCACAACTCCAGGTGGTTTTATGGACAGCATCAACAGCCGCATCGCCGAAGAACTCGGCGTACGCCCACAACAGGTCGCAGCGGCCGTAGCACTACTGGATGAAGGCTCGACCGTGCCCTTCATTTCCCGCTACCGCAAGGAAGTGACCGGCAGTCTTGATGACACGCAATTGCGCCATCTGGAAGAACGCCTGCGCTATCTGCGTGAGCTGGATGACCGGCGCGTCAGCATTCTTGCCAGCATCGAAGAGCAAGGCAAGCTGACCCCGGAGCTGGCTCGCGACATCAAGCTGGCCGACACCAAGACCCGCCTTGAAGATTTGTACCTGCCTTATAAGCAGAAACGTCGCACCAAGGGCCAGATCGCCCTTGAAGCCGGCCTGGGCGAATTGGCCGACGGCCTGTTCAACGACCCGAGCCTGACTCCGGACGCCGAAGCAGCCCGTTTTGTCGACGCAGAGAAAGGCGTGGCCGATGTCAAAGCTGCGCTGGAAGGCGCCAAGTACATCCTGATGGAGCGCTTTGCCGAAGACGCATCGTTGCTCGACAAGCTGCGCAGCTTCCTCAAGCAGGAAGCGGTAATCAGCGCACGCGTGGTGCCGGGCAAGGAAGAGGAAGGTGCCAAGTTTCGCGATTATTTCGAACACGACGAGCCGCTCAAGAGCATGCCGTCGCATCGTGCGCTGGCGATTTTCCGCGGCCGCAACGAAGGTTTTCTCAGCTCCGCATTGAAAGTCGGTGAAGAACTGCCGGGTGCCATGCACCCTTGTGAACTGATGATCGGTGAACGCTTCGGCATCCAGAACCAGAGCCGCCCTGCAGACAAATGGCTGGCCGAAGTGGTGCGCTGGACCTGGAAGGTCAAGTTGTACAGCCACTTGGAAACCGACCTGCTGGGCGAGTTGCGCGACGGCGCGGAAACCGAAGCCATCAACGTTTTCGCCCACAACCTGCACGACCTGCTGCTCGCCGCCCCGGCTGGCCAGCGCGCCACACTGGGCCTGGACCCAGGCCTGCGCACCGGCTGCAAGGTCGCTGTGGTGGACGCCACCGGTAAATTGCTCGACTACGCGACCGTTTACCCGCATGTGCCGAAGAACCAGTGGGATCAGACCATCGCCGTGCTGGCTGCCCTGTGCGCCAAGCACTCGGTCGACCTGATCGCTATCGGCAACGGCACCGCCAGCCGCGAAACCGACAAGCTGGCCGCCGACCTGATCAAAAAATACCCAGATCTGAAAATGACCAAGGTTATGGTTTCCGAAGCAGGCGCATCGGTTTATTCCGCGTCGGAACTGGCCGCCAAGGAATTCCCGGACCTCGACGTATCGATCCGTGGCGCGGTCTCCATCGCCCGTCGCTTGCAGGACCCGCTCGCCGAGCTGGTGAAAATCGATCCGAAGTCCATTGGTGTCGGCCAGTATCAGCATGACGTCTCGCAGCTCAAACTGGCGCGCGGTCTGGACGCAGTGGTTGAAGACTGCGTGAACGCGGTGGGCGTGGACGTGAACACTGCCTCCGTGGCGCTGCTGGCACGCATTTCCGGCCTCAACACCACGCTGGCGCAGAACATCGTTGCGCATCGCGATGAAAACGGCGCGTTCAAGACGCGTGCAGCGCTGAAAAAAGTCAGTCGTCTGGGCGAAAAGACCTTTGAACAGGCCGCAGGCTTCCTGCGCGTCATGACCGGTGACAACCCGCTGGACTCTTCTGCCGTTCACCCGGAAGCCTATCCGCTGGTGCAGCGTATTGCGGCAGAAACCGACCGCGATATTCGCTCGCTGATTGGCGATGCGAGCTTTCTCAAGCGCCTGGACCCGAAGAAATTCACCGACGAGACCTTTGGTCTGCCGACCGTGACCGACATTCTGCAGGAACTCGAAAAACCGGGTCGCGACCCGCGTCCGGAGTTCAAGACGGCAGAGTTTCAGGAAGGTGTCGAAGAACTCAAGGACCTGCAACCGGGCATGATTCTCGAAGGTGTGGTCACCAACGTCACCAACTTCGGTGCATTCGTCGATATCGGCGTGCATCAGGACGGTCTGGTCCACATCTCGGCGTTGTCCGAGAAGTTCATCAAGGACCCGCGTGAAGCGGTCAAGGCCGGTGATGTGGTGAAAGTGAAGGTCATGGAAGTCGACATTCCGCGCAAACGCGTCGGTCTGTCGATGCGCATGAGCGATACGCCCGGCGAGAAGATCGACGGTGCACGCGGTGCCCGTCCAGGTTCTTCGCCTCGCCAGCAGAACAACGCCCCGCGCAAGGAAACCACGACACCGGCGCCCATCAACAACGCTATGGCTTCGCTGTTTGCCAATGCCAAGCAGTTGAAGAAGCGCTGATGGACATTCCTGAAGATCTGACCCACAGCGCCTACTTCAAGATGCTCGGCTGCGAACTGCGGCGTCTGGACGAAGGCGTGGCCGAGGTTGCGTTGCCGCTGGAGGCGCATCTGCGCAATCGCGGCAACGTCATGCACGGCGGGGCAATCTTCAGTCTGGTCGATATTGCCATGGGGCTGGCCTGTTCCAGCTCCCACGGTTTTGACCAGCGAAGTGTCACCATCGAGTGCAAGATCAACTACGTGCGCGGCGTGTCCGATGGCGAGGTGTTATGCATCGCCAGGGTGCTGCATGCGGGCCGCAGGACGCTGGTCGTCGAGGCGGAGGTCGTTCAGGGCGACAAGCTTGTTGCGAAAGCTCAGGGCACATTCGCGGTCATCTAGACTGCGATAAAGGCTGATGAAAGCAATCACTGTGAACAGAACCTAGCCGTATCGACATCATTTGGGTTAATTTCGGCACCATTAGCTTGGTGCCGAGTCCATTTGGGTGGTACGACATAGAGCAGTGATTGTGAACAGGCGCTACAGACCAACCAGGCGACTACGCCAGTTCCTTTCTTCACCCTTGTAGACCGTCAAGTCCACCCCTATATCGGGGCGACCGATGCGTGAAGGATTACACCTTGAGCGAACTTTTAAACCGTCGTCTTGCGTTGCTCGGCGAGCGCAACAACCTCTCTCTGCTGGAGCAGTGCCTGCACGGTATCGAGCGCGAGTGCCTGCGCGTTACCGCAACGGCAGAACTGGCACAGACGCCTCACCCGCAAGCTCTGGGTGCTGCCCTGACCAATGGTCAGGTCACGACCGACTATTCCGAATCGCTGCTGGAGTTCATCACGCCTGCGCTGAAGAACCCGGCCGAGACCATCGACAGCCTGGACAGGATCCATCGCTTCGCCTACAGCAAGCTGGGCGACGAGTTGCTCTGGAGCCCGTCGATGCCCTGCCCGCTGCCCGATGAAGAGCACATACCGATTGCCTACTACGGCACGTCGAACATCGGCAAGCTCAAATACGTGTACCGCAAAGGCCTGGCGCTGCGCTATGGCAAGACCATGCAGTGCATCGCCGGCATTCACTACAATTTCTCGTTGCCGGAAGACGCCTGGGCACTGCTCAAGCAGACCGAAGACTTCGCTGGCGACGCGCGCGACTACCAGTCGCACTCCTACATCGCGCTGATCCGTAACTTTCGCCGCTACAGCTGGCTGCTGATGTACCTGTTCGGTGCTTCACCAGCGCTGGACGCAGGCTTCCTGCGCGGCCGTAAACATCAGCTGGAACAACATTTCGACGCCGATACCCTGTATCTGCCGTACGCTACCAGCCTGCGCATGAGCGATCTGGGCTATCAAAGCGACGCCCAGGCCGACCTGACCCCTTGCTACAACGACTTGGTCAGCTACACCGACAGCCTGCGCAAGGCCGTGGCCACGCCTTATAAGCCTTACGTCGAGATTGGCACTCATGCCCAGAACGGCGAGTGGGTTCAACTGAACACCAACGTGCTGCAGATCGAGAACGAGTACTACTCCAACATTCGCCCCAAGCGTGTGACCTATAGCGGCGAGCGCCCTATTCAGGCGCTGGTGGCCCGTGGTGTGCAGTACGTTGAAGTGCGCTGCCTGGACATCAACCCGTTCCTGCCTACCGGCATCAGCCTGGAGCAATCACGCTTCATCGATGCGTTCGTGCTGTACTGCGCGCTTGAGGAAAGCCAGCAACTGGCCAGCCATGAGTGTTCCAATGCAAGCTCGAACTTCCTGGCAGTGGTCAAGGAAGGTCGCCGTCCGGACCTGAACCTGCAGCGCAACAACAGCCCTGTTGATCTCAAGACCTGGGCAAGCGAGCTGCTGGAAAAAATCACACCGATTGCCCGACTGCTGGATCAGGCCCAGGGCATTGACGAGCACATCAAGTCGATTGCCGTGCAACAGGCAAAGATCGACGATGCGTCGCTCACACCTTCCGCCCAGGTGCTGGCCAGCATGAAAGCGCATAACGAGGGCTTTACCGCTTTCTCTTTGCGCCAGAGTCAGGCCCATGCCGAATACTTCCGTACTCACCCGCTGAGCGCTCAGGAACAGGCAGACTTCGAAGCCCAGGCCAAAACCTCGATCGAAGAACAGGCCGAACTGGAAGCAACGGAAGAAGTGGTGGATTTCGACACGTTTGTCGGGTCGTATCAGGCGAGCATTCTGTCGATCAGTAACTGATCGTGCAATTACTGTGGGGAGATTGCTCACGAAGGTGCCGGTGCAGGCGCGACTATCGTGCGGCGCTCTGCGTCGCATGCCTTTCTGGACGCTCCGCGTCCTCTTGACGACGCAGGCGTCGAGAACTGCATTCCCACGCGGAGCGTGAGGAACGATCATCTCAACTATCGTGCCCAATGCTCTGCGCTTCTGCCCGAAGGGCGTGGGTGAGCTTGCTCACGAAAGGGACGGTTCAAACGCCCCTTTCTGGGGGCTTGTTCCAGCCTCTTCGTGAGCAAACTCACTCCCACAAAATATAGTCCGCCCCCAGGCTTAAATCGCCTTTTCGAAGATCTTCGAATTACGCTGGTAGTTGTACAGCGACGCGCGGGCGCTTGGCAGGCGGTCGACGCTGCTGGGCTCGAAGCCGCGCTCACGGAACCAGTGTGCGGTACGGGTGGTGAGGACGAACAGGGTCTTGATACCCAGCGCTCTGGCGCGGTTTTCAATGCGCTCCAGCAGCTCGTCCCCGCGCCCACCGTGGCGATATTCCGGATTGACGGCCAGACACGCCAGTTCGCCTGACTCCGAATCGGCAATCGGGTACAGCGCCGCGCAGGCGATGATCAGCCCTTCCCGCTCGACCACGCTGAACTGGGTGATCTCGCGCTCCAGCACTTCGCGAGAGCGACGTACCAGAATACCCTGCTCTTCCAGCGGCGTGATCAGGTCCATCAAGCCGCCGACGTCCTCAATGGCCGCTTCGCGCACCAGTTCGAACTGCTCCTGCGCAACCAGCGTACCGCCACCGTCGCGGGTAAACAGCTCGGTCAGCAATGCACCATTCTCGGCATAGCTGACGATATGGCTGCGCGCCACGCCACCGCGACAGGCCTCGGCCGCGGCATCGAGCAATTCAGCCTGATAGTTGGCGCCCAGACGCTGCAGGTGCGCAGGCACCTGTTGCGGACGCAGCTCGCGCACCAGTCGGCCCTGCTCGTCCAGCAACCCGGTTTCGGCACCGAACAACAGCAGTTTGTCGGCAGCCAGATCAATGGCGGCGCGCGTGGCGACGTCTTCACAGGCCAGATTGAAAATCTCGCCGGTCGGTGAATAGCCCAGCGGCGACAGCAGCACAATATGACGCTCATCCAGCAGGCGATTGATGCCCTTGCGGTCAACCCGACGCACTTCACCGGTGTGCTGATAATCGACACCTTCCAGCACGCCGATAGGTCGCGCAGTCACCACGTTGCCACTGGTCACTCGCAGCCGCGAGCCCTGCATCGGTGAGGCAGCCATGTCCATCGACAGGCGCGCCTCGATCGAGATGCGCAGCTGACCCACAGCATCGATCACGCACTCCAGGGTTTCGGTATCGGTGATGCGCATGTCGCGATGGTAACGCGGTGTAATGCCGCGCTGGGCCAGACGGCTTTCGATCTGTGGGCGCGAGCCGTGCACCAGCACCAGTCGCACACCCAGACTGTGCAACAGCACCAGGTCGTGGACGATATTGCCGAAGTTAGGGTGCGCAACACCGTCGCCGGGCAGCATGACGACGAAGGTGCAGTCACGGTGAGCATTGATGTACGGAGACGCGTGGCGAAGCCAGTTGACGTATTCGGGCATGACAACAAGAGCCTGTAGAGAAAATGGACGAAGAGAAAAAGCACGCACAACGGTGTGGTGGTTATCGTCGGAACAGGCTTGGCAACACGCGCAATCTCCTTGTATTCAACGTTGGCAATACCGGGCTCACTGGGGAGTCAGGCAGTAATGTTCGATCAATTGACGTAACAGACGCACTGTAGGGTCCAGACGTGACATTTCGAGGTATTCCCCCGGCTGATGCGCACAGGCGATATCGCCCGGGCCGAGCACCAGCGTTTCACAACCAAGGCGCTGAAGATAAGGCGCTTCGGTGCCGAATGCTACTGCTGCAGCCGTATGACCGGTCAGTCGTTCAGCAACGCGCACAAGTTCAGCGTCAGCAGCCTGTTCGAAGGGCGCACACTCGGGGAATAGCGGCGCATAGTCAATCTGTACCTGGTGCAGCTCGGCCAGCGGCTCAAGCTTATGGCGAATGGCTGCCCGCAGCACCTCCGGGTCCATGCCCGGCAATGGGCGCAGGTCGAATTCCAGCGAGCACTGGCCACATATCCGGTTCGGGTTGTCGCCACCATGAATGCAGCCCAGGTTCAGGGTCGGTTGCGGCACCGTGAACTGCGGGTTGCGGTATTGCGCCTGCCATTGCGTACGCAGGCCCTTGAGTTCGCTGATCGCGTCGTGCATCGCCTCCAGCGCGCTGTGGCCAAGGCTGGGGTCTGAAGAATGGCCGCTGCGCCCGAGGATGTGGATGCGTTCCATCATTACGCCTTTGTGCAGGCGAATCGGCTTGAGCCCGGTCGGCTCTCCGATAACTGCTGCGCGGCCCAGCGGACGTCCGGCCTCTGCCAGTGCACGGGCACCAGCCATCGAGCTTTCTTCATCGCAGGTAGCGAGGATCAGCAGCGGCTGTTTGAACGGCTGATCGATAAGCCCACGCACCGCCTCGATGATCAGCGCAAAGAAGCCTTTCATGTCGCAGCTGCCCAGCCCGACCCAGCGGCCATCGACTTCGGTGAGCTTCAACGGGTCGGTTTTCCACAGCGCTTCGTCGAACGGCACGGTGTCGCTGTGGCCCGCCAGTACCAGGCCGCCCGGGCCTGTTCCGAAGGTCGCCAGCAGATTGAACTTGCCGGGGGAAACCTGCTGGATGTCGCAGGCAAAACCCAGATCCCCGAGCCATCCGGCGAGCAGATCAATGACAGGCCGGTTGGTCTGGTCCAGAGAAGGCTGCGTGCAGCTCACCGATGGCGCAGCGATCAAGGCGGCGAACTGGTCTTTCATGGACGGCAACGGCATGGACGCTTCCTGTAATCAAGACGAAACACGGCCCATCATAGGGCCATAGCAACCCAGGAATAAACCGTTTCGGGCCATGTCCTGTACACTGACGGCCTTAGCAGCCGTTCAGTCATGGGCTGCGCTCCCGTTTATCAGTATCAGCGTTTGGATTCCCCCGGCCATGCAAAAAGAAACAGAAATCAAACTCCGCGTCAGCCGCGAGACCCTCGCTGCACTGCGCGAACACCCGTTGCTCAAGAAGCGCAACAAGAGTGGCTGGGAGCGCCTTGAACTGTCGAACCAGTATTTCGATACGCCAGAGGGCGAGCTGGCACAAGCCAAAGTCGCCCTGCGCATCCGTCGCGATGGCGATCAGATCATCCAGACCATGAAGACGCGCGGGCAAAGCGTTGCTGGCCTGTCAGAGCGCAATGAATACAACTGGGACCTGAGCAAAGCCAAGCTCGACCTGAAAAAGCTCGAAGGCGATTGCTGGCCCGAGCAATTGGCCGGGCTGGACAAGAAAACCATCAAGCCCTTGTTCACCACCGATTTCATCCGTGAAAAGGCCGAAATTGCCTGGGGTCGTGGCAAGGCCAAAGTGGTGATCGAAGCTGCGTTGGACCTGGGCCAGGTGGTTGCGGGCAAGCAGAAGGAAGAAATCTGCGAGCTGGAGCTTGAGCTGCGCGAGGGCGAGCCTGCCGCGTTGCTGGAACTGGCCGCCGAGCTGGCTGCAACCCTGCCATTGATGCCGTGTGACATCAGCAAGGCGGAACGCGGTTATCGCCTGCTTGATGCCAGCAGCTACTCGCTAAGCCTGTCGGCACCCGCACTGAACGCAGAAATTCCGCTCGACGAAGCCTACTCGGCGCTGGCCTGGCACCTGCTGGGCAGCAGCCAGCGTCTGGCTGAGCAATACCGTTTCAACGGTCACTGGCGTCTGTTGCAGGACTGGGTCGAGATGCTCGCCGAGTTGCGCGCCCTGACCAGCAGCCTTGGCCAGGCCGCCCCACGGACCTCGACCGCGCAACTGCGTACCTCGCTGGACGCGTTGCTGGAGGACTGGCGCCCGCTGGTTCAGGCCGGTCAGGAAGATGCCGATGTACGCGGTGCCGCCCACGAGCAGTTTCTGGAAGAGTTGCAGGACACCCGTTGGGGCGAGTTCTCGCTGAACACCTCGCGCTGGTTGCTGGCGCGCACCTGGACCACAGAGCGCAACACCCGCGGCAATCGTCAGGGCGCTGCGCTGTTGAGCAGCTGGCTGCCGCGCCTGTTGGGTGAAGAAGCAACATCGCTGCAACTGAGCCGCTATCAGCAGCAGCCTGAAGACCTGGCCGAACAACTACCGCGCATCGAGCGCATCCAGGCCTGGCTGCACTGGGCACGCGGCGCGCTGGACCTGCCGGAGCTGGACCGCCTGTACGGCGAACTGCGCAAGCTGGAAGAACTGGCCAATCTGGACATAAGCGATGAAGTCCTTGATGCACGCGTGCAACAGGCAATCACCGTATTCCAGAGCCGCGCGTGGAAAACCCTGCTGCGCTTGTAAGGGTTGGATTTCGTGGCGTTGATTATCGTCCCCACGCTCCGCGTCCGATCTTGAGTGTGCGGCGCGGCGCAAATTTGTGACGCAGAGCGTCACGAACTGCATGCCAACGCGGAGCATTGGCACGATGGTCATCTTGATGCGTCATTTAACTATCGTCCCCACGCTCCGCGTGGGGACGCCGTTCTGGACGCTCTGCGTCCGATCTTGAGCATGCGGGATGGTCAAAAGCGCACGTTCAGCCACCCTGGCGCAGCAGCGGCAGGCTGGTGGTGGATTTGATCTCTGACAGCGCCACTGTCGAGTTCACTTCCTGGATGCCGGGCACCAGCGAGAGCTTTTCGAAGAAGAACCGCTCGTATGCCTCAATGTCCGGCGTCACGATACGCAGCAGAAAATCCACTGACCCCATCAGCACATAGCACTCCAAAACCTCTGGAAACCCCCGAATCGCGTCGGTGAACTCGGTGAAGTTGGAGCGCCCGTGGGCGTTGAGTTTTACCTCGGCGAAGATCTGTGTGTTCAGGCCGATTTTCTTGCGATCCAGCAACGCAACCTGACGACGGATGACCCCTTCATCCTTGAGCCGCTGAATACGACGCCAACAAGGCGACTGCGACAGCCCGACCTGCTCGGCAATCTGCGCGCTGGAGAGCGACGCGTCCTCTTGCAGCAGCGCCAGAATCTTGCGGTCGTAAACGTCCAGCTCGATTTGCATAATTAATTTCCCGACTTGGCTTTTTACGCATTAACAAGTCCAGACAAGCCTAATCCAGATGATGATGGACCAGAAATTTCTTTTTCCGCATGTAAAGATTCTCCCACTGTTCTGGAGTATCCACATGCCTGACCTGCAAGCCGTTACCGCCCCTTTGCAGCGCCCCGACAACTGGTCATCCAGCAATGCGGCATGCTGTGCGCGCTACCAAATTGTTGCCGCAGCCGAGCCGGCGCTGCTCTGTCAGGTGCTGAACCTGTTTGCAATGCAGTACCTGATTCCCGACCAGCTCAGTGTGGCGCAGCAAGAGAAGACGCTGCTCATCGACCTGCAAGTTGCCAGCCTGAGCTGGCACAGAGCGCAAGTAATCGGCGAAAAAATGCGCAACCTGATCGATGTCTGCTCGGTGGAAGTCGAACAGCTCGACGCGCAGAACAGCCCGCAAACGCATGTGGCGCTGGCGACCGGCTGAATCAATTTAGCCGCTCCGGTAATTCCCGGTCGCATAGAACGAGTAACGCTGTCACGCTTGGCGTCTACTCTTGTTCATCGCCCAATGACGAAATGCCTCAAGGAGCGCACATGGCAGCCCTGGCCCCCTCTTCACAGGATCGCTGGCTTGATCTGAATGATGTGCTGCGAGATCTGGTTGCCGAAGGCTATCTCGGCCAGGACGACGCAGAAACGGCACTCACACAGCGTCGCAGTGCGGTGAACATCCAGCTGCATCCTCTCGAATTTCTCGCTTCGCTGCAGTTTGACGACTTGAAGCGGCCTGGCAAGAAGCTGGACCTGGAAACCCTGACAGGCTGGCTGGCAAAAGCCTGTGGCCAGCCCTACATGCGCATCGACCCGCTGAAAATCAACGTGGCAGCCGTCACGCCATTGATGTCCTACGCCTTTGCCCAGCGCCACAAGATTCTGGCCGTGGCGGTTGACCGCGAGTCGGTGACCATCGCCAGCGCCCAACCCTACGTGCGCTCTTGGGAAGGCGATCTTGCGCATGTGCTCAAGCTGCAGATCAAGCGTGTGGTCGCCAACCCGACAGACATTCAACGCATGGCGATGGAGTTTTTCAGGCTGGCCAAGTCGGTCAGCGGTGCCAGCGCGTCTGATCAGAAAATGAGCAACATGGGCAACTTCGAACAGTTGCTCAAGCTTGGTGCCAGTGATCAGGAGCCGGACGCCAACGACGCGCACATCGTCAATATCGTCGACTGGCTGTTCCAGTACGCATTTCAGCAGCGCGCCAGCGATATTCATATCGAGCCGCGCCGCGAACAGGGCACGGTACGGTTTCGCATCGACGGCGTGCTGCATAACGTTTACCAGTTTCCGGCGCAGGTGATCATGGCGATTGTCAGCCGCCTGAAAAGCCTTGGCCGGATGAACGTCGCCGAAAAACGCAAACCACAGGACGGGCGGGTCAAAACCACCACACCTGAAAATCGCGAGGTGGAACTGCGCCTGTCGACCCTGCCGACGGCGTTCGGCGAAAAGATGGTGATGCGGATCTTCGACCCCGAGGTGCTGCTCAAGGACTTCGACCAGTTGGGCTTTTCCAGTGATGATCTGCGTCGCTGGCAGGAAATGACCCGTCAGCCCAACGGCATCATCCTGGTCACTGGCCCGACCGGTTCGGGCAAGACCACCACGCTGTACACCACCCTCAAGAAGCTGGCGACCTCTGAAGTCAATCTCTGCACCATCGAAGACCCTATCGAGATGGTCGAGCCGGCCTTCAACCAGATGCAGGTGCAGCACAATATCGATCTGAGTTTTGCCGCTGGCGTGCGCGCCTTGATGCGACAAGACCCGGATATCATCATGATCGGCGAAATTCGCGACCTGGAGACGGCTGAAATGGCCATTCAGGCGGCACTGACCGGTCATTTGGTGCTGTCGACGCTGCACACCAACGATGCACCCAGCGCCATCAGCCGCATGCTCGAACTGGGTGTGCCGCATTACCTGCTCAAGGCAACCATCCTTGGCGTCATGGCCCAGCGTCTGGTGCGGACCCTGTGCCCGCACTGCAAGGCGCCGATCAACCTGAACGAAACCGACTGGCAAACCCTGACCCGCCCCTGGCAGGCCCCCGTGCCGCCCGGCGCGCATCAGGCGGTCGGTTGTGTGGAATGTCGCGATACCGGCTATCGGGGCCGCGCCGGGGTTTACGAGATCATGGTCATGTCCGATAACATCAAGGCATTGATTTCCGCGGACCTGGACCTGACCGCCATGCGTCGCCAGGCCTTCAAGGAAGGGACGCGCAGTTTGCGTCTGTCCGGTGCCCAGAAAGTCTCGGCAGGGCTGACTACACTTGAGGAAGTGCTGCGAGTGACACCGCAAAGCGAGCAACGCTGATCAGGGTTGGAAGCGTTGTTCCAGACGCCTGTGCATCGTGGTGATGCCAGCTAAAGTGAACTACTTGGTACACCTTGATTGAACTAGTTCGTGGCTTTGGCTATCCAACCCCTCAGAACAACCACAGTTGGAGTAACTCATCATGCGTCTCAAGTTTGCTGTCGCCACCGTAGCCTTGCTTTCTATCCCAATGGGTTCAGCGATGGCTGACACCTTCTGGCGTAATGTGTTGTCCTCGGGTGCCACTACCGGTTCGACTTACCTGACCTTCAAGGATCACAAGCTGATAGTTGCCGCACAGGATGACGCAGGCAGCTTCGTTGCCAGCGACGGCGGCATCCGCGGTCCGTTCCTGGAAGCTGCCATCGAACAGGTACGCAAAGACAATCCCGGCCTGAAAGCCACCGACATGGAACTGGCCAACGCGATCCTGGATAAAAATCTGGTCGCTGAAAACCAGTAAGCCCTGCTGGCAAATACTGCGCATAAAAAATGCCGCTCGATGAGCGGCATTTTTTTGTCCGGCAATCGGTTATTCGCCGATCGCGCTCTTGTAACCCGCAGCATCCAGCAATTTGACCAGATCGGCTTCAGCGGCAGTTGGCTTGAGCTTGAAGATCCAGGCGCTGTACGGCTCGCTGTTGAGCAACTCGGGCGAATCGCCCAGCGCTTCATTGACTTCGATTACTTCACCGGCAACCGGCGAGTAGATATCCGAGGCGGCCTTGACCGACTCGACGACACCAGCAGTATCAGCGGCAGCAAACACTTTGCCGACTTCCGGCAGCTCGACGAAAACCACATCGCCCAGCGCTTCCTGTGCGTGGTCCGAGATGCCGACGGTCACGGTGCCATCTGCTTCAAGACGTGCCCATTCATGACTTTCGGCGAAACGCAGCTCGGCGGGAATATTGCTCATTTAGTCATCCTCAACATCGGGTCAGCGGAAAACCCGCCATAGGTTAGATCAGGGTCTTGCCGTGGCGCACAAACGCTGGCTGCACCACCCGTACCGGATACCACTTGCCACGGATTTCCACCTCGGCCCGGTCAGCAGTTGCCATCGGAACGCGCGCCAGAGCAATGGATTTGCTCAGCGTAGGAGAGAAACTACCACTGGTGATCTCTCCTTCGCCAATTTCTGCGACACGTACCACCTGATGCGCCCGTAAAACACCGCGCTCTTCAAGCACCAGGCCAACGAGTTTGAAGGTGATGCCTTCGGCTCGTTCGCTCTCCAGCGCCTGACGCCCGATGAAATGACGGTCGGCAGGTTCCCAGGCAATGCTCCAGGCCATATTCGACGCCAGCGGTGAAACATGCTCACCGATGTCCTGACCATACAGGTTCATGCCTGCCTCCAGGCGCAACGTATCGCGAGCGCCCAGACCGATCGGGGAGATACCCGCGCCGACCAGTTCATTGAAAAAGCGCTGGGCCTCTTCGGCAGGCAGCATGATTTCCAGACCGTCTTCACCGGTATAACCGGTGCGCGCGATGAACCAGTCGCCATCATCAAGACCTTCAAACGGCTTGAGCTGGTTGATCAGTTCGGCGCGGGCGCTTGAAACCAGCTCGGCAATACGGGTTCTGGCCTTTGGCCCTTGAATCGCGAGCATCGCCATTTCACTGCGCGCGATCAGTTGTACATCGAAGACGCCCAGCTGCGACTGCATCCAGGCAAGATCCTTGACCCCGGTCGCGGCGTTGACAACCAGCCGATAACCTTCGGGCGTGAGGTAGACGATCATGTCATCGATAACCCCGCCTCTTTCGTCCAGCATGGCGCTGTACAAGGCTCGGCCCGGGGTCTTCAGCTTGTCCACATCGTTGGCCAGCAGGTAACGCAGCCAGGTTCTGGCTTGACGGCCAACCACATCAATCACGTTCATGTGAGAGACATCGAAGACCCCACAGTCGCGACGCACCTGATGGTGTTCCTCGACCTGCGATCCGTAATGCAACGGCATGTCCCAGCCACCAAAATCGACCATCTTCGCGCCAAGGGCGAGATGCAGGTCGAACAGGGGGGTACGCTGTCCCATGGGTTTCTCCTTCCGGGCGTGGCGAAGGTGCGGGCAGAAAAGATCGGCAAGCCCCAATAAACCGGAGTTTGCAGCACTTACAACTGGCCGAATTTTCTGTCAGACCGCACCAATTGCGGCGCATTGTAGCCGCAAGGTGAAGGACCCGCACCTAGCCAATCTGACGGGCAGAGCGACGAATCAACCCGATGACGGGTAATAATCCTACAAGCACCAGCGACAAAGCTGGCAATGCCGCTCGTGCCCACTCCCCCTCGCTGGTCATCTCAAACACGCGTACCGCCAGCGTATCCCAGCCAAACGGGCGCATCAGCAGGGTCGCAGGCATCTCTTTGAGTACATCGACGAACACCAGCAACGCAGCGCTCAAGGCTCCCGGAACCAAAAGCGGCAGATACACGTTGAGAAACAACTTTGGTCCGCTGACCCCCAGACTGCGTGCGGCTTCAGGCAATGAGGGACGGATACGCGACAGGCTGTGCTCCAGCGGCCCGAAGGCAACCGCGATGAAACGTACAAGGTAAGCCAGCAGCAGCGCCGAAAGGCTGCCCAGCAACAACGGCTTGCCTGCACCGCCCAGCCAGCCGGAAAGCGGAACGACCAGCTCACGGTCCAGATAACTGAACGCCAGCATGATTGAAACGGCCAGTACCGAACCTGGCAATGCGTAGCCCAGGTTGGCGAGGCTGACGCCGGAGCGGATCGCAGGCGTGGGCGCCATACGTCGGGCAAACGCCAGAATCAGCGCCACGCTGACAGTGATCAACGCCGCCATGCCACCCAGATAGAGTGTGTGCAGAATCAGACCGGTGTAGCGCTCATCCAGATCGAAGCGACCACGCTGCCAGACCCAGACGATCAATTGCAGCATCGGCACCACGAAGGCACAGAGAAACACCAGCCCACACCAGAAGCTCGCGGCCCATGCCTTGATGCCGCGTAACCGGTAAAGCGCAGCGCCACGCGGCCGCTCGTTGGTCGGTCGACTTGCCCCCCGGGCGCGGCGTTCGCCGTACAGCAGCACCAGAACGGCCAACAGCAGCAGGCTGGCCAGTTGCGCAGCGCTGGACAGGCTGAAGAAGCCGTACCAGGTCTTGTAGATGGCGGTGGTGAACGTGTCGAAGTTGAACACCGATACCGCGCCGAAATCGGCCAGGGTTTCCATCAGCGCCAATGCCACGCCTGCACCGATGGCTGGACGCGCCATTGGCAGCGCCACACGCCAGAACGCCTGCAAGGGCGTGTTGCCCAACACTCGCGCAGCTTCCATCAGCCCCTTGCCCTGCGCCAGAAACGCCGTGCGCGCCAAAAGGTAGACGTAGGGATAGAAGACCAGCACCAGCACGATGATCACCCCACCGGTGGAGCGTACCCGAGGCAGGCGCAGGCCGGAGCCGAACCATTCACGCATAAGAGTTTGTACCGGGCCGGAAAAATCCAGCAGCCCGACAAATACAAACGCCAGTACGTAGGCGGGGATTGCGAACGGCAGCATCAGCGCCCAGTCCAGCCAGCGCCGACCAGGGAATTCACACAGGCTGGTCAGCCACGCCAGACTCACCCCCAGCAGCGTCACACCCACACCGACACCCAGCACCAGAATCAACGTGTTACCCAACAGACGGGACATCTGGGTTTCCAGCAGGTGTGACCATATCTGTTGGTCAATGGTCTCCCACGACAGCAGCAGCACGCTCAGCGGCAATAACACCAGGGCAGCGATGGCGAAGACCAGTGGGTACCAGCGGCGTTGGACAGGATGGGCCAAGGAGGTTCTCGAAATGAGGGGGTTCAAGAGGGTAAGCAGAGCGTGCGCACAGGTCTGCTTCTGATTCTGGCTGAAAGCCGTAGGAGCGGACTTGTCCGCGAAAAGGCCGGTACATTCTCAGAAAATGCACTCTCTGAACTGACGGCTTCGCGGACAAGTCCGCTCCTACGCCCTGCGGGCAGAAGCCTGAAAGCCACGCTTTTCGGGCTATTCAAGATTTGTGTAATGAGCGCGAAGCGTATCAACAAGAGTCAGGCACTGGGTATTAAATCAATTCCAGCCCGCGCGATCCATCATGCGGATCGCTTCTGCCTGACGCTTGCCTGCCACTTCGACCGGAATGGTGTCGGCCTTGAACTGGCCCCAGCTCGCCACTTCTTCCGAGGGCGCCACTTTCGGGTTGGCCGGGAACTCCTGATTGACACTGGAGAAGATCTTCTGCGCATCCGGACCGGTCATCCATTCGACCAGCGCCTTGGCAGCCTCAGGGTGCGGGGCATACTTTGTCAGGCCGATACCCGAAAGGTTTACGTGTACACCCCGGTCTGCCTGATTCGGCCAGAACAGCTTCACCGCCAGGCCAGGTTTTTCCTTGTGCAGGCGCCCGTAATAGTAGGAATTGACGATGCCCACATCGCACTGCCCGGCGTTGATCGCCTCAAGCACTGCGATGTCATCGGAAAAGACATCAGTGGACAGGTTATTCACCCAGCCCTTGAGGATTTTCTCGGATGCTTCGGCACCGTGGGTTTCGATCAACGTGGCGGTCAACGACTGGTTGTAGACCTTCTTCGCGGTGCGCAGGCACAGGCGCCCTTCCCAGTTCTTGTCGGCCAGCGCTTCATACGTGGTCAGTTCGACAGGTTTCACCCGGTCAGTGGAGTAGGCGATGGTTCGTGCGCGAAGGCTCAGGCCGGTCCAGCCGTGAGTGGATGAGCGGTATTGCGGCGGAATGTTGGCTTCTATCACCGGTGAGGTGAATGCCTGCAGGATGCCCATCTGTTCGGCTTGCCAGAGGTTGCCGGCATCGACCGTCAGCAACAGGTCGGCAGTGGCATTCTCGCCCTCGGCCTTGATGCGCTGCATCAATGGCGCTTCCTTGTCGGTGATGAACTTGATCTTCACCCCGGTCCTGGCTGTGTATGCATCGAACACCGGCTTGATCAGCTCGTCGATCCGGGACGAATACACTACCACTTCATCAGCAGCCTGAGCGGTACTGCCCAGTAAAGTCAGTGTCAGAGCAGCCAGAAGACGCTTGCTTGCCTGCATCGGGGTATCTCGCGTTCGCAAATGAGGCGAAATGGTAGTGAATCCCATTTGCTATCTCAATCGAAGAGGCAGCGGAGCCGTTACCGGATGTTTCTGGCTGACAGCCTGATCAGCAAACGGTCCGGGCTTTGGAAAAGTTCGCAACCCTGCGCAGCTTGTCCACATCGAACACTTCCAGCAGCCCTTCTCCCAAGCGCACGATCTTGCGCTCATGCAGATCCCGAAGCACTTCCAGCAAGGCTGGCGGGGAAAGCGCGAGACACTCCACGGCCTGGATGTCCTCCAGCACAATCAGGCGGCGTGCATGGCTCAACGGACCATAACCCTCACTGAGCATCAACAGGCGCCACGCGACCCTCGCTCTGGGAGGCAGTCGGCGCATTTTCTCGGGGTTCTGCAGCGGCAAACCGATTTTCTGGCTGAGTAACGCGGCAAACCAGCGCCAGTATTCCGGGTGCCTGTCGAGCAACTCGACGAGAAACTGCTGAGGGATATGCAGAAAGATGCTCTGCTCCAGCGAGCAAACCTCGAAGCGGCGCGGCAACCCGTCGAACAGCGAGACTTCGCCAAACCACATAGGCGAACGCATCGGCTCCATACCCGAAAGCCGCTGCTCATGGGCAGCTCCGATACGCACACAGCCCTCCAGCAACACATAAACACCGCAGGGCAGATCGCCTTTCTCGAACAGCGTCCTGCCAGGCGTCCTGCGCTGCTGGCGAGAAGCGTCCAGCAGGCTATCCTGCAAACCGGCAGGTAAATGAGAAAACCAGTAATCGGATAGCAATCGTGACCGCCACGACACTCCATTTGTCATTTTTGCTCCCTTTTATTTCAGGCATGCGTGTTGTACAACAATCTTAGCTCAAGCCGATCATCGTCTCAGGCAGGAATAATAATGAAAACCCTTGTCGACCATCTCAGCCAGTACGCTGCGTATCACCGTGATTCACGCAATATCGTGACGCACTTCGTAGGCATTCCGCTGATTGTACTCGCCGTGGCGGTACTTCTGTCGCGTCCGGGCTGGGCTGTAAGCGGCTTGTGGGTTTCGCCCGCGGCCCTGCTTGCTCTGGGTTCGACGATTTTCTATCTGCGGCTGGATCGTGCACTGGGCGTGGTCATGGCAGCGCTGCTGGCACTGTGCATCTGGGCTGGGGCCAACCTTGCGCAACAGGCAACCATGATCTGGCTGAGCGCGGGCGTCGGGCTCTTTGTGATCGGCTGGATCATCCAGTTCATCGGCCATCACTACGAAGGGCGCAAACCGGCGTTTATCGATGACATGACCGGCCTGATCATCGGCCCGCTGTTCGTGATCGCGGAGCTGGCGTTCCTGATGGGTCTGCGCAAACCACTGCAACACGCCATCGAAGAACGCTCCGGCCCGGTGGGGCGCAATATCCGCAAGGCTGCGATGTAGCGACCGTTAACGATCAGTCTCCGTGCTTTAGCTCGTCAGTCCGCTGGTCCCGCTGGTGTTGTGCAGCCCGGCCAGCAGCAGCCGCTGATACAACTCTTCGCGCAGGCCCTGAGGCTGGTCGAGTTGCATTCGTTGCAAGTGCTCCGGGAAGGCTTCGGGGTCGGGAGCATCAAGAGTGGCCTTGCCCAACTCGAGGATTTCGGTGAGTTTGAGCTTGCTCTTCAGCCAGTTCAACGCACGCATCAGGTCGCGCTCTTCGCCCGTAAAATCGCACCCCAGCGGGTATTCAGTAAACAGCGACGGATAGCGCGATGCCGTGTCCTTGAGGCGTTCCGGGGTGTTCTCTGTGAAGCGTGGATCAAGGCGGAAGTCCTTGGGCAGCTTCCCGGCCTTTTGCGCCTGCTCGATCAAGCCGGATTGAAACCGCGAGTCAGTGATGTTGAGGATGCGCTCGATCACCGTGGCGTCGGTCTGACCGCGCAGATCGGCAATGCCGTATTCGGTCACGACAATATCGCGCAGGTGCCGGGGGATCGTGGTGTGGCCGTACTGCCAGACGATATTGGAGCTGACCTCGCCACCGGACTCACGCCAGCTGCGCAGCATCAGGATCGAACGAGCGCCCTCCAGGGCATGAGCCTGCGCCACAAAGTTGTATTGGCCACCCACACCGCTGAGCACTCGGCCATCTTCCAGCTGATCGGCCACGGCTGCGCCCATCAGGGTGACGGTGAACGCACTGTTGATGAAGCGCGCATCGCGGCGTTGCAGGCGTTTGAGTTCTTCCTGACCGTAAAGCTCGTTGATATAGCTGATGGCAGTCATGTTGAACTGCACCAGTCGCTCGGCGGGCAACTCGCGCAAGCGCTCGTAGAAACTGCTCGGACCGAGGAAAAAGCCACCGTGCACCACCACGCCATCGGGATGGGCGTCTTCATCCAGCGTGCCCAGATTGGCCAGCCGTTGCAGCTCTGCGTCGGCATACACCTTGCGTCGCACGATCCCGGCATCGGCGAGTACCAGCAGACCGTTGACGAACATTTCGCTGCAACCGTAAAGGCCGCTGGCGAACGGCTGAACGCCGCCTTCGCGGTCGATCAGGGTCTGCCAGTTACTCATGTTCAACTCGGCCAGCAGACCGCGCCAGGTTTCGTTGTCGGCTTGCCTGGCCAGCAGTGCGCCGGTCAGCGCATCGCCCATCGAGCCGATACCGATCTGTAGCGTGCCGCCGTCATGCACCAGTGTGCTGGCATGCAGGCCGATCAAATGGTCCTGATAGCCCACCGGCATGTTCGGGGTGGAAAACAGCGTGCTGCGCTCATCTTCGTTGATCAGCAGATCAAAGGCTTCGACATCCAGCTCCGAGTCACCCGGCATGTAAGGCAGGTCGGCGTGGACCTGACCCAGCAGGAGGATGGTTTCTCCGGCGGCGCGACGTTTGGCGATCATGGGCAGCAGGTCGAGGGTGACGTCCGGGTTGCAACTCAGGCTCAGCTTGCCCGGGTGCTGATCGTCACGGGCCACCAGTTGCGCGACCAGATTCAGGCCGTTGGCATTGATATCGCGGGCGGCATGACTGTAATTGCTGCTGACGTAGTCTTGCTGGGCTGACTCGCTGTTCAGCAGGCTGCCCGGCTGCATGAAGAATTGCTGCACGCGAATGTTGTGTGGAAGTTTGTCGCGGCGCAACGCGGCCAGAAACTCCAGTTCCGGATAGTCACCAAAGACTCGTTCCAGAAACGGCTCCAGAAACCGTGCCTGCAAGCCCTCTCCCGGCGTTGGCCGCCCGAGTGTCAGCGCGGTGTAGATCGTCAGCCGTCGCTCGGGCAACTGGCTGATGCGCTGGTACAGCGCGTTGACGAACCGATTGGGCTTGCCCAGCCCGAGCGGCATGCCGAGGTGAATATGCTCGGGCAACTGCGCCAGAACGTGATCGACAGCGTGCTCGATGGAACAGGAATACGGCATCCCAGCTCTCCTGAATTGTTATTGGTGCAGCTTTGACCGGTAGCAATGTGAAATTGCTGCATGCTCGCCACGCAACTATCGTTCCCACGCTCCAGCGTGGTAACGAGACAGCACTTACTTCAGCCCCGACATGCTCTGAATGGCGCTCTTCAGTTCGTCGTTTGTGCAATCGCCGCAGGTGCCCTTCGGCGGCATGATGCCGAGTCCTTTTATGGTACTGGCCAGCAGGCCGTCAAGGCCGCCTTTTTGTCTGGCCCGTTCTTCCCAGGCAACCGTGTCACCGGTTTTCGGCGCGTTGAGCAGGCCGACGCTGTGACAGGCAACGCAATGGGCCGCGATGATGTCGTCAGGGGCTCGGGCGGTATCGGCGGCTTGCACATTGAACTCCCATAACATCACAACGCCCGCGATACTCAGAATCTTCCGGGTCAGCTTCACGCGTCACTCACTGCAAGGGTGCGGGTCAGAAATTGGCTGGCGTTGCAGCACTGATCAATCGTGCCGGGACGTCGAACGGGTTGCGGAAGCGATGCGGCCGGGTGCTTTCAAAATAATAGCTGTCACCGGCCTCCAGCACGTAGGTGTCGAGACCCACTACCAGCTCCAGTCGCCCCTCGACGAGAATTCCGGTTTCTTCACCGTCGTGGACGAGCATTTCTTCACCGGTATCGGCACCCGGGGGGTAGGTTTCGGTAAGAAAGGCGATGGCGCGGCCTTGATGCGACTTGCCGACCAGCTTCATGGTCACCGCACCGTCCGAGATATCAATCAACTCGCTGGCCTTGTACACCACTTGAGCGGCGTTTTCCGGCACGGTTTCTTCCGAGAAAAACTCGACCATGGACATGGGAATGCCGCCGAGCACCTTGCGCAGCGAGCTGATCGAAGGGCTTACGCTGTTTTTTTCGATCATGGAGATGGTGCTGTTGGTCACGCCTGCGCGCTTGGCGAGTTCACGCTGGGACAGGCCCTTGAGCTTGCGGATCGATTGCAGTCGTTCACCCACGTCCAATGCGATATTCCCCCAGGTTTTGTCAGGTCTAGTCGAGATGAACGCCATCATGGCAACAGCGTTCAATATTTACAACACTTCGACAGACACCAGACATACAGCGGCCTGACGGACAGGGGCTTGATCAGTCTTCGGAATAGATACGCGGAACGCGACGCAGATTGCAGAAGATTTCGTAGGGAATCGTTTCTGCCCGTGTGGCCACTTCACTGGCGAGCACGTGCTTGCCCCATAACTCGACCCGGCTGCCAAGCCCGGCCTGCGGTACGCCGGTCAAGTCTACGCAAAGCATGTCCATGGACACCCGCCCGAGCAGGCGGGAGGGCTGACCGTCGATCTGCACCGGCGTGCCGGTCGGCGCATGACGCGGGTAGCCGTCGGCGTACCCCATCGCCACCACGCCAATACGCAATGGCTGGTCACAGACAAACGTCGCGCCATAGCCCACGGCTTCACCGGCAGGCAGTTCACGCACGCTGATGATCTTCGATTCAAGCGTCATGACCGGTTGCAGGCGGTCAGCCAGCGGGTGCGGCTGACCAAACGGCGTAGCGCCGTAGAGCATGATGCCGGGGCGCGACCAGTCGCTTGGAATATGCGGCCAGCCTAGAACGGCCGGGGAGTTTTTCAGGCTGATTTCTGCAACCAGGCCTTTGCGAAAGCTCTCGAATACAGCGAACTGTTCATCACTGCACCCACTGTTCAGTTCATCGGCGCGGGCGAAGTGGCTCATCAGAACGATTCTGGCTACTTTGCCGGTTACCAGCAGGCGTTGATAGGCGGCCTGATACTCATGCGGATACAGACCGACGCGGTGCATGCCGGTGTCGATTTTGAGCCAGACCGTTAAAGGTTTGGCGAGCTGCGCCTGCTCGATGGCCTCCAGTTGCCAGGTCGAATGCACGACCGTCCAGAAGTCGTGCTCGACAATCAGCGCCAGTTCATCGGCTTCGAAAAAACCTTCAAGTAGCAGAACAGGTGCGCGGATGCCTGCCGCGCGCAGCTCGAGCGCTTCTTCGATGCAGGCCACTGCGAAACCGTCGGCCTGGGCTTCCAGTGCGTGGGCAACACGTACCGCACCGTGACCATAGGCATCGGCCTTGATCACCGCGAGCGCTTTGCCGCCGCTGTTTTCACGAGCCAGTTGGTAGTTGTGACGCAGTGCCTGAAGATCAATAAAGGCGCGGGCTGGACGCATGATGACGTTTCTTGCCTGAAGGGTGAAAAGGGTCAGAAAAACCCGACACGGAGATGCGTCGGGCACAACAGTATGAAGGCAGCAGACTCAAGGCAGCGCGGCGACAACCGACAGCTCGACAAGGATTTCCGGCTCGCACAGCCTGGCCTCGACGGTTGCACGCGCAGGCGCGAAACCCTTGGGCAGCCATTTGTCCCAGACGCTATTCATGCCTGCGAAGTCGGCGTCGATGTCTTTCAGGTAAATAGTGACTGACAGAATGCGAGTCTTGTCAGTGCCGGCCAGGTCGAGCAGGCGCTCGATACTGTTCAGAACCTCTCGGGTCTGTTGCTCGACACCTGCTGTCATGTCATCGCCGACCTGGCCCGACAGATAGACGGTGCCGTTGTGGACAACGACCTGACTCATGCGCTCATTGGTGAGCTGGCGCTGGATTGACATGCTGTGCATTCTCCTGAGTGTTGCCGTAACGAGAGATATCGAGACCTTCGGCACTGATACGGGGTGTCTTGCGGGCAATGAGGTCTGCCAGCAAGCGACCGGAACCACACGCCATCGTCCAGCCCAATGTGCCATGGCCGGTATTGAGGAACAGGTTACGGAACGGTGTTGCACCCACAATCGGTGTGCCATCGGGAGTGGTCGGACGCAACCCGGTCCAGAAACTGGCCTGGGTCAGGTCGCCACCCTGAGGATAGAGGTCACCGACGATCATCTCCAGTGTTTCGCGTCGACGTGGGTTGAGCGACAGGTCGAAACCGGCGATTTCCGCCATGCCGCCGACCCGGATGCGGTTATCGAAGCGGGTGATGGCGACCTTGTAGGTTTCATCGAGAATGGTCGAGGTCGGGGCCATGGCCGGGTCAGTGATCGGCACCGTCAGCGAATAGCCCTTCAGCGGGTAAACCGGAGCCTTGATGCCCAGCGGTTTGAGCAGTTGCGGAGAATAGCTGCCCAGCGCCAGCACGTAGCGGTCGGCTGTTTCCAGCTTGCCGTCGATCCACACACCATTGATGCGGTCGCCAGCGTGGTCGAGGCGCTCGATGTTCTGTCCGTAGCGGAACTCGACCCCCAGCTCTACGGCCATTTCTGCAAGACGCGTGGTGAACAACTGGCAATCGCCGGTCTGGTCATTGGGCAAGCGTAGTGCACCGCTGAGAATGCCGGTCACACCTGCCAGCGCGGGCTCGACACGGGCTATGCCGTCGCGATCCAGCAGCTCGTAGGGGACACCGGATTGCTCGAGCACGGCAATATCCTTGGCGGCGTTGTCCAGTTGCGCCTGAGTGCGGAACAACTGGGTAGTGCCCAGGCTGCGCCCTTCGTAGGCAATGCCGGTTTCCAGGCGCAGTTCATCGAGGCAATCACGGCTGTATTCGGACAGGCGCACCATGCGCTCTTTGTTCACGGCATAGCGGCTGGCGGTGCAGTTGCGCAGCATCTGCGCCATCCACAGGTATTGATCGATATCTGCCGTGGCCTTGATCGCCAATGGCGCGTGGCGCTGCAGCAACCATTTGATCGCCTTCAGCGGAACACCCGGCGCGGCCCATGGCGAGGCATAGCCTGGCGAGACCTGGCCGGCATTGGCAAAGCTGGTCTCCATGGCGGCGGCTGGCTGGCGGTCTACCACGGTCACCTGAAAACCGGCACGCGCCAGATAATAAGCACTGGTTGTACCGATTACACCACTTCCAAGAACCAGAACGCGCATGTAGATGACCTCATCGCGGATATCCGCTGACGTTTCGAAGTTTTAAGCAAGAATGTGCGCAGTATATTGAGCAATGGGCAGTGCTTCTCACTGTATAAACATCTATATTTGGCGTTTATTCCCGGCGATAAACGCTTTGTTAGAGGGGAAATAACCCATGCGCACTCAACACCAGTCCAATCGTGAACTGGACAAGATCGATCGCAATATCCTGCGTATCCTCCAGGCAGATGGGCGTATCTCGTTTACCGAACTGGGCGAGCGCGTCGGCCTCTCGACCACTCCCTGTACCGAGCGGGTTCGCAGGCTGGAACGCGAGGGGATCATCATGGGCTACAACGCCCGTCTGAACCCGCAAAGCCTGAAGGCCAGCCTGCTGGTGTTTGTGGAAATCAGTCTGGACTACAAGTCCGGCGATACCTTCGAGGAGTTTCGCCGTGCCGTGTTGAAGCTTCCGCATGTGCTGGAGTGCCACTTGGTATCAGGCGACTTCGACTACCTGGTCAAGGCGCGCATTTCCGAGATGGCGTCCTACCGTAAACTACTGGGCGATATCCTGCTCAAACTGCCGCACGTGCGAGAGTCCAAGAGCTATATCGTGATGGAAGAAGTGAAAGAGAGCCTGAACCTGCCGATTGCCGACTGATTGCGCTAGGTCCTGTACGAAAAGTCGGCGAGCGAAGGTCAGGCAAGGCAAAAACAGGCGAGGAACGGCCGGGGTCGCGCTCGACTCTACGTGTTGTAAATGAGCATTCCGATCGGACTCGCGCTCGAGCCTGTCTTTAACGCAGCATCACCGAGCGCAGCCACTTTACGTACAGAGCCTAGACCAGCACTTGTCGGGTGGAAGCCATATATTCGTGTATCTGCTTCTCTACCCGCGGGTGAATCAGTTCGACCGGGCGACGGCCATTCGGGCATGGCAGGCTGTCGGTGGTGCCGAACAGACGGCAGATCAACGGGCGTTCGTCATACACGGTGCAGCCCTGTGGGCCAAGGTGCACGCAATTGAGCTCATCGAGCGCGGCGTCCTGTTCGGCGGCAGTCTTGCGCGGCAGGCGCGACATTTCTTCGGGCGACGTGGTAACCGGACCGCAGCAGTCGTGGCAGCCTGGCACACATTCGAACGAGGGAATCTGGCGGCGCAGATCACTTATTTTCTGACGGTTGCAGCTCATTGAATCAACCATTCCTACACAATGCGCTGAGTTTGCCCCAGTTGGCAGGCTCATGACAGCGGCTTATCCTCCCCACACGTAAACCGCCACCAACAGGACCCGCTCATGAACGCCCGCGTTCAGCACCCGACTCTTCACGACGACCAGCATGTTGCCTCCTACTACGCCGCCAGCAGCCATCCGCAACCGGATCACCCTGCGCTGCAAGGCGAGTTGAAGGTTGATGTGTGCGTGGTGGGCGGCGGATTCTCTGGCCTCAACACTGCCATCGAGCTGGCCGAGCGCGGGCTGAGTGTCGCGCTGCTTGAGGCACGCCAAATTGGCTGGGGTGCCAGCGGACGCAATGGCGGCCAGCTGATTCGCGGGGTCGGTCACGGCGTCGAGCAGTTCGCCAATGTCATCGGCAGCGAAGGTGTGCGCCAGCTCAAGCTGCTGGGCATCGAGGCGGTCGAGATCGTGCGTCAGCGCATCGAGCGGCACGCTATCGGTTGCGACCTGAAATGGGGTTATTGCGACCTGGCCAACAAGCCGCGCGACCTGCACAGCCTTGCCGAAGATGCCGATGAACTGCGCAGCCTGGGTTACCGTCATGAGCTTAAGTTGCTGCAAGCCGATCAGATGCGCAGTGTCGTGGGCTCCGACCGTTATGTCGGCGGTTTGATCGACATGGGTTCCGGGCATCTGCACCCGTTGAATCTGGCGTTGGGAGAGGCTGCCGTAGCGCAGTCACTGGGCGTTCGGCTGTTCGAACATTCTGCGGTGACGAGAATCGACTACGGCCCGCAGGTCAAGGTACATACGGCTCAGGGGGCGGTGCTGGCGAAAACGCTGGTACTGGGCTGCAACGCTTACCTCAACGACCTGAATCCGGAAATAAGCGGCAAGGTATTGCCCGCAGGCAGTTACATCATCGCGACCGAGCCCTTGAGCGAGGCTCAGGCCCGGGAAGTGCTGCCGCAGGACATGGCGGTCTGTGATCAGCGCGTGGCAGTGGACTACTACCGACTGTCAGCGGATCGCCGTTTGCTGTTCGGGGGCGCCTGTCACTACTCGGGCCGCGACCCGCAGGACATCGCCGCGTACATGCGACCGAAGATGCTGGATGTGTTTGCGCAACTGGAAGGCGTGGCCATCGATTACCAGTGGGGCGGAATGATCGGCATCGGTGCCAATCGCCTGCCGCAAATTGGCCGGCTCAAGCAGCACCCCAACGTGTTTTATGCTCAGGCCTACTCCGGCCATGGCCTGAACGCAACACACCTTGCGGGTCGCTTGCTGGCCGAAGCCATCGCCGGGCAACACAGCGATGGCTTCGAGTTATTCGCCAAAGTGCCACACGTGACCTTTCCGGGCGGCAAGCACTTGCGCTCGCCGTTACTGGCATTGGGCATGCTCTGGCACCAGCTCAAAGAGCTGCGCTGAAAGGCTCAGGGCCTCCAGAACGGTTTCATCGCTTCGACCCGCGCCTGCTGGAAATCCAGCCCGATGTCGCGCAACTGATCGTCCGTCAGCTCCAGCAAGGTGCGGCGGGAGGTCCAGCGGTGACGATACAGTGCCAAACGACCCATGCCCGCCAGCAGATCGGCCTCGTTCGAGCGGACCGTTCTGACCGCAGTTGGCCGATAGTCATTCAATTCCTGGCTGTGAAGCGCAAGGCGTACATCGCTGAACCCGTTCATTTCCGATTCCCTCATCCTGGGTGGGTGTGGGTCTATGATGAAACGAACGGGCAAACCATTACAGATTCAAAAACCAGTTATATTTTCCATACAGATGAGGAAAAAACAGCACTGAATGCTATATTTTTGCCCAATCTGTATTGCTAGACCACGCTCACCGATTTGAGAGTACGCCATGACGCTTTACGTCAACCTCGCCGAACTGCTCGGCTCGCGGATCGAAAACGGCTTCTACCGCCCCGGCGACCGCCTGCCATCGGTGCGCGCGTTAAGTGTCGAACATGGCGTCAGCCTGAGCACCGTGCAGCAAGCGTATCGGGTGCTGGAGGACAACGGCCTGGCAGCGCCGAAACCCAAATCCGGCTATTTCGTATCGGTCAGTCGAGCGGCACCTGCGCTGCCTGCTGTTGGGCGACCGGTCCAGCGGCCTGTGGATATCTCTCAATGGGATCAGGTGCTCGACCTGATTCGGGTGGCACCTCTCGAAGCGGTCACGCAACTGGGGCGCGGCATGCCCGATGTCACCAGCCCTACCCTGAAACCGTTGATGCGCGCGCTGAGTCAGTTGAGTCGACACCAAGACATGCCGGGGCTGTATTACGACAACATCTACGGCGTGCGCAGGCTGCGTGAGCAAATCGCCCGACTGATGCTCGACTCAGGCTGCAACCTGACCGCCAATGACCTGATCGTCACCAATGGCTGTCATGAAGCGCTGTCAGCGAGCGTTCGGGCCATCTGCTCGCCGGGTGACATCGTTGCAGTGGACTCGCCCAGCTTCTTTGGTGCCATGCAGACGCTCAAGGGCGTGGGCATGAAGGCCTTGGAAATCCCTACCGACCCATTGACTGGCATCAGCCTCGAGGCGCTGGAACTGGCCCTTGAGCAATGGCCGATCAAGGTCATTCAACTGACGCCCAATTGCAACAACCCGCTGGGTTACGTGATGCCCGAAGCCCGCAAACGTGCGTTGCTGACGCTGGCACAACGTTTCGATGTGGCGATCATCGAGGACGATGTGTATGGCGATCTTGCTTACAACTACCCTCGCCCGCGCACCATCAAATCCTTCGATGAAGATGGTCGTGTTCTGCTGTGCAGCTCGTTTTCCAAGACCCTGGCGCCCGGGCTGCGGATTGGCTGGGTAGCGCCGGGGCGGTATCTGGAGCAGGTGCTGCACATGAAATACATCGGCACCGGCTCGACTGCACCGCAGCCACAGTTGGCCATCGCCGACTTTATCGAAGGCGGCCATTACGAGCCGCATGTACGGCGCATGAGAACCCAATACCAGCGCAGTCGTGACCAGATGATCGACTGGGTGATGCGCTACTTTCCCGAAGGCACCCGCGCCAGCCGCCCGCAAGGCGGTTTCATGCTGTGGGTGGAACTGGCCGAAGGCTTCGACACGCTGCGCCTGAACCGCGCGCTGCTGGGCAAGGGTGTACAGATCGCGGTGGGCAGTATTTTTTCCGCCTCGGGCAAGTACCGTAACTGCATGCGCATGAACTTCGCGGCCAAACCGAGCCGCGAAATCGAGAACGCTGTGCGTATCGTGGGCGAGACAATTGCACTACTGAATGCGCAAACTGACTGACGCTGGCAAATCTTTCCCGGTTTTTCGGGTCATAACGCCAAGTCGAGCCATGTACAGACGCGGAAGATCAATTTGAATAACTCCTGGGCCTTGCCCTTTTGCCTGCTGGTTGCACTGTGCGTCAGCGGTTGCGCGCACCAGCAAATTGCCAGCGAGCCAAGCCAGGCCATGCCGCCCTCGAGTTCTGCTTTCGGCCGCTCTATTCAAGCCATGGCGATGCCCCACGGCGGGCGTTCCGGCTTTCGCCTGCTGCCCGACAGCAGCGATGCATTCAAGGCGCGCGCCGAACTGATCCGTAACGCCAAAAGCAGCCTCGACCTGCAGTATTACATCGTCCATGACGGCCTGAGCACGCGCGCTCTGATCGACGAACTGCTCAAAGCGGCAGACCGTGGCGTGCGGGTGCGCATCCTGCTCGACGACACCACCAGCGACGGGCTGGATCAGGCCATCGCCACCCTCGCCGCGCACCCGAACATTCAGATTCGCCTGTTCAACCCGCAAAATCTGGGGCGCGAGACCGGCATCACGCGCAGCCTGGGGCGCTTGATGAACCTGTCGCGTCAGCACCGACGCATGCACAACAAGCTGTGGCTGGCCGACAGCAGTGTGGCCATCGTTGGCGGGCGCAATCTGGGCGATGAATACTTCGACGCCGAACCGAACCTGAACTTCACCGATATCGACATGCTGAGCGTAGGACCGGTCGCCGAACAGCTCGGCCACAGCTTCGATCAATACTGGAACAGCACGCTCAGCAAGCCCATCGATGCGTTCATGTACTTCCTGCCCGACGGTGAGGATCTGGCCCAGGCCCGGCAGCGGCTGGACGATTCGCTGGAGCAGGCGCATCAGCAACACAAGGCCCTGTATGAGCGATTGATGGCCTACAAAACTCAGCCACGCATGAAGACCTGGCTCAACGAGCTGGTCTGGGCGCACAACCAGGCATTGTGGGACGCACCGACCAAAGTACTGGCGCAGGGTGATCCGGATCCGCACCTGCTGCTGACCACGCAACTGGCCCCCGAGCTGCTGAACACTCGCAAGGAACTGATGCTGATTTCGGCGTACTTTGTACCGGGCCAGGAAGGTTTGCTGTACCTGACCGGCCGTGCCGATGCCGGCGTCAACGTCAGCCTGTTGACCAATTCACTGGAAGCCACCGACGTGCCTGCCGTGCATGGCGGTTATGCGCCTTACCGCAAGGCGCTGCTGGAGCATGGCGTGAAGCTGTTCGAACTGCGCCGCCAGCCTGGCGATACCGAAACCATGCGCGGCAGCGGTCCGCACTTGTTCAAGAAAAGCAGCTCGTTGACCAGTTCAGAATCAAGCCTGCACAGCAAGGCGATGATCTTCGATCGGCAGAAAATATTTGTCGGCTCATTCAATTTCGACCCGCGTTCTGTGCTGTGGAACACCGAAGTCGGCGTGCTGGTCGACAGTCCGCAACTGGCCGAAGAGCTGCGCGAACTGACGCTGCAAGGCATGGCTCCGTCGCTCACTTACCAGGCGAAGCTTGAGGATGGCAAAGTGGTGTGGGTGACCGAAGACAATGGCCAGATCCACACGCTGCATACCGAACCCGGTGACTGGTGGCGGCGTTTCAACGCGTGGATGAGCCGTGCCATCGGCCTGGAAAGAATGCTTTAGGCGGGTGCAGCCTGGGCAACCCCGAACGCCCCGCGTCGCCTGATCAGAATCAGCAGGCCAAAGGCACCTGCCGCCATCAGCAGCGGCAAGGCCTCGCCGCTGACCCACTGACTGCCCGCGCCTGCTATCAGGGGCCCGATCAGGCACCCGATGCCCCACAGCTGAGCGACATGCGCATTGGCGCGGACCAGTGAGTCATCGCGATAACGCTCGCCGATCAGGATCAACGACAGGGTAAACAGCCCGCCGGCACTGGCACCGAACACTGTCCAGAGCGGCCAGATCAGAACGGTATCGATCAGTAACGGCACCAGCAGACTGGACGCCAGCAACAAGGCGGCGCATCCAGTAAACATTGCGCGGCGCGAGAAGCGATCAGCGAGCATGCCGATCGGCAGCTGCAGTAACGCGTCACCTATCACCACCACACTGACCATGATCAGGGCGATTTCCGGGGTGAACCCGTGGCGTATGCAGTAGAGCGGCAGCAGCGTGAGGATCAAGGCTTCGAATGCAGCGAACAGCGCCACCGCCCAGGCGATAGCGGGCATGCCGCGACAGAAGCCCGCAAGATCAGTGAAGGTCACGTTGCAGGATTCGGTCGATGGCGCACCCGTGCGACCCAGCAGCAGGAACGGGGAGCCGACCAGTAGCAGCACACCAATCCAGAAGCCGTAGTCGGCCTGAGTGCCGATAACCCCTAGTAACAGCGGGCCAGCCAGTTGGCTCAAGGCGTAGGTGCTGCCATACAGCGCGACCAGCCGCCCGCGCAGACGCTCGATCACCAGTTGGTTGATCCAGCTTTCACCCAACACGAAGACGATGGTCAGAATAACCCCGAGCGTCAGGCGCAAGACCAGCCAGATCCCGTAATACGGCAGCAACGCCAGTGCGCCGACCGACACGGCGCCGCCCCAGAGGCACAGGCGCATCAGGTTGGCCGTACCGAAGCGCGCGGCCAGACGACTGGCCAGTGCCGCACCCACCAGCACACCTACCGCAGGCATCGCCGCCATGATGCCAATGGCAAACGAGCCGTAACCCCAGCCTGCCAGACGCAATGAAACCAGCGGCATGCTGACGCCCATTGCCAGCCCGACGCCCAGCACGGACGCCAGCACGGCAAAATAAGTACCCCAACGCATTTTCAAGCTCCTGCCTGCCCTCACTGCACAATCAAGACCGGACGCAGAGCGTACAGAGCGTCGCATGATAGTTGAGGTTATCGTTCCTCACGCTCAGCGTGGGAATGCCGTGCGTGAGGCTCCGCGTCACAAATCTGCGCCGCGCTGCAAACGCGAGACCGGACGCAGAGCGTCCAGAACGGCGTACCGACGCTGGAGCGTCGGCACGATAGGTGTCACGCTCCTGACTTACAGCTTGATCCAGGTGGATTTCAGCTCGGTATATTTGTCGAAGGCGTGCAGCGATTTGTCGCGACCGCTGCCTGACTGCTTGAAACCACCGAACGGGGCAGTCATATCGCCGCCGTCGTATTGATTGACCCATACGCTGCCCGCACGCAGTGCCTTGGCGCTCAGGTGTGCCCTGGAGATATTGGCGGTCCACACGGCAGCAGCCAGGCCATAAGGCGTGTCGTTGGCTATCTGTATCGCCTCTTCGTCGCTGTCGAACGTCAGCACCGAAAGCACCGGGCCGAAGATTTCTTCCTGAGCGATTTTCATCGCGTTGTTCACACCGTCGAAAATGGTCGGCTCGACATAGGTGCCGCCGGTCTCCTGCAGAATGCGCTTGCCGCCCGCAACCAGCTTGGCACCATCGGCGTGGCCCGCTTCGATGTAGGACAACACGGTATTCATCTGCTGGGTATCGACCAGCGCGCCCACATTGGTCGCAGGGTCCAGCGGATTGCCGGGCTTCCAGGTGGCTAATGCCTCAATCACCATCGGCAGGAAGCGCTCCTTGATAGAGCGCTCGACCAGCAGCCGCGACCCGGCAGTGCAGACCTCGCCCTGATTGAAAGCAATTGCGCTGGCGGCGGCTTCGGCGGCGGCCTGCAAATCCGGCGCGTCGGCAAAGACGATATTCGGGCTCTTGCCACCGGCTTCCAGCCAGACGCGTTTCATGTTCGACTCGCCAGCGTAAATCATCAGTTGCTTGGCGATTTTGCTCGAACCGGTAAACACCACGGTATCCACGTCCATATGCAGCGCCAACGCCTTGCCGACGGTATGACCGTAACCCGGCAATACGTTGAGCACGCCCGCAGGAATGCCTGCCTCGATGGCCAGTTGCGCGATACGAATGGCCGTCAGCGGAGATTTTTCCGATGGCTTGAGGATGACCGAGTTGCCAGTGGACAGCGCAGGACCCAGCTTCCAGCAGGCCATCATCAGCGGAAAATTCCACGGCACGATGGCGGCCACGACACCCACCGGCTCGCGCGTTACCAAACCCAGTTGGTCATGAGGCGTTGCGGCGACTTCGTCATACAGCTTGTCGATGGCTTCGCCGCTCCAGCTCAGGGCTCTGGCAGCACCGGGGATGTCGACACCGAACGAGTCGCCAATCGGCTTGCCCATGTCCAGAGTCTCAAGCAGCGCCAGCTCTTCGGCATTTTGCTTGAGCAGCTCGGCGAAACGAATCATGGTTTCCTTGCGTTTGGCCGGAGCCAGTCGCGACCAGGCACCCGAGTTGAAGGCGCTGCGCGCACTGTCGACAGCGCGTTGCGCGTCAGCGGTGTCGCAACTGGCGACCTTGGCAAGCATCCGGCCATCGACCGGGCTGATGCAATCAAACGTCTCGCCGGAGGAGGCTGCGGTGTATTCACCTTGAATGAAGGCACGGCCTTCGATCTTCAAATTCTGGGCGCGTTGCTCCCAGTCAGCACGAGTCAGGGTGGTCATTTGCATGTCCTCCTCTTGTTGAATGTGGGTGTGTCATGGTTGATTAAAGACACGATCTGAAATTTTTCAGGAAGGCCGTTACCCTAAACCAGCGGCCCGACAAAACCAATATATTTGACATAAATAGCCACTACGGTGCTTTTATGTTGATTTTATTAAACAGCTCAGCACGCGCGTCGAGGCACTAACGCACCGCACGCACGTCAAACCTTCAACGCATTCAGGACAAGGGGCCATCATGAGCATCGAAAGCATCGTCGACTTCAGTGAAGCCAGCACCGCCGCCGAGCACTATCGTCCTGCTCCGGAAAAGGTCTTCAAGGGCGATCCGGCACAAACCCTCTACAACCACTACAACAGCCCCTGCGGACAGATGAGCGCGGGCGTCTGGAATGGCGAGCCCGGGCAGTGGCAGGTGAATTATTCAGAGCACGAGTATTGCGAGATTGTGCAGGGTGTTTCAGTCCTGCGCGACGAGCAGGGCAACGCGAAGACTCTGCGCGCAGGCGACCGGTTTGTGATTCCGGCCGGTTTCAAGGGCACCTGGGAGGTGCTGGAAACATGCCGCAAGATTTATGTGGTGTTTGAGGCGGCTGCAGATAAATAAGTACCGCATCACATCGGTTTTTCTGGAGGATTCTGAGCGCGTCCAATGAGGACACTCACTCAAAAAAGGATTTTGAAAATGACCAACGAAGTTATCGCCCAAGCGCTTCAGTACCTTGTAGGCAGCCGCTATGTGCCTACCGTCAAAGCCTATATCAGTGAAATTACCGGTCTTCAGAAGGTCATCGGCCCTGGCGACATCACGACCAAAGACCTCAACCCGAACCGTCTGCACGTCAATGTCGACAAGGCCGGTCTGGTGTCCGGCTTCATCTTCGGCTGATCAGGCGGCCGTACCTTCGTCGCCCGACAGCAGCTTCCATACTTGAAACGCCCGGCGCATCGCGTCGGGCGTTTTGCTGCCTGGATAATGCTGGCAGCTACGTCAGGAACGCAGGCACAAAAAAACCCGCCAAGGCGGGTTTTTTCGTAGCCGACAGAATCAATTACTTGATTTTGCCTTCTTTGTAGATCACGTGCTTGCGTACAACCGGATCGAATTTTTTGATTTCGATTTTATCCGGGGTAGTACGTTTGTTCTTGTCGGTGGTGTAGAAATGGCCTGTACCAGCGCTCGACACCAAACGGATCAATTCACGCATGATTCTCTCCCTTAAATTTTGCCGTCGCGACGCAGTTCAGCGAGCACAACTTCAATGCCACGCTTGTCGATGATACGCATGCCTTTAGCAGATACGCGCAGACGAACAAAACGCTTCTCGCCTTCAACCCAGAAGCGGTGATGCTGCAGGTTTGGCAGGAAACGACGACGGGTTTTGTTGTTTGCGTGGGAAATGTTATTCCCAGTCACCGGACCCTTACCGGTAACTTGACATACTCTCGACATGCCTCAGCCCTCTAAAACCACATGCCCAACCCGGCATGGGTTGGCCGCTTAATCTCTCAGTCATTTGGCGCCAGGCGCCGCGTTTCTTTAAGGGTCTTACCGGCTACACCTACAGTGAAGGAACCGGGCCCCTAGAAAAGAGCGCTGCTTTATACCAGAAACCCTTGGACGCAACAACAGGCAAAGCACTTTGACCCGAATGAATCCGCTCTGCGCGGCGGTATGCGCAAGCAATGCGGGGGCACCGGCAAATCGACCGCTCGTCGCACCGTGACGATTGTTCTACGCCAGTACATGGTCTAGGGTTAGTCCCTCACCAGACTGCGCCGGCAGATGGGGCCCTTTCTGAACAGGAAATAACGCCATGCGCCTAGCTGCACTCCCTTTTTTGCTTGTTCCGTTGCTGCTTCCAATTGCCGCCCAGGCATCGAGCCTTGTGGTCTGTACCGAAGCCAGCCCCGAAGGCTTCGACGTTGTGCAGTACAACTCGCTGACCACCACCAACGCATCGGCCGACGTGCTGATGAACCGTCTGGTGGACTTCGATGCCCAGAGCGGCAAGCTGGTACCGAGTCTGGCAGAAAGCTGGACCGTGTCCAAAGACGGCCTGACTTACGACTTCAAGCTGCGCTCCGGAGTGAAATTCCATACAACTGACTATTTCAAGCCGACCCGCGAGCTGAGCGCCGATGACGTGCTGTTCAGCTTCCAGCGCATGCTCGACCCGCAGAACCCGTGGCATAAGATCGCCCAGAGCGGTTTCCCGCATGCGCAATCCATGCAGTTGCCCGCGTTGATCAAGAGCATCGAAGCGCCCAATGCACACACCGTACGCTTTACGCTCAACCATGCGGACTCGACCTTTTTGGCCACGCTGAGCATGGGGTTTGCGTCGATCTACTCGGCCGAATATACCGCGCAACTCCTGAAAGCCGGCACACCGGAAAAACTCAACAGCCAGCCGATCGGCACTGGGCCGTTCGTGTTCAAGCGCTTCCAGAAAGATGCCGTGGTGCGTTATGAGGCGTTCAAGGATTACTTCGCCGGCAAGTCTGATGTCGACACCTTGGTGTATGCCATCACAGCGGACGCTAATGTGCGCCTGCAGAAAGTCCGTCAGAACGAGTGTCAGATAGCGCTTTCGCCCAAGCCTCTGGACATTAAAGCGGCTAGCGAGGATGACTCGCTCAAGGTCGAGAAGACTGAAGCATTCATGACCGCGTTTGTCGCGATCAACAGCCAGCACCCGCCGTTCGACAAGCCGGAAGTTCGCCAGGCCATCAACCTGGCGTTCGACAAGGCCAATTACCTGAAAGCCGTGTTTGAAGGCACCGCCGAGGCGGCCGATGGTCCTTACCCGCCCAACACCTGGAGCTACGCCAAAGACCTGCCCGGCTATCAGCACGATGTCGCCAAGGCCAAGGCTTTGCTGGCCAAGGCCGGTGTGAGAAACGGCTTCAAGACCACCATCTGGACCCGGCCTTCCGGCAGCCTTCTGAACCCCAACCCAAGTCTGGGTGCTCAACTGCTGCAGTCTGACTTGAAACAGGTCGGTATCGATGCCGAGATCAAGATCATCGAATGGGGCGAACTGATTCGGCGCGCCAAGGCTGGCGAGCATGACCTGCTGTTCATGGGCTGGGCGGGCGACAATGGCGACCCGGATAACTTCCTGACCCCGCAGTTTTCCTGCGCTGCCGTGCAGTCGGGCACCAACTTCGCCCGTTATTGCGACAAGACACTGGACAAGCTGATCGCAGACGGTAAATCAGTCAGTGATCAGGCCGAGCGCAGCAAACTGTATCACCAGGCCCAGCAGCAGATTCAACAGCAGGCGCTGTGGATTCCCCTCGCTCACCCGACCGCTGCAGCCCTGGTACGCAAGGACGTCACTGGCTATCAGGTCAGCCCGTTTGGCAGGCAGGATTTCTAAAAGGTGCAGGTCAAGTAAGTCGCCAGAATGACCTGGGCATCTCTGCGTAATTGGCGTGCCAATGCCCTGCATTGGCACGCCCACCTCAAGACCGGACGCAGAGCGTCCAGAACGGCATTACCACGCAGAGCGTTGGAACGATAAGCCGAGGCCTGCCCTATTGCTCCGCGTGAGCGCTACATCAACCCGCGTTCCACCATCGACAGTGGCTCACCGTCGCCCACGATCACGTGGTCCAGCACATGAACATCCACCAGCATCAGTGCCTCCTTGAGGCGCTTGGTCAGGTCGATGTCGGAACGGCTGGGGGTTGTGATACCGGAAGGATGGTTGTGGCAGAGGATCAGGCTGGCAGCGTTGTGAGCCATCGCTCGTTTCACCACCTGGCGCGGATGCACGTAGGAGGCGTTGATCGTCCCGCGAAACAGTATCTCGAAGGTCATGACCCGGTGCTTGCTGTCCAGAAACAGGCAGGCGAAAACTTCATGCTGTTCATGTCTGAGCTGAGCCTTCAGGTAGTTGCGCACCTGAGTGGGGTTTTCCAGCGCTGAGTCACGGCGCAAGGACTCGGCCATGTGCCGGCGCGCCATCTCCATGACTGCCTGCAACTGAGCAAATTTGGCAGGCCCCAGCCCGAGCTGGGAGGTAAACGTGGACAGGTCAGCATCCAGTAACGATCTGAGCCCGTCGAATTGATTCAGAAGATGACGGGCAAGGTCTACGGCGCTTTTTCCAGCCACCCCGGTGCGTAAAAAAATAGCCAGCAACTCTGCGTCGGAAAGGCTCCCCGCCCCCAACTCCAACAAGCGTTCCCGCGGGCGTTCGGCCGCGGGCCAACTGCGAATACTCATAGCACCTCCATGTGGTTGGGCACCGCTGTAGCGGTGCAGTCGCTGTGCTATCTTAGCCCATCTTTTTTGCGCGACGACCTGGCCTGGGGAGGCGTCATGGCCGTCGCGTATTCACTCGACCAAAAAGGCAGGTCTATGCAGCGGCTGTATCGAAAACGCATCGTTCTTGGCGTCGGCGGCGGCATCGCGGCCTACAAGAGCGCCGAGCTGGTCCGCCGCCTGCGCGATCAGGGCGCTGAAGTACGTGTCGTCATGACCAAAGGCGGAGCAGAGTTCATTACGCCGCTGACCATGCAGGCCCTGTCCGGGCACCCTGTGCATCTGGATCTTCTCGACCCGGCCGCCGAGGCCGCGATGGGCCATATCGAACTGGCCAAATGGGCCGACCTGATCCTGATCGCCCCGGCCACCGCCGACCTCATCGCGCGCCTGGCGCAAGGCATCGCCAACGACTTGCTGACCACCATCGTGCTGGCAACCGATGCCACCGTCGCCATTGCACCGGCGATGAATCAGGCAATGTGGCGTGACGCCTCAGTGCAGGCCAATACCCGGCTGCTTGAAGAGCGTGACTTTCGTGTGTTCGGGCCAGCGTCCGGCAGTCAGGCCTGCGGCGATGTCGGCTTCGGGCGCATGCTGGAGGCCGACGATCTGGCCCAGTGCGCGGCCGACTGCTTCCAGCGCCTGACCCTGACCGGCAAGCATGTGCTGATCACCGCTGGCCCGACCCAGGAAAACATCGATCCGGTGCGCTACATCACCAACCATAGCTCCGGAAAAATGGGTTTTGCCCTGGCCGAAGCGGCTGTGGAAGCTGGTGCGCGCGTCACGCTGATCACCGGGCCAGTCAACCTGCCGACGCCGGATCGCGTCTCGCGCATCGACGTGGTCAGTGCCCGCGACATGCTGGCGGCGTGCGAGGCTGCCATCCCTTGTGACCTGTTCATCGCCTCGGCAGCGGTGGCTGACTACCGTCCGGAAGTTGTCGCCCCGCACAAATTAAAGAAAGATCCTTCAAACGGTGACGGCTTGCTGCTGCAGATGGTCCGCAATCCGGATATTCTGGCGACCATCGCAACCCGCCCGGACCGACCTTTCAGCGTCGGCTTCGCTGCCGAGACCGAACACCTGCTCGACTATGCTGCCCGCAAGCTCAAGGACAAGAACCTGGACCTGATTGTCGCCAACGATGTCGCCAACCCCAGCATCGGCTTCAACAGTGAAGAGAACGCTTGCAGCGTGATTGACCGGGCGTTGCACGCAACGCTTTTTGCCCAGACCAGCAAGGCCAAGATTGCCCGCCAGCTGATCACTTTTATCGCCGACCGCATGAATCAGGTTTAACTACGAATGCACGCTCTACAAGCCAAGATCCTCGACCCTCGCATTGGCAACGAATTTCCACTCCCGGCCTACGCCACTGTTGGTTCGGCAGGCCTGGACCTGCGTGCCATGCTCAAGGAAGATACCGTCCTCGAGCCCGGCCATACCCTGCTGATCCCTACCGGCTTGTCGATTTACATCGGCGATCCGGGCCTTGCTGCGCTGATCCTGCCGCGCTCCGGCCTGGGTCACAAACATGGCATCGTGCTGGGTAACCTGGTGGGTCTGATCGACTCCGATTATCAGGGCGAGCTGATGGTATCGTGCTGGAACCGCGGCCAGACTGCATTCAGCATCGCGGTGGGCGAGCGTATTGCGCAACTGATGTTGGTGCCTGTGGTGCAGGCGCACTTCGAGCTGGTTGAAGCATTCGACGAAAGTCAGCGTGGCGCAGGCGGCTTCGGCCACTCCGGCAGCCATTAATCGTCATTCGGCAAATAATCCGGGTTTGGAAAAAGGCTCAGGGAGAGGTCGGTGAAAGGCAGTCAGCACAGCGCTTCAAAGCACGCTATTGCGGCCGATAACTCTCCTCCGGCTGCGAGCCTGAAAGGGCTTGCTCCAGGCCTTGTGCCTGCGGCAATCGGTCTGATAATCGCCGCGGCGCTGGTCTGGGTTACGTTGATAACCGGCCCCCAGCAGCAGGATCAGCTTGTTCAGGCATGGGGCGGCAGTCAGGCGGCAGCCATTGGTCTGGCGCTGCACCAGATCAATGCCGACACTCAATCGGCTGCCACCAGCGCAGCACTTGCACAGACGCTTCAGAGCAATGATGCGTCCGCGTTGCTGGCAGCACAGGATCGCTTCACTCGCTGGGACGGCCTGGCAGGCGCGCGGCTTTACCCCAAAGGCCTGGCTGACGTCGATACGCAGGGTGCGTTGCCGGTAAGCTTTGCCACGCTGGATATGCTCAACAAGGCTGCACAAGGCGAAGTCGTTGCCCCGGAGGCTCGCAAGGTGGGCGAGCGCTGGTTGATCTACAGTGCTGCGCCGGTACGTGCCGAGGCAACTCAGCCGGTGGTGGGCACATTGCTGCTGGCCTTTGACCTGCAGCGCTTGCTCAATGCCTTGCCCGCACTGCCTGCCGAGGCCGGACAAGTGGTGCTCAGCCAGCAGTTCGGTAGCGGGCCTGCACAGGTTTTCCTGCAGCGCGGTCAGGCAGACGGCGGCAAACCGCAGGTGTTCGATACCGGCTATTCCGGCTGGAAACTCGAATTCACGCCCGGCCCCGGCCTGAAAAATTCACCTTCCGTCGTGCTTTTGCTGCTGGCGCTGGTTATTGCTGCAGCAGGCGTGCTGCTTGGCTTGCATCGCAGCGAGAGAGCGCTGCAACGGCGTATTTGCGCCGACGCACGACAACTGGATCAGCTGCTCCAAGAACTCTCACGCGGAAAAGCCGTCAAACCCTTCGGTTTGAGCCTCCCGGCCCTGAGTGGTCTGGCCCAGGCCCTTGCTCGTGTCTCGCTTCGCAGTCAACCCCAGGCAGTGCCTGTGCTGGTTGCCGGTGAGCAGCGCGATGCAGATATTGTCAAAGGCAGTGCTTCGTCCACAGTGGCTGCATCACGCACCGACTGGACCGATCCACTGTTTCAAGATACCGATATCCTTGATATCGACCTTCTCGACGAAAACCAGGACTTCCTGAGATCGGAGCATTCCCTCGCTATGAACAGCCCAGCATCCGTGGCACCCAACCTTCCCGAGACTATTTTCCGCGCCTACGACATCCGTGGCGTGGTAGGGGACACCCTCAACGCTGAAACGGCTTACTGGATCGGCCGCGCCATCGGCTCCGAAAGCCTGGCGCAGAACGAACCCAACGTCAGCGTCGGTCGCGATGGTCGCCTTTCCGGCCCGGAACTGGTGCAGCAACTGATTCAAGGCCTGCACGACAGCGGCTGCCATGTGAGCGATGTGGGCCTGGTGCCAACGCCTGCGCTGTATTACGCCGCCAACGTGCTGGCAGGCAAGACCGGTGTGATGCTGACCGGCAGCCACAACCCCAAGGACTACAACGGTTTCAAGATCGTCATCGCGGGCGATACCCTGGCCAACGAGCAGATCCAGGCGCTGCATGAGCGTATCAAGACCAACAACCTGACTTCGCAGAAAGGCAGCATTACCAAAGTCGACATCCTCGATCGCTACTTCAAGCAGATCAAGGATGACATCGTCATGGCCCGCAAGCTGAAGGTCGTGGTCGACTGCGGCAACGGCGCGGCAGGCGTTATCGCCCCACAACTGATCGAAGCACTGGGCTGTGAAGTGATCTCCTTGTTCGCGGAAGTGGACGGCAACTTCCCCAACCACCACCCGGATCCGGGCAAGCTGGAAAACCTGCAGGACCTGATCGCCAAGGTCAAGGAAACCGGTGCCGATCTGGGTCTGGCGTTCGACGGTGACGGCGACCGTGTTGGTGTCGTGACCAACGAGGGTAATGTGGTTTACCCGGATCGCCTGTTGATGCTGTTCGCGCTGGACGTGCTCAAACGCAACCCGGGTGCCGACATCATTTTCGACGTCAAATGCACACGTCGCCTGACTCCGCTGATTCGCGAGCATGGCGGTCGTCCGGTGATGTGGAAAACCGGTCACTCGCTGATCAAGAAAGAAATGAAGAAAAGCGGTGCGCTGCTGGCAGGCGAAATGAGCGGCCACATTTTCTTCAAGGAACGCTGGTTCGGTTTCGACGACGGTATCTACAGCGCAGCACGCCTGCTGGAGATCCTCAGCCAGGAGTCGGCCAATGCCGAAGACCTGTTCGAAACCTTCCCGAACGATATTTCGACGCCTGAAATCAACATCAAGGTGACGGATGTCACCAAGTTCAGCATCATCAAGGCCCTTGAAACCGATGCGCAGTGGGGCGACGCCAAACTGACCACCATCGACGGTGTCCGTGTGGACTATCCGAAGGGTTGGGGCCTGGTCCGTGCGTCCAATACCACGCCGGTACTGGTGCTACGCTTCGAGGCCGAAACCGAGGCTGAGTTGCAGCGCATCAAGGACGTGTTCCATGCTGAGCTGAAAAAAGTTGCGCCGGATCTCGACCTGCCATTTTGATTGTTTTTCCTTTTGACTGGAGCCCTGAATGACCCTCGAACGCGATGCCGCCTCTAATGTAGCCAAGGTCCTTTCCGAAGCGCTGCCTTACATTCGCCGCTTTGTCGGCAAGACGCTGGTTATCAAGTACGGCGGCAACGCCATGGAGAGCGAAGAGCTGAAAACCGGCTTTGCGCGCGACATCGTGTTGATGAAAGCGGTGGGCATCAATCCGGTAGTGGTTCACGGCGGCGGGCCGCAGATCGGTGATCTGCTCAAGCGCCTGTCCATCGAGAGCCACTTCATCGACGGCATGCGGGTGACCGATGCGCAAACCATGGATGTCGTGGAGATGGTACTGGGCGGCCAGGTCAACAAGGACATCGTCAACCTGATCAACCGTCATGGCGGCAGCGCGATCGGTCTGACCGGCAAGGACGCTGAGCTGATTCGTGCGAAGAAGCTCACCGTCACGCGCCAGACGCCGGAAATGACCAAGCCCGAAATCATCGACATCGGTCAGGTCGGTGAAGTGGTCGGGGTCAATACCGGCTTGCTGAACATGCTGGTCAAAGGGGATTTCATTCCGGTTATCGCACCTATCGGTGTGGGTCCTGATGGCGAGTCCTACAACATCAATGCTGATCTGGTAGCAGGCAAGGTTGCCGAAGCCCTCAAGGCCGAGAAGCTGATCCTGCTGACCAACATCGCCGGCCTGATGAACAAGCAGGGCGAAGTCCTGACTGGACTAACCACCGAACAGGTCGACGGCCTGATCGCCGACGGCACGATCTACGGCGGCATGCTGCCGAAGATCCGTTGCGCGCTGGAAGCGGTTCAGGGCGGGGTCAATAGCTCGCACATCATCGATGGACGAGTGCCTAATGCGGTCTTGCTGGAAATCTTCACCGACAGCGGTGTCGGCACCCAGATCACCAACCGCAAGCGGCATTGATTCAGGCGTAACACCCAAAGGCCCCGTGAGCTGACGCTCGCGGGGCCTTTTTGTTGGTTGTGTCCCGTCCTGAATAAGGTTTACACCTTCTGACCTTTCCTCAGGAGGACTTAATGGATTCGGGTAAAAGGCGCAGCCAACGCGATTACACGCTAGCCTTTAAATTATCGGTCGTAGACCAGGTTG
>NZ_JALHBH010000112.1:0-187669 GCF_022836805.1 Pseudomonas sp. RGM 3321
CAGTCGCACGGCCTCAAGCTTGAACTCGAGGGTGTATTTAACGCGGTCTGTCTTGAGCTTAGTCATGTCGTATCCTTGCGGCTATTGAGGCACCTGGCAAGGGATACGTTTTTCAGGGGCAAGGTCATGGCTCATCCTGCGCCCCCGTCCTATTCGTATGCATATCCCACAACCGCTGCTTTAACGGCCGGCTAAACGCCGGATGCTCATGACATATGTTCAGTTCGCTACCAACCATCATGCTTCGGGTATTAAGGTTGGCCGACCCATGTGTGGTGAATACATCATCGACGATCATCAGTTTGGAATGGATGTACACCGGCATCCATGGCTGACCTTCGGGCGAGTCGGGAGCAACGAGTGAGCAGACATGGACTTTCAGGCCGGGCACTTCTCGCGCCTGCACCGTGCTGTTTTCGGCCTCTCTGGTTTTCCTGCCCTGCTCGGCCTGCCACTCATCCAGCTTTCTCTGGCCTGCATGATCATTTGCGGTTTCGGGTTGAGGCTTCGGTGGGGCGTCTGCCTTGATCTGTTTGACGCGCAGCAGTCGGGTGACGCCCGGGATGACGTCGGCGCGGCCCAATTGGGCGAGCATTTCCTGGGTATTGAGCGTGCCCATGCCGATCGCGTCATTGGTGTCATTGGTGATCACGAATAAATGGATGGCGTTGTGCTGCGCCGGATCACGCCCCCATCTGGTTTGTCGCTCTGCAATCTGTTTGATTTTCTCGGCCAGCGGTCCCCAGCGAAAATACTGGTTTTCGATGTAGATAAACTGGCAAACATTGTTGGCCGCATTCAGATAAAGCTTTTCGATGTCGTACACATGCTCCTGGGCCTGAGTACGCAGCAGTTGAGTCATTATCCGGCTGCCGCTGTCACACGTGAGTCGGGATGCGGCTTCGATGGACTGACGTGACTGAAACAGGTCTTCACCGGTCTCCCTGCGCAATGCCCAGGCGAAGTTGCAGTGCAGGTGTTCAAGAACAGGGCCGGATATCTTGCAGGAGATGTCCTGGCGCGGCAGGGCACCCCGTGGTCCGCGATCAGGATTGAGCGCGGTCGCTTCGGTGCGGTTCAGTGCGGTTCAGTGCCGAGTGACTGTTGGTGTCCCAGTACTCGTCCAGCATGTTGTGGCCCATGACAAAACCGACGGCGTCCGGTAGTTCGTAGTCGACCAGTACGCTTTTCTGGTGATGTGTCGCGCTTGCACTCATGGCTTTACGCGCACGCCAACTGACGTTCGGGTCCATGCTTCGATACTGCACCCAATGGTCGATTTCGGCTCTTTCCAGCACACTGAAACCCCGGCTCACCAGCACCGGCACATTGTCTGCGACACGTCGAGCGGCCTGCTCGTCTGCCACGGCGTAATGGTTGAACCAGTCACGGTCATAGTCGTACTGAGCCCGAGTCGAGTTTTGCAAGACCCGGTCCTTGATGCGTATTGGCCCCTTGCCCGGCAAATTGGCTTCACCAGGCCACCCCCGCGCTGTTGAACGGCATTTCCCATGCAAGCACGCGGACCTTTACGCCCTGCGCCGCTTTGAGCATGAGCAGTTCACCGATGCAGGGATGGCACCCGTCGCGGATGAAATACATTGAGGGCTGAAAGCCCCAACAGACGATGTCGATGGACGCCTTGGCGCTATCAATCGCCTGATGCACAGCGCGAAAGGTATCTTCACCGTTTATCAAAGGTTCGTAGACGGCTGATACTGGCGTGAACTCGGTTTTCTGAATGAACCATGGCAGCGTCAGATTGACTGCAAGCCGCTGGCTGGTAGCGACCGGTACGGTGATGTTATGGGTGATCACAGGTTGTCCCTTACGTGCGACTGAGTCCTGGCTTCCTGCCCTCAGAGAGTTGAGGATTCAAAGCGTAAGGGAAGGACATTGGCAGTGAATACCCAAGCATAGGGGCACGACTGCCATCTTCAGCAACGTCATACAAGGGGTAGGGCTGTGACTGTCAGAAAGGTCCTATGCCCTGACACCTGCACGGTCTAGAACACGCCAAACATCACGGCCATACGCCACCATCCGCTCTCCCACCTCTTCAGCAAAAGTACAGATACATCCTGCTACAACCATCCTTGCGCAGAAACATTCGAGCGACTGGGCATTGCGTTCAGCGCCACTGCACCTGCGGATGATTCCGAGGAGGCAACATGTTCTTGAGGTATGGGGTATTGATCGCATCACTTGCGATAGCGTCAGGCTGTGTCGAAGAGCGGGTAGTCCATGAGCGACCACACGTACATCATGAATACGTCGAAGAAGTCATCGCGCCGCAACCACCCCCTGAGCGGGTAATAGAAGTGGAACCGGCACCTCGTCCCGGCTACATCTGGGCACGCGGTTACTGGCACTGGAACGGGCAGCGATTCGTGCCGGTTCATGGTCACTGGGAGGCCGAACGGCCCGGCTACCACTATGTGCATCCGCACTGGGAAAGCGCCGGAGACGGCTGGCACTGGCGTGCCGGTGTGTGGCTTAACTGACAGGCGACTTCAATAGCAACGTACTGGCGGCATCGATCACCGATGCCGCCAGTGTCTCGATCAGACCTCGCCTTTCTCTTCGGTCACAGCGCCTTTGACCGAACTGGACGAGTCGGGAATCTTCGCCGACGGGTATTTGTACGACGCGTAGCGCACCACCAGAATTGCAAACGCCAGCAACAGAATGCCGCCACACAGGTAGATGATGCCAATGTCCGGCGGGTTGTGGTGGGACACGTCGGAAATCAGCAGGCGGGTCAGTGCAGTGATCGCAACGTAGATCAGGAATCGAACGGGCATGTGGTTGGTCTTGAAATAAATCCCGGTCATCGCCCCCAGTTCCAGGTAGATGAACAGCAGCAGGATGTCATCGACCGTGACGTTGCCTTTCTCGACCATGCCCAGGAACGCAACCACTGACGCCCAGGCAGTGATCGCGCCAATCGCGAACAGCGCCAGAAAGTGAAAGCTCTCGACGCAGAGATTACCCAGTGACTCGGCCTGGCCATGCACGCGGTGTCTTATCTTTACTGCCCATTTGTTTCCCATGACGCTCTACCTCTGAACCTTCGTTTATGCCGACCGGATGATGCCGGGTACTGGTAACACCTTTGTGACCTGCTTTTTAAAGCAGGAACAGGGCCATAGGCTATGGTTGAGAGCGCGACGGGTTGTCGCAAGGCACATTTGCAGCGCAAAAAAGATGCTTAAACGCCACTATTCAAGGAGGGGTTGATTGGCGCAGGCTTTTTACTGTATAAAAACACAGTAATCAAGAAATCACCTTCAACGCCGATGCGTCGGAGAGCGGCCTTCATGCAGACCCTCATATGCATATGCATGCAGCGCCCCGCTACACCTGACCGGCATGCTGGTCTTGCAGGATCAATGCTTTTGCATACCCGCTGGTCAGAGCGTGAAGCGCTGAACGTCCGGGTCTAGCCCTTTCAACACTGGATAACACGACGAGGCCAAAATGGCTGTTGAAACCCTTTACCGCAGTACCCGCGATCTGGAGACTACTTTCGTGGACCGTAAACTCGCCGATGCGCACGATCAAATGCTCGAGCTGGCCGAGCTTCTCACCGACGTCCTGATCAAGAACGTGCCGGGGATCTCGGAAAAGCATGCAGAGGATGCGAGTATCTACATGGCGAAAAATCGCGCCGTCTTTGCCGCCGCCTTCAAAAACAACGCGACTGCGCTCAGCGAGCTGTCGGAGCCTGCCGGGTCAGAAGGCTGATTGCGTTCTGCACCGCGACCCCTCATTTGGAGGGGTTCGCTAATCATTCTCATTTAATAACTGGGCAATTTCCTGCATTGCTGCTACAACTCAATAGTGCTGGCCACCTAACTTCAGCGGTATGTAAGCTATTCCTTAACATCCCGTCTACCTGCCAGAACCTCAAACTCGATACAAAAGCAAAGTTCCACACTGTCATTATATCAGCGCCAATTTTGTGAACACCTTCACTCTTCCTGTCATTAATCAGGCGTCAGTATTCTGCTGTAGTGATGCACGCCACAGCACGGCTATTTTTGTTGGAACTTTTTGCCATCATGGCGACTTTCAGCACATTAGCGACCTTTGAAAACAGTCTGATCGACGCTATCATTCACCCACAAAACCCCCGCATCCATTGGCCGAAACGGTTTTTTCAAAAGTTTTAACCTTGAACTGACCACCCCGAAAAACCAAAGTTCCTGAAAACTATTACTTTGAAAAATACTTAATAAAACGTTTTGCTTTATTATTTTGTTCTGCTAATAATCCCGACAATTCCGGGTAACAAGGCACATTGCTACATCACATTGAAGTGAATATCGAGCTACGCACTCCGATCTTCCCCGCCCGAGAAATTCATTAACTCGCCAGCTGGTCACGCTGCTCTCAGCCTGGCTTTGCTATTGCGCGGCGCGCTCAGAGCGCGGGAGGAAATAATGGCTGGTCAGCAACCGAGGATGAAGGTCCTTTCTATATTCGGCACTCGTCCAGAGGCCATCAAGATGGCTCCGTTGGTCAGAGCACTGGCCGCAGAGCCGGGTATCGATTCGAGAATCTGCATCACCGGACAGCATCAGAGCATGCTGCAACAGGTGCTGGACATGTTCGAGCTCAAGGCCGATTACAGCCTTGATGTGATGCGCCCCGATCAGACGCTGAACTCCCTGACTGCGGCGCTTTACGCAGCTATCGATCCAATTCTGGACGAGATGAAACCGGACAAGGTGCTGGTTCATGGCGACACCACATCAGCAATGGTGGCGGCCATGTCGGCCTTTCATCGCCGCATCCCCATCGGCCACGTCGAAGCGGGCCTGCGCACTGGCGACATCCGTCAGCCGTGGCCTGAAGAGATGAACCGTCGTTGCATCGATCTGATTTCCGATCATCTGTTTGCACCGACGGCCGAGTCGCGCCGCAACGTGCTGGGCGAGCGCCTGCAAGGTATCTCGTTCGTGACCGGTAATACCGTGATCGACGCCCTGCACCTGACGGCTCAGCGGATCGACAGCAACCGCCAACTGCGCCACGCACTGGATCGCCAGTTTTCATTTCTGGTACCTGAACGCAGGGTGTTGGTGGTGACCGGGCATCGGCGCGAGAATTTTGGCGACGGCTTCCTGAATATCTGCAAGGCGCTGGGCGAACTGGCCCGACGCGACGACATACAAATCGTCTACCCGGTGCATCTGAACCCCAACGTACTGGGGCCGGTCACCGAGCACCTGGGCGACTTGCCTAACGTGCATCTGATCAAGCCTCTGGATTACCTGTCGTTCGTGCGCCTGATGCAACGCGCCCACGTCATCCTTACCGACTCCGGCGGCGTGCAGGAAGAAGCGCCGTCGCTGGGCAAACCGGTGCTGGTCATGCGTGATGTCACCGAGCGTCCCGAGGCAGTCGCAGCGGGTACTGTACGGTTGGTAGGCACCGAGACCGACGCGATCATTCGCGGCGTGAATGCCCTGTTTGATGACGACGCCCTGTGGCAGAGAGCCTCCCATGCCGCCAACCCTTACGGTGACGGCAAGGCCAGTGCGCGCATTGTCGATGCCCTGATGGGTCGTCCGGTGGATGAGTTTGTCGCCGAGCTGCCGCGTTACCGCTCCGACCCGGTAGATGTGCAGCTCGACACGCTGATCCAGCCTCAGCCTCAGCACCAGCATAACCAGATGCGCTCGATGGCAGGTTAGCGAAAACACGCGCAGGTAGCGCAAAAGAACCCCAAACATATCCGCAGGAAGCAGTCCGCAGACGATACGGGCACCCGGTTCGCACCGAGTGCCCGAAAAACGTTGTAGCAGACCGGCAGCCTGTATCAAGACCCAATGGCCTTGAGCCTTTACCGAGATCTGCACGATGAAATCTTCCGTTGCCGTAAACATGGGCGCGTTGAACGTCCTTGCCTGCGGGATGAGCCTGCTGGCTCTGATGCCTGCATTTGCCCTGGCTGCCGAAAGCCCGTTGACCCAGGCGATCAACCGAATCACTGCCGACAGTCGTCAGGAGCGAGTGATCGAGCTGCGGGAACTGGGCATTGATCGCCCGATCATTCTCAGTGCCACTGATGCGCGCCGTGAGCTTTACCTGCCGGTGCCCGCCAATGTGCCGCTGACGGATGCGACGCTGAATTTTGACGCCAGCTATCTGAATGGCGAAGCAGGCCGCAACACGCTGCTACTGTCGCTGGACGGTTATCCGGTGCGTGCGCTGGGCCTCAACGAAGAACAGGGTAATGCCAGTGCCGTACTGGGCGTCGACAAGGCAGCCCGGGAAAGCGGCTCGGTGCGCCTGGGCATTGCCTGGTCCTCTGTGATCTCGAAAGTGCTCTGCGAAGACGAACGCGCCATCGGCAATGTGCTGCGCATCGACCCGCACACGCGCCTGACTTACGGCTATGATGCCAGCCAGTTGCAGGATGTAGGTGCGGCGTGGAATGCACTGCCCGGCAAACCTGGCCTGTTGGTCGCCCCCGGCACCTTGTCGAGCGCCAGCTACGATGCCGCCTGGCGTCTGGGCGTAGCGCTGGAACGCATCGGTAAACAAGCGCGTATCCTGCCGTTTCCTGCCGTGCAGGACAGTGTGGACTTGAGCGGCCTGAATATACCGGCAGAACTCAAGCAGATTCCGGCATTCGCCAGCCTTGACGGCAAAGGCCAATACACCTTGCTCGACCCGGCGCAGATCGGCGCATTGCTGATGCTTGGCCAGACCCCGGCATTGCAGGGCGATCTTGCGATCAGTGATCCGCAACTGCTCAAGGCAATCGACGACGCTCTGAACGCCCTTCAGGCACAGGTACAAGGACTTGACGCAACCGCCGCCGCCGCACTGGGCCAGTGGCGCGAACGTCATATCAAGCAACCGCTCGCCAACAGCAGCGAAGACGTGAGTCTGGCCCTGCTGGGCAATCGCGCGCTGCTGATGATCAAGCCGGAGTCGGCGAACAAGGCCATCGGCCTGTTCAGTTCAGCGTGGAACAAACTGGCGCGCAATCGCCAGTTGACCATCGGTGAAGAAACCGCGATGCCACTCAGCGAAGACGGTCGCGTAGCGCTGACGCGCCTGGGCGGCAAGCCCGGCACGGTGGATGTGCTGGCTAAAACCGACTGGAGCGCCTCGTTCCCGCTGGGCAGCGTGGCCTATAACGGGCGCGTACCGGTAACCGCGATGATTGATGTTGCTGCGGCCCCCGGCGCATCCGGAACGCCACCGGTTGCGACGCTGTTTCTCAACGACTACCTGATCGGTGCGATGCAACTGACTGCCGATGGCAAGAAAGAGCGCATCGAAGCAAGAATTCCGCAATATGCACTGGCAGCGCAGAACACCTTGCGCGTCTCGTTCCAGCGTCAGCCGGTCAGCAACCAGTGCCTGGAGACGCCGCAGGCGTTCCCGATCTCGGTATTGCCGACCAGCCATGTGGTACTGGACAAGATAACTCCCGACGAAAACTTCTCGGGCATGGCAGCACGCTTCGCTACGGACACTCAGATAATGGTGCCCAAGGCCTATCTTGAGCGCCCGGCCAGCAGCCTGCCGCAAGTGATCCGCGTCGCCAGCGCGTCCGGCGTCTCGCCGCTGCGTGCGCAACTCAGCGTCAGCGATGACGCCAGCGTAGCCGTGACACCCGCCAAAGCATTTCTGGCGTTCGAACTGCCAGTCAAGGATGGCACCGAGTCGGTCAAGGCCAGCAACGACGGGCATCTGTTGATCAATCACAAAGAGCAGACGCTGCTCGACCTCAAATCCCTCAACCACCTGGCCTCGTTGCAAGTGATCGACGCGGGCGGCCAGCACGGCATGATCTATCGCACGCTTGGCGGTCAGGCCCCGGTTTTCGAGCGCCCGCTACTGCTGGAGCGCGGCAACGCCACGCTGCTTGCTGACAACGGCCCGATCGCCACCTTCGACGCCAAGGATCCGACCGGCAGCCAGATGATCGAAGACGAGCAAAGCACTGGCCTCGACGCCTGGCGCAAACCGTCGCTGCTGTGGCTGATTCCGGCTGGCATCGTACTCTTTCTCATCCTGTTGCTGGCTGGCCGTAGCGCCCGTCGCAATCGCTCGTAACGGGCCGCCGCAATGACGTCGCTCTATTGGCCTTACTGGCTGGCCCATTACTACAGCGTGCTGGAAGTCGCGACGATCGTTGTCGGGCTGATTATCCTGGTATCGAGTATCGATGACCTGTTCATCGATATCTGGTACTGGGCCAGGCGGCTGTACCGCAAGTTCACCGCCGAACGCCGCTATCGGCCACTGACCGCCGAGCAGTTAATTGCCCGCGACGAGCAGCCGCTGGCAATCATGGTTCCGGCCTGGCTGGAATACGACGTCATCGCGCCGATGATCGAAAACATGGTGTCGACGCTCGATTACCAGAACTACGTGGTGTTCGTCGGCACCTACATCAACGACCAGCGCACCATCGATGAAGTGGAGCGCATGCGTCGTCGTTACAAGCAGTTGCACCGCGTGGAGGTGCCGCACGCCGGCCCGACCTGCAAGGCCGACTGCCTGAACTGGGTCATCCAGGCGATTTTTCTGTACGAGAAAACCCACGCCGTACAGTTTGCCGGGACGATCCTGCACGACAGCGAAGATGTGCTGCACCCGCTTGAACTGCGCCTGTTCAATTACCTGCTGCCACGCAAGGACATGATCCAGTTACCGGTCGTGTCGCTGGAGCGTAACTGGTACGAATGGGTTGCCGGCACCTACATGGACGAGTTTGCCGAATGGCACGGCAAGGATCTGGTGGTGCGCGAAAGCATGACAGATACCGTGCCTTCGGCGGGCGTCGGCACCTGCTTCTCGCGACGTGCACTGATGGTGCTGGCCGGTGAAAACCAGAACCAGCCCTTCAATACCGAAAGCCTGACGGAAGACTACGATGTAGGCGCGCGGCTGGCGAAATACGGCATGCAGGCGATCTTTGTGCGCTTCCCGGTGCAATTTCGGGTGTTGCGCAAATCGTGGTTTCGCAAGCCGTATGAGTCGACGCTGGAAATGCCGCTGTGTGTGCGTGAGTTTTTCCCGGACACCTTCCGTACCGCCTTTCGCCAGAAAGCACGCTGGACCCTGGGCATCGGCTTACAGGGCTGGGAGCAAATGGGCTGGACCGGGTCGCTGGCCAACCGTTACCTGCTGTTTCGGGACCGCAAGGGCGTAGTGACTTCGTTCGTCAGCATCCTGGCTTATGCGATTCTGATTCAGTTGCTGGCGTTGATAGTTCTGCGTTCAAGCGGCCTGTGGAACACCAGTTTTCCGACACCGTTTGAAACCAGCGGCCTCATTCAGTACCTGCTGGTGGCCAACGGCATCGCATTGCTGTGGCGAATTCTGCACCGCTGCTACTTCACCACCGTTCTGTACGGCTGGCAGCACGGCTTGCTGTCCATACCGCGCATGGTGGTGGGCAACTTCGTCAACTTCATGGCTGCGGCACGCGCCTGGCGCATGTTTCTGGTGGGCAAAGTGCTCAACCGCAAGCTGGTCTGGGACAAGACCATGCATGACTTTCCGTCTACCGATCTGGTGGCCGTCGCGCCACGTCGTCTGGGTAGCGTGCTGCTTTCATGGCAGGCCATCAACGACGAAAAACTGCAGACCGCACTGACTGAGCAACAGACTCGCCAGGTGCCACTGGGCCGGATTCTGTTGAGTCATGGCTGGCTCGATGACGAGACCCTGGCTGAGGCCATCGCCTTTCAGAACGACCTGCCGCGGGTCTTCGACATCGCTGGCAAACGTTCGGCAACCAGCGTCCTGGCCGATGAGTTCTGCCTGCGCTGGCGCGTTGTGCCGTTGCAAATGAATGCGCTGGGCCGTCAGGAAATTGCCGTGGCCAGCCCGCTGACGGATGAAGGTCTGCAACAGATTACCGGGCAACTGGGTGCCGAGCCGGTGCAGTTGATTGCGCGTGAAAGCGACATCGTCGCGCAGTTGCGTCAGCTTCAGGTAGTCGAGGGCCAACCATTGCCAGCCACTGCCCCGCTGCTGGGCGACCTGCTGATCGAGCAAGGCCTGTTGGACCGCGAAGTATTCCAGAAAGCCATGCTCAGCTACCGCCCGCATGTGCATGGCCGGATCGGCGATTACCTGGTCGACATCGGCGTGCTGCCCCGAGAAACCATCGAGCAGGCAGTGGCGCGTCAACACAACCATTACCGATCTGACGATCATACGGAGCAGCCACTATGAAGCGCCCCTTCATCCTGTCGCTGCTGGTGAGCGGCCTGAGTCTTGTTGCACCACTCAGCCAGGCAGAAACACTGCCTTTGCCGTTGACCGGTCCTGCCTATGCCATCGCCAACGAAGCCTACATGGCCTACAACCGCAAAGACTACGACCTCGCTATTGCCAAAGCGCGAGAGGCATTGCGCCAGCGTGCGGATGCCGACCAGTTGCGCGATCTGATTGCCTTGGCCGAGCGCGATAAATACCGACGCGATCACCCGCAGCGCTTCCCCAAGGCTCGCCCAAAACCGGGGTACCTGGAGGGCAACCAGGCGCTGCGCGCGTACGCCAAGCGCGACTATGACGGCTCGGCAAACCATGCGCGCAAGGCCATTGCACAGGCACCAAAAAATCTCGATTACCGCATGATGCTGATCGAGGCGCTGCAACGTCAGCAGCGTCTGGACGAAGCACAGCTGGCAATCAACGATGCAGAGCAGGCAGTCGGTCCACAGCCGGTTTTGACTCGCCGTCGGCAAGCGATTCAGGAACAGGCAGCGGTCGACAAGGCGGCCACCGGTTATAAGGCACTGGCACGCGGAGATAACGACACCGCAGTCAGCGAGGCGCGGGAGGCTGTTCGCAGTTTTCCGAAACAAATGGCTTACCGAAAGCTGCTGGTCAGCGCCCTGATTGCCCAAGGGCAATATGCCGAAGCGCGCTCTGCGGCTACCGAAGCGCTGGCGCTGAATGGCAACGACGCCACCCTGCTCGTCCAGCGCGGACAAATGCGTCAACGCCTGGGCGATCAGGACGGTGCGCGTCAGGACTTCGCTCAGGCACTCGCCGTGGGTAATCTGCCACTGCGCGAGCAAGCTTCCTTGTACGCAGCGATGGGCCAGCCGGGTGAGGCGCTGCAACGTCTGCAGAAAGCTCGCGATGCGGGCGAACTGCAACCCGGCGATGAAGTGCAGATTGCCTACTTCCTCAGCCAGGCGGGCAACGATCGTGGCGCGCTGAACGAGTTCAAACGGGTCGACCGCAGCTCCGGGCTCAAGCCGCGTGAAGTCCAGGACGCGGCCTACAGCGCCATGCGTACACCGGACGACGTGCAGGCCATCGCCTACTTCAAACGCGTGCTCGACTATCAGCAGGCCGGTGATTTGCAGATGCCCGCGCAACAGGTGTTCGACACCCGGCGCGCCGTTTCCGATCTGTCCCGTGAATGGGGTTTGACCAACACCACGACGTACCGCGGTGCCAGCACCAGCAGCGGCCTGAACGGCGCACCGAGCAGCAACACTGACAGTGTGCAGAACAGCACCGAAGTGTTCTGGCGACCACTGGGCTACCGCAATGCGCGCTTCGTCGAGCTTTACGGGCGCGTGACCGACACGTTGTGGAGCAAGAACGGCGACTCCGACACCGGTGCGGATGCATTGCAGGGAGCGCTGGGGATCAGGGTCAAGCCGTTCAGCTCAGTCAACGTCATCGGTGCCTTTGAGCGTACCTTTCCCTTGGGCAACTCCAACGCCGACGGCGACTGGCTGGTACGTCTGGGCTATGGTTCCAGCATAGGTACTGATTTGCGCGTCGACGTGCCCAGCTGGTGGACCTCGCAGCTGTATGCCGAGGGCGGCCGTTATTTGCAGGACAAACGCAACTATTTCAACAGTGAATGGCAGGTCGGACGCAGCTTTCGTCTGGACAGCATCAGCCCCAGGCTGGTGGTGTTTCCACACGTGGTCGCCGCAGTGGACTACGATTCGAAGATGCGCAGCGAAGTCGACAGCAGTGGCCGCAGCAGTACTTCATCCGGCAACGCTGGCGGGCTGGGTGTCGGCACTGGCGTGCGCTACTGGTTTCGCGAGGACACGTACAAGGCGCCACAGTCGTATGTCGACTTCTCGGTGCAGTACCGCGAGAAAGTCTTTGGCGACGACCGCGCAGAAGGCGTGTTCGCACGCATGACATTCTCGTGGTGACAATCGCGAGTCATCCATCAGGGAGTAATGTTTGAAGGCTTTGGCCGCACTGCTACGACAGACAGCATTGATCAAGACCTCGCTGGCAGCCGCCCTGGTAGGTGCGCTGACCCTCGCCTCCAGCGAGCTGTATCAACTGATACAGCCAAGTGGGCCGGGAATTGTCGGCATCGTCTGGCAACCGGATAACGCAACGGTGGGGATAAGCGGCAACTGGGACAAACTCGGCGCACGACAATTGCTCGTGCAATGGACGGCGGTCGATGAGCAGTCGTTCATACCAGGCACCCAGATGACCAACGTGCCGGTGCTGCCGGACTGGGCGCGGATCGGCAAGGAACCTTGGGCGCAGGAGGTGATTCTCGGGCTGGCCGGATACTTCAGCGAAAACCGCTCAAGGGACAATATCGAACAGTTGGCGGTGCTTTCGGCACAACTGGCCAAAGTAAAAACGCCGCTCAATGTCACCGGCTGGTATTTCCCGGCCGAGGTCGACCCCAGCTGGAGTCGCGCCAAGGAATTACCCGCGCTGCTGGCGAAGCTGCCCAGGCCGTTGTGGATCAGCGTCTACGATGGTGCCAACATCGGCCCCGCCGCCACTGCGGACTGGCTGAAAACCTGGCTGCCGGACGATATAGGCGTGTTCTTTCAGGACGGTGTGGGTGTCTATGCGCGCACCGCTCCGGTTGCCCGAACCTACGCAGACGCGTTAAGTAAACGGCTGGGCAAAAACCGCGTCAGAATCATCGTCGAAGCGTTCCGCCCGCAAGTGGGTGGCGGTTTCCGACCGGCGACGGCTGCCGAACTGAAACCGCAAATAGCGGCTTTCGATGGTTATCCACTGTACCTGTTCGACGGCCCGCACTATGTGACGCCCGACTTGATAAAAGCCCTGAACAAGTAGAAACAAGTGGCGCTGGACGAAATTCCCGCGTGGGGCTAAAAAGAGTCTTCCTACTGGATTTTCAGCCGCACGGAGTGGTCGATGACTCCACGTCAGCATTGCCTGGCCTGCCTGCAACAGACACCGCCCTCGGTGTTTGAAGCTGCGCTATGGGTGTCGAGCGAGCATGACGCACACTTTGCCCGGCATGCTGTGATCAGCGACATGGACCAGCTACAGCGCCAAATCGACGCTGCGCTGCCGGTCCTGCCAGCCCCCGAACTCGCGCAACCGCTTTTACGACAACTCAATGCGCTGGGTTTTCAGCAAGATGACTGGAACCCGCCCAAACCCGACTCGGCGCTGCTGCACAAGGTCGTGCAGCAGCGTCGTGGCCAGCCATTGGGGCTGGCACTGATCGCGCTGGAGATAGCACGGCGGCTGGAGATTGCGCTGGAGGGCGTGAACTTTCCTGGCCACTTTCTGCTGCGCGTGCCGGGCGCCGATCATTTGCTCGACCCCTGCAGCGGACGCAGGCTTTACCCAAGAGACTGCCGCGAGCTGTTGATCCGTCAATTCGGCCCGACCATGCAACTGCGCGCCGAACACATGACACGCGCAACACCGACCAGCATGCTGCAGCGATTGTCGCGTAACCTGCGGCATCTGCATCAGATCAACGATGACTTTCTCGCTGCGCTCAAGGACGCCGACCGCATCGTCGAGCTGGGTCAGGCAACCAGCGGAGATCACCTGGCCCGCGCCAGCCTGTATCAACGCCTTGAATGCCCGCAGGCCGAACGTTTCGACCTGGAGCGCGCGCTGTTGCTCAGCGAAGACCCGCTGCAACGAATCGAGCTTGCCGAGCGCCTGAGCCGGTTGCCGGCGAACCACAGCGTTCATTGAGCCACTTGCACATTCCCCGCGAATTATTACCTGCGGGGTAATGCTGCATATCCTGTACGGGGATTTTTCAGAACAGTAATGGCAGGTAACCTGCGCCCGTTAAATCGACGTGGATTTGCAAGCTCCCTTGATCCTGCGTTTTGTTTGGCCGCTGCGTGGCTATCTATGCAGCGGCCTTTTTTATTGCCGGACGTTTTAGTGTCGAAACACCCTCACGCCTTGGCGTTTGGCGTTTTTTTGACCAGCCCCTTGTTCTCCATATCCTTGATCTTGCGCATCTCGTAACTGTCGCCAGACTCGGCAAACGTCTGAAGATTCTGCATGATATGAATCGTGCGAATGTAATCAGGCAATAACACTTTGGCGTACGGGTCTCCGCTCATTGCCTTTTCTTTCATTTCAATAATCCGATTGGCAAAGAACTCCAGTGCATTGATTTCCTTGCTCGGGTCGACCAGTTTGCCTTTCTTGTCGAACTCATCGCCCGCTCGGCTCATGAGTTCGGCCGTATGATTGTCGATCATGCCGAACTTGTACAAGATCATCCCTGCCCTGTTGAGGTCCTTGGGCGTAATCTGCTCGGGGTTGAAGCCCTTGAACAGTGGCTTCATCTTGCGCTTTTCCATCGCCAGCGAGTTGAGCGCGACGGCGTTCTCACCGACCTCCTGCAACACCTGGCTAACCTGAGCTGCGGCCTTTTTGAGCTTGAGTCTTTCAGGCGGCGCAGCAACAGTTACCGGTGGCAGGTCACCCCACATTGTTCTTCCCACGAGATACTCCCTATATGAATGTGTTCAAACTTCATATCGGAGTAAAAACTGCTTAATTAATAGCCACACAGAAATCCATACCAAGCCTACAAAGCCAAAAGACAGTTCTTACAGGACACGGTAAAAATTCCGATAAATAATTAACCAGTTATAAAATCGCGCACCAAACAGAGTCTTCTTTTCCAAAGCCGCCTCATGTCTCAGAACCTGCTTAATTAGCGTATTTTTGCAGATTGGCCATCATTTCTTTCAACGCCTCGATATTGTCGGCGGGGTGGGCGGCCTGATCGAAATCACCAATCGTCTGCCATTGTGCAGCAACGTCTTCGGGGCTGAAGCCTGCATGCGGATCGAAGCATGCTCCCTGACTTCGCTCCCAACGGACCTTGCCGATCCAGCCGCCGCCCACTTCAAACAGGTCGCCGCTGCCCTGACACTGTTCGCTGCCCAGGTACACCACCAACGGGCTGATCAGTTCAGGTTTGAGCAGCTCGAATACGTTGGCAGGAATAAGCCCCTCGGTCATGCGCGTGCCCCCGGTCGGGGCTATGGCGTTGACGAAAATCCGGTGTTTGCGGCCTTCCAGCGCGAGGGTGCGAGTCAGTCCGTAAAGCCCGAGCTTGGCGGTTGCGTAATTGGATTGGCCGAAGTTGCCATAGATGCCGGATGTCGACGAAGTGAAGATCACACGCCCGTAGTTCTGCTCACGCAGGTATGGCCAGGCAGCATGTGTGACCTTGTAGGCACCCTCGACATGGACGCGGTAAACGAGGTCCCAGTCGGCGTCCTCCATTTTAACGAAGGTCTTGTCGCGCAGAATACCGGCATTGTTGACCAGCACATCTATGCGACCGAAGGCATCGAGCGCGTGTTGCACTATGCGACCGCCGTCGGTCACCGAGTCATGGCTGGCCACAGCGGTGCCACCGGCTTCACGAATCTCGGCCACAACGCGATCGGCAGCAGAAGCACTGGCCCCTTCGCCATGGGCAGAGCCACCCAGGTCGTTGACCACTACCCGCGCGCCGTGCTTTGCAAACAGCAGCGCATGGGCCCTTCCCAGCCCGCTTCCTGCGCCAGTCACAATCACGACTTTATCTTCAAAACGCACTGACTCACTCATCGCAGGCTCCAGGATCAAAGGAAACATTGCGATGAGTGTCGTCCAGGCACCTGCCAGTCACAATCAACACTCGCAGTGCTGAATCATGCTCAATAAAGCAGCGGGATGATTTCAGCCCATGTGTTTGATGAACGCTGCCAGCCAAGGCTCGGCGTCGGTTTCCGGGGTCACGCTTTCACTTCCGTCCAGACGCAGCATGTCCTGCACTTCATTCACACCCAGTTCAGCGAACAACTCGCGCATCTGCTCGCCGCCTGCACAGAAGGTGTCGCCGTAGCTGGCATCACCCAATGCGATTACCCCCCCCGGCAAGCCGCGCAGCTGGGCAGGCAAAAGATCACGAAGCTCTGAATAGAGAGGCATGAGGTTGTCGGGCAGCTCTCCCATCCCGGTGGTAGACGTCACCGCGAGGATGGCCTGCGGTTCGAAAGCCAGCACGTCAGGCAACGCGAGCCGAGGGTTGGCGAGTGTTTCGTGACCAGCGGCACGCAACAGTGCAGAGGCGTGTCTGGCAACTTCTTCGGCCGATCCGTAGACCGTTCCACACACGATGACAACTTTCATGGCTATTCCTGCAGCAGTTGAAAAAAGTGAAACATTATGCCCTAGAATGCCATCTGAATTTTCTACGGACCCTTTTACCTTTGGCTGGCACGGAAAAAGTGCGGCCAGGTTGAAGCACTAAAATGGAAGAATGTGATGAGCGGTCAGAACAACTTGCGGAATCAATGGTCTTTGTTCTCAATAACCGGTCAGACCGAGCCTTCCGCCAATGCAACCTGATTCACTCCTCACACAGGCTGAACTGGATTTTATCCAGGGCATGCAGCGCAATCCGAAGCTGAACGTGCGCGACAGCACGCGTAGCCTTCTGGTCAATGGCGGGGTTCAGATTCAGGATCTGCTGACACGTCTGGCTGCTCACGAGCAAGTGACGATCCATGCACAGTTCGAAAACCAGCAGATGAATTTCCCTCTGCATCTGGTCGAGGACGAATTCCATGCTCTGCATCTGGAACTGGGCGCACCGAGTATTTTCGAGGAAGGCCCGAAGATTCGCCCCTGGCGGCTAGTGCTTGAAGAGCCGATCCCGCTTGAGACCGAAAAGGGTGCATTGACGGCGCTCTGGGTTCACGAGCTGTCGTTCAAGGGCGTGCTGCTTGAGTACCGCAAGGAAGGTAAGCTGCCGAGAAACTTTTCAGCCTGGTTCAACCCGCCAGGTCAGGCTCCTATTCCAATGCGCGGCAAGCTGGAGCGAATGACCGAACACAGCTTCGGCGCCTATCACTTCAGCAAGCATGGCAAGGACGACGCCGAGCGCTTGCGTCAGTACATCCTGCAAGAGCATCGCCGCAAGCACCCTTCCCTGCACAAGTAATCAGCCAACACTGCAAAGCTCTACCGGCCCGTCAGCGTTTCAGGAATAATCCTTGCTTGCTTTTCAAGTGAAGCTGTCGCGACCCACCACCCCGGATCGCGGCATGTGACCTCCCTACCCGGGAATCTCACGCCTCTACCGGAGATACACAATGTCTACCTCCCCCGTCACCTTGATGGTCGCCCGCCGCGTGGCACAGGGTCGCTACCATGAAATGATGGCCTGGCTGCACGAAGGCGAACAGTTGGCCACGGATTTCCCGGGGTATCTGGGTTCCGGTGTTCTGGCTCCTCCGCCTGGCGATGATGAATTCCAGATCATTTTCCGCTTTACCGATGAGCACACCATGCACGCCTGGGAGCATTCCGCCTCAAGACGCTCCTGGCTGGTGCGCGGCAGCGGTCTTTTCGCACAACCTTCGGAACATCGCGTCAGTGGTATTGATGGCTGGTTCGGTGCCATCGATCAGCGCCCGCCACGCTGGAAACAGGCGGTTGCCATCTGGCTGGCATTTTTCCCCGTGTCACTGATCTTCAACTTTCTGCTCGGCCCGTTGCTCAATCACCTCGACTTGTTGCCGCGCATCATGATCAGTACAGCGGTGCTTACCCCGCTGATGGTCTACCTGTTCATTCCCCTGTCCACGCGCCTGCTTGCCCCCTGGCTGCAAAGCACACCAGCAGTACCTGCGCGCCCGACACAGTCGCCATCCCCTCGGTAATATCGAAAAGACCTGTACACCCCTGACACTTGGGTACAGGTCTTCGCCGCCTCTGACACCCTCACCTCTTCATCATGCTCTTGGGCAGTGCCTTGCAGCACTGCCTTGCACAGGCTTGCTCCCGCCCAGGGTTGTACAAAAAAAATCTCTGGTATAACTTTGCGTGTAAACCGGAAGAAACAATCGACCGTACAATCCCCGTCCACTGTGGATAACCGATACGTGAGCTGTCGATGACATTATCTTCTGCACCGATTCTGATCACCGGCGCCAGCCAGCGGGTAGGCCTGCATTGCGCCTTGCGCCTGCTTGAGCATGGGCATCGGGTTATCATCAGTTACCGCACTGAACACACAAGCGTGACGGAACTGCGCCAGGCCGGAGCAGTGGCCCTCTACGGCGATTTCTCGTGTGAAACCGGGATCATGGCGTTCATCGATCTGCTGAAAACCCAGACTTCAAGCCTGCGTGCCGTTGTACACAATGCTTCCGAGTGGCTGGCAGAAACCCAGGGCGAGGAAGCCGATAACTTCATCCGCATGTTCAGCGTACACATGCTGGCGCCCTACCTGATCAATCTGCACTGTGAGCCGTTGCTGACCGCCAGTGAGGTCGCTGACATCGTGCATATCAGCGATGACGTGACCCGCAAGGGCAGCAGCAAGCACATCGCCTACTGCGCAACCAAGGCCGGCCTGGAAAGCCTGACGCTGTCCTTCGCTGCCAGATTCGCCCCGCTTGTCAAAGTCAATGGCATAGCACCGGCGCTGTTGATGTTTCAACCCAAGGACGATGCGGCCTACCGCGCCAACGCCCTGGCCAAATCGGCCATCGGCATAGAGCCTGGTGCAGAAGTGATCTACCAGAGCCTGCGCTACCTTCTGGACAACACCTATGTCACCGGCACAACACTGACCGTAAACGGCGGACGGCACGTCAAGTAAGTCGCCCCGAGGAACATTCTGATGAGCTCATCCCTGCCACAGCATTACCGGGAAATTCTGCTCGGTCTTGGAGAAGATCCAGACCGCGAAGGCCTTCTGGACACCCCTAAACGCGCTTCCAAAGCGATGCAGTATCTGTGTCACGGCTACACCCAGAGCGTCGACGAAATCGTCAATGGCGCCCTGTTCGCCTCCGACAATGATGAAATGGTCATTGTCCAGGACATCGAGCTGTATTCACTCTGCGAGCACCACCTGCTGCCGTTCATAGGCAAGGCGCACGTGGCTTATATCCCTACCGGCAAAGTGCTGGGACTGTCGAAGATCGCGCGCATTGTGGACATGTTTGCCCGTCGCCTGCAGATTCAGGAAAATCTGACCAAACAGATTGCCGACGCCATTCAGCAGATCACGGGGGCGGCAGGTGTAGCCGTGGTCATCGAGGCAAAGCACATGTGCATGATGATGCGTGGTGTCGAAAAACAGAATTCGACCATGAACACTTCAGTGATGCTGGGGGCCTTCCGCGACTCGAGCACCACACGCATGGAGTTTCTGCAATTGATCGGACGGAGCAGACAATAATGGCAAGACTCGAACCTGGCACCGCGCGCATCCGGGTCAAGGACCTGCGCCTGCGCACATATATCGGTATAAACGAAGACGAAATCGTCAACAAGCAGGATGTGCTGATCAACCTGACGATTCTCTACGCTGCACAGGAAGCCGTTCGCGATAACGACATCGAGCATGCTCTCAACTATCGCACCATCACCAAGGCCATCATTCAACATGTCGAGGGCAACCGCTTCGCCCTGCTGGAAAGACTGACGCAGGAAGTGCTGGACCTGGTGATGAGCCACAAGGCCGTGACCTACGCCGAAGTGGAAGTCGACAAACCGCATGCGCTGCGCTTTGCCGAATCGGTATCGATCACGCTCGCCGGTCAACGCTGAAACTCTTATCATGACGCGAACCGTCTATTGAAAAGAGCCCGTCATGACCGAGCAAGAACGCCTCGAACTCGAAGCTGCAGCCTTCCGTCGCCTGGTCGCGCATCTGGACAGCCGCAAGGATGTCCAGAACATTGACCTGATGAACCTGTCCGGTTTCTGCCGTAACTGCCTGTCCAAGTGGTACAAGGCCGCTGCCGATGAAAAGCACATCGACATCAGCCTCGACGATGCCCGCGAAGTCGTGTACGGCATGCCGTACACCGAGTGGAAAGCCCAATACCAGAAAGAAGCAAACGCCGAACAACAGGCGGCGTTCGCCAAGGAATCCAAACATGACTGATCTGAACTCCCTGCGCACCAGCCTGCGCAGCGGCGAGCATGTGTTCGCTGATACCCTGGCCTTCATCGCAGAAGGTTACGATTATCAGCCTCAGCCGTTCAGAAACGGCGCCGTCGACAATGCTGCCGGGCAAAACGAAGGATCTTGCAAGACTCTTGGCCTGGCGTTACTCGAAGGTTTGAGCGATGAAGAGGCACTGTTGGCATTTGGCGAGCACTACCGCTCGGTGCAAGCCACGCCCGAAGGCAGCGACCACGGCAATATCCGTGCGCTGATCAAGCATGGGCTGGCAGGTGTGAAATTCGAAGGCGAGCCACTCAAGCGCAAGGCTTGAGCTGACGGGTTCTCGTGCCAACGCATTGGCACGAGAACCCGTTGCAGGTGCTTAAAGGGACGCCAATCAGAACGTGGCGTTTGCTAGACCGTCCAGATAACGCTCGACGTCCAGTGCCGCCATGCAGCCTGCACCGGCCGAGGTGATGGCCTGACGGTAAACGTGGTCAGCCACGTCACCGGCCGCGAACACACCTTCAACGCTGGTCGCAGTCGCATTGCCTTCACGGCCACCGTGCACAACCATGTAGCCATCTTTCAGGGCCAGTTGCCCTTCGAACAGCGAAGTGTTCGGCGTGTGGCCGATGGCGATGAATACGCCGTCGACTTTCAGCTCGTCACTGGTGCCGTCATTGTTCTTCAGACGCGCACCGGTCACGCCCATGTTGTCACCCAATACCTCGTCCAGCGTGGCATTGAGCTTGAGCTCGATCTTGCCTTCGGCGACACGTGCATGCAGCTTGTCGATCAGGATCTTCTCGGCTCGGAAGGTTTCGCGACGGTGAACCAGAGTCACCTTGCTGGCGATGTTGGCCAGATACAGCGCTTCTTCCACCGCCGTGTTACCGCCACCGACTACCGCGACTTCACGGTTGCGGTAGAAGAAACCATCGCATGTGGCGCAGGCAGAAACACCCTTGCCCATGAAAGCTTCTTCCGAAGGCAGGCCCAGGTAACGGGCACTGGCACCGGTGGCGATGATCAGTGCGTCGCAGGTGTAGGTTGCGCTATCGCCCTGAAGGCTGAACGGCTTGCCGGCCAGATCAACGGAGTTGATGTGGTCGAAGACGATTTCAGTCTCGAAACGCTCGGCATGCTCGCGCATGCGTTCCATCAGCGCAGGACCGGTCAGGCCGTGCGGGTCGCCTGGCCAGTTATCAACTTCTGTAGTCGTGGTCAATTGGCCGCCAGCCTGCATGCCAGTAATCAGCAGAGGCTTGAGGTTGGCGCGAGCGGCGTAGACCGCAGCGCTGTAACCGGCAGGGCCGGAACCGAGAATGATCACTCGGGAATGACGTACGTCTGACATGACACACTCCTATCGACCGACCGTTTACGCCGCGGTCGGGACGGCTGGATAAAAAAGGACCGCCGAAACACTTGGGGAAGTGCCATTCACTCGGCGGATCCTGAAAGTTCTGACTCCTGAGACAGGTCCTGAAATTGGTGCCAAGCCTATCGGGGTAGCAAAGGTTAAGGAAATATCGTTTCACAATCCACCCCATAGGTCACTTCTATAGGGTGACTGACCGACAGCAGTGTACTCGCGCGAACATCCGGCTCTGACAAGCGCACGCCGGGCTCGGCGAATGGTGCTGAGCGCCGACATCCATCACCTCTTTCATGGCCATCACAAAGCCGGTAAGGTCACGCCTTTCAGCACCTGGAGACTGCCATGCCCGCGCCCGCCCTTACCGGCCCGCAATACCTCAGAGAGGGCCTGAAACTGGTCCTCAGTCCTGGTTTGCGATTGTTCGTCCTGCTGCCCTTGAGCATCAATGTGGTGTTGTTCTGCGGCTTGATCTACCTGGCTGTGCACCAGTTCGAGCTGTGGGTCGACACCTTCATGCCTACGCTCCCTCACTGGCTGAGCTTTCTCAGCTATATCCTCTGGCCGCTGTTCGTGGTGCTGGTATTGCTGATGGTGTTTTTCACCTTCACCGTGGTCGCCAACATCATCGCCGCGCCGTTTAACGGGTTTCTTTCCGAAAAAGTCGAAGCCGTGGTTCGTGGCGTGGACGATTCGCCGGATTTCAGCTGGGCCGAACTGGTGGCCATGGTGCCACGCACCCTGGCCCGCGAAGCCCGCAAGCTGGGCTATATGCTGCCGCGCATGCTTGGGCTGTTCGTCCTGTCGATCATCCCCGTGGCCAATATCATAGCCGCCCCGCTGTGGCTATTGTTCGGCGTCTGGATGATGGCGATCCAGTACATTGACTACCCCGCCGACAACCACAAACTGGGCTGGAACGAAATGCTCGGCTGGCTGAAAAGCAAGCGCTGGCAAAGCCTGAGCTTCGGCGGCATTGTCTACGTCGCCTTGCTGATCCCGGTGGTAAACCTGCTGATGATGCCCGCCGCAGTGGCCGGTGCGACATTGTTCTGGGTGCGCGAGCGCGGGGCGGATGCGTTGCCGGTGACGCAGGCACGGGGCTGAATTCCAAAATGTTGCCGGGCCGAGCAATACGGGCCGGCATATCTGAAAAAAAAATCACCCGCTCTATATATTTACCGCACAAGGCCCTGTCGACTGAGGCTCAATAGGGTCTCAACCAACCCGTTCATGTGAAGCTCGCTTCCATCGAACATGCGACACATGAACTTAACAAGGAAGTTAAATCATGAATACTCCAGTAAACCCTGCTGCATTTGCGGCTGAAAACGCCACAGTCGAAGAAAAGATTCGTGCTTTTCTGGTCAGTGAACTGGCCGAATGGTCGATCAATCCAGACAACGTTTACATAAACGGCGTAAATGACCCCGAAGAACGCGTGGTCATCAGCTCCAACTCTCTGACTGCCGAAGCAACAAACCGTGTTTTCGAGAAAGACGCTCCATCTTACGCCCCACGTACCGCAGGTCTGTTCACCGTGGCATATTCGTATGCCGATGAACATCGCCTGGCTGCACCGGACCTGGCCAAGGTGGGTGAAGTGATCGGCCAACTGGTCAATGACCTGGGCTGATTGTTCTGCTTGACTGGCCGAGTGACGACAAAGCCTGAAGAAAGTGCCGAATAGATAATGGATGATCTGTTCGGCACTTTAATTAGCATCAATAGCCCCTACCCTGCAGCAGACGCAGAGAGGTAGGTCGGTATACTCATCAACCAGATGGCACACCCGGCAAGAATCCATAGGCCATTGGCCCATGTCAATCTTGAGTTGGTACTTCCATCTGGATCAAGCGCCGCAGCATTCATCTTCGACTGCACCAGCATTAAATTAAATGTTTGCGCAGTTGCCAGCAGAACCGCCCATACCAGCCAGCCGCCGACCGGTTTGAATTGCACATGCCCGGAGACACCTTGCGAAAGCACCATCCCCGCGATAGTCAACGCCAGCAACACCAAGCCGCTAATCGCCCAGTACGCCATGTGACCACGACCCTGTCGCCGCAGACTTTTGTCCACAGTCCGAAATAGTGGAAAAGCGTAAATAACGGCAAAGATCACACGCGCGACGGGCCACACATTACTGCCTGAAAATTTCTTGTTCAGTGACCAGCTTCGATAAAACCAGTAAATCGCGAAAAAACCCGATGTCAAAAGGTACAGAATGAAGAATTTCTTTAGAGACACGACATAAAATTCCGGATCTCTACTGCCCGCTTCATCTTTTTCCAGGCTGGCTTTCGGTGGCGCATACATTAAATCTGACATTTCATATCCCTTTGAAAAGAGAGCGGATGCTATCAGACGAATCAAAACCCTGCAAAAAATATAGCTATAAAGAAGCTTCCTACAAACAAAAACATCAAGCCTTACAACCATGATCAAACTCGTCTACCTGACAGTCGGCAAGCGGTTGCCGCTAAAGAACAAACATTGCCAGCGTTTCAAAAAATTTCATGTAGGCCGTCTCTGTAGGCCAAAAAAATTAACACCCTGCCCACTCGGTTCAAGCGCGTAGGACCAAAACCAATATCAATATTGGCATTGCGCTTGCTTTGTTGCGTCTAGACAACAGGAGCCATAGAGCAATGAAAAGTAAGAGAGGACCGTTGAAATGACCTATAGCAACTCTACGCCGTTTTTGAACGTTACCCCGTTGGGAGTACGACAAAAAAAAACACCACTCACCACCACATCGACACCTGGAATCTTCGCTAACGTGCTCCAAAAAACCATCCTTGAGAAAGAAGCCCCTCATACAATTCTCCGCGGGGGAGAGCTCAGGCACAAATTGATGGCACAGGCTGAAAACGACCCAAGTGAAGCAAGCTTCCTTGCCACGCAATATGCTCATAACTCACTGAATGGTGAAGCGGTGGATTTATCTGATTACCCTGTAATTCGTTACTGTGCTACTGGAAAAGTCGTAACACCCGAGTCAAGCGCTTACTTTCAGAAAATAGAGGGTTGGATGCATAAAGAGAGAAGAGCCCTTTATGAAGAGGAGTACTTGAAAGGCACGCCCGCAGCTAAAATCCTTGAGAAAATATTAAACTTTAATGACTCTCTTCCTAAAGCATTTCGAGACATGGCTAATTGGTAGTATGAGCGCCCTCCCCACTCGAGGGGAGGGCGCCTTTGAAATTACCAATCGACAGTGATTCTTCCTTGCTGTCCCGCCACCGGGACTCTTCCTGTATCTCCAATCTTCATCGTGTAATAAAACGTGCGATTTGCCAATTGATTGCCAAAGAAAGTTGTGGAGCCCGTTCGCTGGCGGGATACGTTAAGGCACACGCTGTCCCCTTGGCATAAATAGACCTCAAGGCCTTGAGGCCAGCCCGCCACGTTCCAGTTCCAACTGACATTTTTGATCGTTGCTACCGGGGGCACATGCCTGCTTACTGGCAGCGCGGCAGTGTGTATGTAGCCTTTTGAATGAATAACCGGCAAAGCAACCGATGATTGATAGTTCCCAGCCAGTGCAAGACTTGAATAGGCTAAAAGCGCCAAAGCAATTCCTGAGGCCGAACGAGTCCACTTCAACTTTCTGTCATTAAATTTCATTTTATTTTATTTTTCCGGTATAGGTATAAGCAGAAATAACTGAAAAACTCAGTCTTTCCAACTCAGCGCTCACGAACCATTAAGTTCGACAACCAGACATTACCGGGCAGACCGTTAACATCAACACCTATTGGAGCGCACTACACACCTTTGGGAAAACTTGTAAACTTTTGTAGGACGCCAATATGCCTAATCATGTTTTTTTATAAAAAACACTTCACAATTAATCTATTTATCTATTTATCTATTGGCTATTACGCGCAATTTCACGCCCGCTAACCTATCTCCCAGCGTCCTATCACCAATCCATCACACAACCGCCACATAACCGAAATGTAACCAGCCGAAACTGCTTCCATGAGCCAAATCCTTAATGTCACCCTGATTACTGAAACCTTCACTCCCGAGATCAACGGCGTTGCCAATACCCTGGGACGTCTTTGTGAAGGGTTGCGGTTGCGCGGGCACCGGGTCGAGTTGGTCCGGCCGCGCCAGAACGACGAGACCAACGCAGGTGCCGCAGAAGACCTGTTGCTGTGCCGGGGCTGGCCGATACCGGGCTATCCAGGGTTGCAATGGGGTCAGTCTTCTATGCACAAGCTGTTGCGCCGCTGGCAGCGGCGTCGACCGGATGTGTTGTACATCGCCACTGAAGGCCCGCTGGGTTTGTCGGCGCTACGGGCAGCGCGGCGCCTGGGAATAGCGGTGATCAGCGGCTTTCACACCAACTTTCCACAGTACACGCAGCAATACGGCATGGGTTTTATCACTCGGCTGCTGACCCACTATCTGCGCTGGTTCCACAACCGCTCGCGCATGACGCTGGTGCCTAGCATCAGCCAGAAAGTGGAACTGGAGCGGCGCGGCTTTGAAAGGATCGAGTTGTTGTCTCGCGGCGTCGACAGCCAGTTGTTCACCCCGTCCAGGCGTTCGCAGACTCTGCGCGAAAGCTGGGGCCTGCAAGCAGGTGATATCGGCGTGATACACGTTGGCCGCCTGGCACCCGAGAAAAACCTGGGTCTGCTCAAAGTCAGCTTCGAAACGCTCAAGGACAGTTACCCGCAACGTAATATCAAACTGATTGTTGTCGGCGAAGGGCCTCAGCGCCAGCAGCTTGAGCAGCAGATCCCGGATGCGATCTTTTGCGGCACTCAGCGCGGTGAAGTGCTGGCCATGCACTATGCCTCGGCAGATATGTTTCTGTTCCCGAGCATGACCGAAACGTTCGGCAACGTGGTCCTTGAAGCGCTGGCCTCAGGGCTGGGTGTGGTCGCTTACGACGAGGCCGCTGCCGGGCAGCATATTCGCCATGGCCACAATGGAGCCCTTGCCATGCCGGGTGACGAGACGGCGTTCATCGACGCGGCGCGCTGGTTGCTGGAAGACAGCGAAACGTTGCGCCGGGTGCGCCTCAATGCTCGTCAACACGCCAGTCGCCAGGGCTGGACGGCAATCATCGATCAGTTCGAACGACAATTGCGTGAGGCCTGCCCGGGCGAAAAACCTGTAAATGCCAAAGAGACCAGGCAGGCAGCTACCAAGAAGATCAGGCCAGTGTCGTCAGTGCCTCTCGACTGAATGGCAAGATGTCCTGCTCGCGTCCCTCACGCACTTTCAATGCCCAGTCCGGATCGACCAGCAAGGCACGTCCCACCGCCACCAGATCAAACTCGTCGTTGCCCAGCCGCTTCAGTAGATTTTCCAGGCTGGCCGGTTGAGCGACCTTGTCGGTGTTGACCATGAACTGCAGGAACTCACCGTCCAGCCCGACACTGCCGACGGTAATGGTCGGTTTGCCGGTCAGCTTGCGCGTCCAGCCTGCGAGGTTCAGGTCAGAGCCTTCAAACTCGGGCTCCCAGAAACGCCGCGTAGAACAATGGAAGATATCCACCCCGGCGTCAGCCAGCGGTTGCAGGAATTCACCCAGCGCCTCGGGCGTTTGCGCCAGACGTGCGGTGTAATCCTGCTGTTTCCATTGTGAGAAACGGAAGATGATCGGGTAGTCCGCACCAACCGCGACGCGCACCGCCTTGATCAGCTCGATGGCAAATCGCGAACGGTTGGCCAGGCTGCCACCGTACTCGTCACTGCGCTGATTGCTGCCCTCCCAGAAGAACTGATCAATCAGATAACCGTGGGCACCATGGATTTCGACACCGTCCATGCCAATCGCCTTGGCATCGACAGCAGCCTGGGCAAAAGCGGCCACAACATCATCGATGTCCTGTTTGCTCATGCCATGCACCAGCACTTGACCGTCCTTGACCTTCTCCATAGGCCCATACGCAGGCACGCTCCCGTCCGGCTCGGTACCAAGACGACGAACCGCACCTACGTGCCAGAGTTGCGGGACGATCTTGCCACCCTCTGCGTGCACCGCCTCAACTACCTTGCGCCAGCCCGCCAGCGGCGCATCACCAAAAAACTGCGGAACGTTCGGGTAACCGTTGGAGGCCTTGTGGTTGACCGTCGTCCCTTCGGTGACAATCAGCCCGACACCTGCCGCCGCGCGACGCCGGTAGTACTCGATGACCTTTGAGTTGGGCACATGCCCCGGTGAGAACGAACGGGTCATGGGTGCCATGACCACCCGCGACGACAATTCCAGGCTGCCCAGACGGAAAGGCGTAAACAAGGCTTCTACCGACATGTGGAACTCCGGAAAAATGGTCGATTGCACTACGGCGACAAGCGCCGGATGAGAGGCGCAGAATATCGCCGGACATCAGCGCGGGCCCAGTACTATTGATTTGGCTGATTTGAATGCAAAAGCCGCGAAGGCAAAAGATAGCCGGGCGAGCACACGCTAACCCGGTGCTACCCTGACGATGTGATCAGCTTTGCTCCAAGGCCTTTTCAATGGCCTGAATCACTGCAGGATCATCTGGTGCCGTACGCGGAGAGAACCGCGCGCTCACCCCGCCGTTCTTGCCGACCAGAAACTTTTCGAAATTCCAGGTGATATCCCCGGGAAACTCGGCACCTTCGCCAGCCAGCAAACGGTACAGCGAATGCCGGTCAGGCCCGTTGACGTCGAGCTTTTCACCCAGCGTAAAGGTCACGCCATAATTGAGTTCGCAAAATTCGGCGATCTCTTTTTCGCTGCCCGGCTCCTGCCCGGCAAACTGGTTGCACGGTAGCCCGAGGATCTCCAGACCCTTGTCCTTGTATTGCTGATAGAGGTTTTCAAGTGCTGCGTATTGCGGTGTCAGCCCGCATTTGGACGCGACGTTGACCACCAGAACCACTTTGTTCTTGAAACCCGCCATCGGCAGTTCCTGACCACCCAGCGCTTTCAATTTGATGTCGTGAAAAGCACTCATGAGAACCCCTTTTGAAACAAGTAACCCAAAGCCACAACCTGAAAAAAGGCACCGTGACCGCACGCGTAACGAAAGTCGTCATCGCAGAACAGCCAGGGCGCCTTTTCAGTGACCTGAGCTTAGCAGCACAAATCAGTGTTGATGACCGCCTTCACCGTGAACATGGCCGTGAGCCATTTCTTCTTCACTGGCATCGCGGATAGCCACAACCTTTACCTCGAAGTTCAGGCGCTGGCCCGCGAGTGGGTGGTTGCCGTCAACAGTGACGTCATCGCCGTCCAGATCGCGGATGGTCACGATCTGCATGCCGCCGTCCGGACCGGATGCATGGAACTGCATGCCGACTTCGAGTTTGTCGACACCTTCGAACATGCTGGCGCTCAGGGTGCTGACCAGTTCGGCGGAGTATTCACCATAGGCATCTTCCGGCTCGACGGCTACCTTCAGCTCGTCACCGACGTCCTTGCCTTCCAGCGCCTTTTCCAGGCCCGGGATGATGTTGCCTGCACCTTGCAGGTAAACCAGCGGCGCACCACCGGCAGAACTGTCGATGACCTCACCAGCGTCGTTGGTCAGGGTATAGTCAATGGAGACAGCCTTATTGGCGGCGATCGGCATGGGGACAAGACCTTTTGCTTAAGATTGAAGAACGAGCAAGTTTAACCAAGCAATCGCCCGAAAGCGAACGCAACTCTGACAAACGGCCCAGAATGAAAGGTTCAACTGTTATCAACTTGCAACAGGATCAAGAAGGGCACTGGATTGCCATGCTGTCCTGCGGCCACACTCAGCACCTGCGCCATCAGCCGCCATGGCAGTCGCGAGCCTGGGTTCTTGACCCGATAAAACGCCAACAGATGACAGGTCAGGCCTTTCGCTGCGGCTGGTGTGCTATTGCCGCAGATAACGATAGTCTTGCCGCAGAGAAATCGCGTTAGACGGTTTCCGGACTTTTTTGGTCAGCAGTTGTTCCCTATGTGCTGCGACCCTTGCACTGCTCAATCGAGAAGCCAGTATGCAGACTTTTTTTATCGCCCCCACTGACTTCGGCGTGGGGTTGACCTCTATCAGCCTGGGCCTGGTGCGCACGCTTGAGCGCGCAGGCTTGAAAGTAGGTTTTTTCAAACCTATTGCCCAGCCGCACCCAGGCGACCTGGGCCCCGAACGCTCGACCGAACTTATGGCCCGCACCCACGGCCTCAAGCCGCCCAAGCCTCTGGGACTGGCGCATGTCGAGCGCATGCTCGGCGATGGTCAGCTGGATGAACTGCTCGAAGAGATCATCAATCTTTATCAACAGGCAGCGGTCGGCAAGGACGTGCTGGTGGTCGAAGGCATGGTCCCGACCCGTAGCGCGAGCTATGCCGCGCGGGTCAATCTGCATCTGGCCAAGAGCCTGGATGCTGACGTCATTCTGGTCTCTGCCCCGGAAAACGAAGTGCTTGCCGAGCTGTCGGGCAGGGTCGAATTGCAGGCCCAGCTGTTTGGTGGCCCCAAGGACCCGAAGGTGCTGGGCGTCATACTCAACAAGGTGCGCACCGAAGAGAGCATGGAAGTCTTCGCCTCACGCCTGAAAGAGCACTCTCCACTGCTGCGCAGTGGCGATTTCCGACTGCTGGGCTGCATCCCCTATCGCGCTGAACTCAATGCGCCGCGCACTCGTGATGTGGCCGAATTGCTGGGCGCGCAGGTGCTCAACGCAGGCGATTACGATCAGCGGCGCATGTCAAGAATCATTATCTGTGCCCGAACGGTGCTCAATACCGTTCCGCTGCTCAAGCCGGGCGTGCTGGTCGTGACGCCGGGCGACCGTGACGACATCATTCTTGCGGTGAGCCTGGCGGCAATAAATGGCGTACCGCTGGCGGGCCTGCTGCTGACCAGCGATACGGTGCCCGACCCACGCATCATGGAGCTGTGCCGAGGTGCATTCCAGGCCGGTCTGCCGGTGCTGTCGGTCAGCAGCGGTTCCTATGACACGGCAAACCGGCTCAATCAGTTGAACAAGGAAATTCCCATCGATGACCGCGAGCGCGCGGAAAACATCACCGATTTCGTGGCCGGCCATCTGGACGCTGGCTGGCTGCACCAGCGCTGCGGCGCACCCCGCGAGCTGCGCCTGTCGCCTGCCGTGTTTCGCTATCAACTGATCCAGCGAGCGCAGGCAGCCAACAAGCGTATTGTCCTGCCCGAAGGCAATGAACCGCTGACCATTCAGGCGGCGGCCATCTGCCAGGCGCGCGGTATCGCGCGTTGTGTGTTACTGGCCAGACCCGAGGAAGTGCAAGCCGTGGCTCAGGCACACGGTATCGAGCTGCCACCGGGGCTGGAGATTCTTGACCCGGAGCTGATTCGCGAGCGCTATGTTGCGCCGATGGTGGAACTGCGCAAAAACAAAAGCCTGAACGCGCCCATGGCCGAGCAACAGCTCGAAGACCCGGTGGTGATCGGCACCGTGATGCTGGCGCTGGACGAAGTCGACGGCCTGGTTTCGGGCGTTATTCACTCCACCGCCAACACCATCCGGCCTGCCCTGCAACTGATCAAGACCGCGCCGGGCTGCACGCTGGTGTCTTCGGTATTTTTCATGCTGTTCCCCGAGCAGGTGCTGATGTACGGCGACTGCATCATGAACCCGCATCCGAGTGCCAGCGAGCTTTCCGAGATCGCCTTGCAAAGCGCCGATTCAGCCACTGCGTTCGGCATTTCGCCACGGGTAGCGATGATCAGCTATTCCAGCGGCAACTCGGCCAGCGGTGAAGAAGTCGAGAAGGTGCGCGAAGCAACGCAACTGGCACGGGAAACCCGGCGCGACCTATTGATCGACGGGCCGCTGCAGTATGATGCGGCCGCCAACGAACACGTCGCCCGACAGCTGGCCCCGGACAGCCCGGTGGCAGGACGTGCCAACGTGTTCGTGTTCCCGGACCTCAATACTGGTAATACCACCTACAAGGCGGTGCAACGCAGTGCCGACTGTGTAAGCCTTGGCCCGATGCTGCAAGGCCTGCGCAAGCCGGTGAACGACCTGCCACGTGGCGCACAGGTGGATGACATCGTCTATACCATCGCACTCACGGCGATACAGGCCGACACGCTGTCCTGATGCCTACCCATGATGCCGCAGAGCCATCTGCGGCTTCCGACAACCTCCGGAGCCATCACCTTCATGGATTTCCTGCCTGCCCCGTTACGCGGCGTCATTGCCTCGCTGTTATTGGCGCTGAACACCATCGTCTGTTGCACGGTGCTGTTCGCGGTCACGATTCTCAAGATCTGCCTGCCCTTCTCTGCGGCACAGCGTTTCACCGACTGGCTGATGAGCCACATCCATGAAACCTGGATCGGCAACAACAATGCCTGGATCAAACTGCTGTGCCACACCCGCTGGCACCTGAGCGGTCTGGAAGGGCTGGATTACCAGCATTCGTATCTGGTCACCAGCAATCACCAGAGCTGGGTCGACATCATGGTCTTGCAGTACGTGCTCAACCGACGCATTCGCCCGCTGAAGTTTTTCCTCAAGCAGGAGTTGATCTGGGTACCGATCATCGGTCTGGCGTGGTGGGCGCTGGGCTTTCCGTTCATGAAGCGCTATTCCAAGGCGTACCTTGCGAAACACCCGGAAAAGAAAGGCAAGGACCTGGAAACCACTCGCCGCACCTGCGCGAAGTTTCGCCATAACCCGGTGGGGATTTTCAACTTCGCCGAGGGCACGCGCTTCACCGCTGGCAAACACGCGCAGCAGAACTCGCCGTTCCGCCATTTGCTCAAACCCAAGGCTGGCGGCATCGCTTTCGTGCTCGACGCAATGGGCGAACAGCTGGAGTCGATCATCAACGTGACCATCCACTATCCGGGCGGGCAACCTGGCTATTGGGACCTGCTGTGCGGCAACGTCAATGACGTGGTTGCCCACTTCGAAGAGATCAAGATTCCGCAGCAGTTTCTCGGCAGGAACTACGACCAGGACGGCGAGTACCGCCTGGAATTCCAGCAGTGGATCAATGCGCTATGGGAAGAAAAAGACCGGCTGCTGGACCGGCTGCATGAGCAGTATCCAGCGCAGCGGCGAGCGTGAGGCACGATAAACTCACTATCGTGCGACGCTCCGCGTCGGCATGACGCAGAGCGTCAAGAAGGGCATTCCCACGCTGGAGCGTGAGGAACGATAATCTCAACTATCGTGCGACGCTCCGCGTCGGCATACCGTTCCGGACGCTCTGCGTCCTCTTGAGACGCAAAGCGTCGCGTACTGCTGAGGAACGAGAAACCATTATCGTGCCGCAACGGTGTTGATCAGTACTGCTGACCTGGAATCGGCTTGAGGTTGACCTCTACGCGGCGGTTCTGGGCGCGGCCGTTGACGTCGGCGTTGCTGGCAATCGGTTGGTCAGGGCCCGCGCCACGCACTGAAAGGTGCGATTGATCAACGCCCTGCGAAGTCAGGTACGTCGCAACGCTTTGTGCGCGCTGTTGCGACAGGTCCATGTTGTGCTGACGGCTGCCGGTGCTGTCGGTATAACCGACGATTTCAATGTTGTTCTGATCGAACTGCTTGAGCGAATTCGCCAGGTTGTTGAGCGGCGAATAGAAGCTGCTGGCGATGGCGGAGGAGTCCGTCGCGAAGGTGATGTTACCCGGCATGATCAGTTTGATCTGGTCACCCTGACGCTGCACCTCGACGCCAGTATTGGCCATGCTCGCGCGCAACGCTGCTTCCTGCTTGTCTGCGTAATAGCCATACCCCGCCGACGCAGCGCCCGCAACGGCAGCACCAATCAACGCACCCTTGCCACGGTTATTGTGGTCGATGGCGGCACCTGCTACTGCACCGGCCAATGCGCCGAGTCCGCCGTACTTGGCTGTTTTGCTCATGCCACCGGAGCTTTGCGCCTGGCCTTGATTGTCATAGGGATTGGATGTTGCACAGCCCGACAGCATGGCTACGGCGGTGGCAACAATGATCAAACGACGCGAGGTAAACATTCAGGAGCTCCTGGTTTTGACAAACGCTGGTAACCGGATTAGAGCATGCCGGCTGTCAAAAATTCCTTAACCCGTGCTGAACCGCCCGTATTACGGCGCTTGACGTGTTTTGCTCAGCGTCGTTCCTCACGAATATAAGGCTCGCCCAACGCACCCGGCTGACTGCTGGATTGACGCTTGCCGCTTGCCACCCAGACCATGACCAGCAACGTGACCGCGTAGGGCGTCATCAAGACGAAATACTGAGGCAGGCGCACCCCCGTGGCCGCCAATTGCGGAATCAGCGCTTCGATGCCACCGAACAGCAAAGCACCGGCCAGCGCACGCCAGGGCGACCAGCGCGCGAAGATCACCAGCGAAACCGCAATCCAGCCGCGTCCACCTGTCATGTCCGCGATCCACATCTTGGTACTGAGTACGGCGATAAAGCCGCCCGCCAGGCCCATCAATGCAGAACCGGCAACAATCGCCGCCAAGCGGTAACCCAACACGGAAATGCCTGCGGCATCAGCGGCCTGCGGGTTCTCGCCAACTGCCCGCAAACGCAGCCCGGTCCGAGTGCGATCGAGCAGCCAGACCACCGCAATGAAAATCACCACGGTCAAATACACCAACGGGTTCTGAACAAACACCCGGCCCACCACCGGCAGCTCGGACAACGGCCACAGTGCCACCGCTTGCAAGCCGCTGACCGGACGATTGGTCCAGCCGAGCAGCGTACCCAGCAGACCGGTCAAGCCCTGACAGAAGAACACCAGCGCCAGACCGGCAATCACCTGATTGATCCGCAGCACCAATACCATCAGCGCAAACAGCAACGAAACCAGACCTGCGGCCACCATCGACGCGAGCAGCGAAAGGCCAGGCGAGCCCAGGCTCAACTGCATGCCGATGCCCGCCAATGCGCCGACCAGCATCAGCCCCTCGACACCCAGCGCCAGTACGCCGCTGCGCTCGATGAGGATCAGGCCCAGTGCAGCGAGCGCAAACGGCACGGCGAAATCCGGTGCGCTGCCCAGCCAATGGGAAATAAGCTCCATCAACGTTCTCCTGCCTGAATGCGCCGCAGACGATGGCGGATGAAAAAGTCCGACGACGCGACGCAGATCACCAGGATTGCCTGGATCAACTGCACCATCGAAAACGGAATCTGGTAAAACACCTGCAGGTTGCGCCCGGCCACGAACAACATGGCGATCAGCAGCGCGACGACGGTGGCGGCCACCGGGTTATTGCGGGCCAGAAAGGCGATGAGAATCCCGGAAAACCCGTATCCCTGATAGAACGACTGGGTAAGGCGCCCTTCCTGCCCGGACGTCACAACGAAACCTGCGAGCCCCGCCAGAGCACCTGAAAGCAGCACAGTGCCGATGATCATCTTGCGCACCGGCACACCCACAGCCCCGGCAACCTTCGGGTTGGCATCGACGAAGCGCAGGTATAGCCCGGCCCGCGAGACACCGACAAACCACAGGGTCAGGCCGGTGACCAACAGCGCCAGGGGGATCGCCGCGTTATACCCCGCAAACAGATCAGGCAAACGTTCAAAGCTCTGAAACGCGGGCGAGTAGGGAAAGTTGTCTCGCGGGTCTTTCCAACTGCCGTAAACCAGATGCAGGAGGAAATTGGCGGCAATGTAATTGAGCATCAGGGTCGAGATGATCTCGTTGACCTGCCACTTGAGCTTCAACAGCACCGGTCCCAGGCTCCACAGCAACCCGCAGATCACAGCCGCCGCCATCATCAGCGGCAGGCGCAGAGCTTCCGGCCCCACCTGGAACAGCGAAATCGCGGTGGCGCCAATCGCTCCCCAGATCATCTGGCCCTCCAGCCCCAGGTTCCAGAAGCGCGCGCGAAACGCCATGCACCCGGCCAGGCCGACCATAATCATCGGCGATGCCTGAAACAGCACAGCCTTGAAGTTTTGGGCATCGAACACCGTTTGAACGACGAATTCGTTGAGTAACTCGTCAGCAGGCACCCCGGCAAGAATCAGGATCGTGGTACAGATCGCCAGGCCGACCAGCAATGCCAGGGCTATGATCAGCGCCTGCAAGGGCCAGCCAGTCTGTTGACGAAGTTCCAGCGTGTAGCGGCGCGACAGCAACGGTTGGCGTGCCGGAGCAGTCTGTTGCAATGCAGTTGTGTCACTCATGGCTCACCATCGCTTTGCCGATGGCCTGACGGTCAGCGGGGTAATCGAACTCGGCGACGATACGCCCGCTGTTCATTACGCCGATACGGTCAGCCAGGCTCAATACTTCGTCCAGGTCTTCGCTGATCACCAGCACCGCAGCGCCTGCGTCCCGTGCTGCGCGCAGACGGGCATGCACCGCCTGTGTGGCACGCACGTCCAGGCCACGGCTCGGGCTATGCACCAGCACCAATTGCGGGTCGCGGCTGAATTCACGGGCGATCACCAGTTTCTGTGCGTTGCCGCCCGACAGCAGTGCAGCTTTCTGATCGAGAGAGCGTACGCCCTGCACATCGAAGTCCGCCACCGCGCGTTGCGCGTCCTGTTTCAGGCGCTTGTAGCCCAGACGCCAGAAAGAACCGTATTGCCCGCTATGGATGTTGCCGATGCCGAAGTTCTCGGCTACCGACAGCGATCCGGCCAGCGCCGCGCCGTAGCGGTCCGCCGGGATGGAAGCGATGCGCAGTAGCCGACGCTGATCAGCTGACGCACTGCGCAGGTCGCCAAAAGAGGTCATGTGGATTTCCCCATCGGTGGCCTGCGGCAGCCCCATCAATGCGTTGGCCAGTTCGGCCTGACCATTGCCGCCAACGCCTGCAATACCGTAGATCTGCCCGGCGCGCAGGGTCATGTTCACACCGTTGAGTGCGCCGCCGACGCTGCGCAAATCGCGTACCTGTAAACGCACCTCACCTGGCGTTGCGCAATGATGCTCTGCGACCGGCACCGATTCGCCCACGGTCAGTTGCACCAGTTGCTCGACACTCACCTTCTGCGGATCAACAGTCTGCACGGTGCGCCCGCCGCGCATCACGGTCACCCGGTCGGCATAGCGTTTGACGTCGACCATCTTGTGCGTCACCAGAATCACCGCAGCGCCCTGCCGCGCAAAGGCCTGAACGGTCAGCAGCAAACGTTCGGCCTCCTGATCAGTCAGGACCGCGGTCGGCTCATCAAGGATCAGAATGCGCGCACCGGCCAGCAGCACCTTGAGAATCTCGACGCGCTGCTGCTCGGCAACCGACAGGCTGTCGACGGTCCGGGCCGGGTCAATCGCAAAACCCAACTCGTCCGCCTTGCTGACAATCTCTTGCTCCAGCGCACGCAGACGCTTGCGATAGCTGCCTTCGCCCGGTTGCTCAGGCAGCGCCAACAGAATGTTCTGCGCCACCGTAAAGGGCTTCACCAGCTTGAAGTGCTGGTGAACCATGCCAATCCGGTAACGGCTGGCGTCCCTGGGCCCCTGAAGCTGAACCGGGTTGTCGTCCAGCAGCAGCGTGCCGGTTTCCGGTGCGTACAGCCCGGCTGCAATGTTCATCAGCGATGACTTGCCTGCACCGTTCTCGCCCAGCAACGCATGCACTTCGCCCCAACAGGCGGTGAAGTCGGCATCGATCAGCGCCTTGAAGCCATCGAACGATTTACTGATGCCTGTGAGTTGCAGCGCGTTGACCTGACTCATTGCTGAGTCTTCACGCCTTCGACAAACCAGTCCATTTTCCACAGATCCGGGTCAGACAATTGCTGACCGGCCGTAACACGCTCCTTGCCGTCACGGTCCGCCAGCGGCCCGCTGTAGACGATTTTCCTGCCTGCCAGCAGTTCGTCACGCTCGGCCATGATCTTCTTGCGATTGTCTTCCGAAATGATCGGGTCTTTGCTCAGCGTGATATCGGTGCCGCCCTGCTGCATCGACAGCAGTGCACCGTTGGCGGGCGGGGTCCAGTTGCCCGCGATGACCTTCTTGAGCTCTGGCCCCAGGAAGCGGTCCCAGACCCACAACGAAGAACAGACGGTTGCCTTGGGGGCAAACTCGCTCAGGTCTCGATGGTGACCGGTGCCATGAATGCCGCGCTCCTGAGCGACAATCTGCGGTGTCGGGCTGTCGACGTGCTGGCCGACCACATCGACGCCGTTGTCGCTCAATGCCATGGTTGCCGCGCGCTCCTTGACCGGGTCGTTCCAGGCCCCGGTATAGACCACGGTGACGGTGGCTTTCGGATTGATCTGCCGGGCGCCCAGTTCATAGGCGTTGATGGTCCAGTTGACCTGGCCGAACGGGTTGGCGGCGACGAAGCCCAGCTTGCCGGTTTTCGACGCAGCGCCAGCCGCCATGCCGCACAGGTACTGGCTCTCGTAGGTACGGCCATAAAACGATTCGAGGTTGGCCGCGTTGGTGGTGCCCGAACCGTTCAGGAACGCGACATCAGGGTATTTTTTGGCCAGCGCAAGGAAGGTGTCGGAATAGCCGAATGCAGTGCCGACGATGATGTTGGCACCGCGTGCGATGAGCCGGTCGACCACGGGGGTAATGGCAGCGGCGTTCTCGGGCACGCTTTCCACGAACTGGATTTTTGTGTCCAGATCCTTCTCAAGCTTCACGCGCGCCTCATCGAATGCCTGAGTCCAGCCGCCGTCATTGCGCGGGCTGATGTAGACCATGGCGATTTTCGCGGGTCCCTTCAGGGTCAAGCCCTCGGCCTGAGCGAAGCCGGCGGCCCCGAACGCTACAGCCGCACACAATGTCCCGGGCAACAGTTTCTTGTACATAGACGTTTTCCTGAGGGTAATGACCGATGAGGGCAGCACGTGGCCGACTCTCAGGCCATAGCAGCATCCATGCCACTACCGGGAAAACACTATGGAACAACGGTCTGACTCGATTGCATCGAACAGAACAGATCAAACGGTCTGAATCAGAGCACTTGGTTTGTGCATGACTCGCATTCGCTGCGCGTCCAGGGTGCGCGTGTCGGGGCACGCGCAATTTTTCAGGCAGTACGCGGCAGAATACCGTCCAGGATCATGCTGCGCAGGCTCGCCAGCACTTCTTCGAAAAACACTGGGTCGTCCAGCGTCTTGCCGGTAACGGCCTCGACCTGAGTGCGGAAGTCGGCGTAATGCTGAGTGGTCGCCCACAGGGTAAAAATCAGATGATGCGGGTTGATCGGGGCCAACTGGCCACTGTCGATCCAGTGCTGAATGACTGCCACCTTGGCCTGCACCGTGTCGCGCAACGGGTGCTGCAACTCGCCCTGAATCAGCGGCGCGCCCTGCATCACTTCCATACAGAACAGCCGTGATTCGGCCGGGTGATCGCGAGACATCTCCAGCTTGGCCTTGATGTAGGCACCGATAGCCTGCACCGGCTCCTTATCGGCAGTGAAATGCACCAGCGGGCTCAGCCAGACCTCAAGCAACTGACGCAATACGTTCAGATACAGATCGTCTTTGCTGCTGAAGTAATACAGCAGGTTGGTCTTGGAAACATCCGCCAGGCTCGCGACCTGATCCAGGCTGCTGCCGTGCACGCCATAGCGGGAAAATATCTCCAGCGCCGCATCGAGAATCAGCGTGCGCTTGCCTTCCATCAGGCGCATGCGCCGCTTCAGGGAAGTAGCGCTGGGCTCGCGAGTGGTCTTGACCACGGTTTCGGGCTTGACCTTGCGTCCGCGCTTGCTCGCGGGCTCCGTCACAGGAGGTTTCTTGTTCACGCACATCCATCCAGTGATGCCGAAATGAGCGGGCATCTTAACGGGCGCAGCTGTTTTGTCGATATGGGTTACCCACCCGGTCGGCTCTGCCCCATCTGCGTGCGCCCTGCACAAACCAAGTGCTCTGATTCAGACCAAATGGTCTGCAAAAAATGAGTTTTATTTGTAAGCAATTGAATAAAAACAATAAAAAATTATGGCCCGCTTAATGCACTGTCGAATAGAGAGATGAATCAAGTGCTCTGGCACGCATCGATCAACGCAGAGAGGCCTTATATGGACATCGGTATCTTCATCCCCATCGGCAACAACGGCTGGCTGATTTCCAGCAACGCACCGCAGTACATGCCGACTTTCGAGCTGAACAAACAGATCGTGCAAACGGCCGAGGGCTACGGTTTCGACTTTGCGTTATCAATGATCAAACTGCGCGGCTTCGGCGGCAAGACAGAGTTCTGGGAGCACAACCTGGAGTCCTTCACGCTGATGGCGGGGCTGGCGGCAGTGACCAGCAAGATCCAGTTGTTCGCCACCGTCGCCACTCTTACCATTCCACCTGCCATCGCAGCACGCATGGCCTCGACCATCGATTCGATCTCCAACGGCCGCTTCGGGATCAACCTGGTCACCGGCTGGCAGAAGCCGGAATACGAGCAGATGGGCCTGTGGCCGGGAGATGAGTTTTTCCACACCCGCTATGAATACCTGGCCGAATACGCTCAGGTCCTGCGCGACCTGTGGGCCACCGGCAGCAGTGATTTCAAAGGCGAACATTTCAGCATGCTGGACTGCCGCGTCAGCCCTCGTCCACAGGCGGACATGAAGCTGATCTGCGCCGGTCAAAGTGAAGCAGGCATGGCTTTCTCAGCGCAGTACGCCGATTACAACTTCTGCTTCGGCAAAGGCGTGAACACCCCTACGGCCTTTGCACCCACCGCACAGAAGCTGATCGAAGCCAACGAAAAGACCGGCCGCAACGTCACCTCCTGTGTGCTGTTCATGATCATCGCCGACGATACCGATGAAGCGGCAAGGGCTCGCTGGGACCACATCAAGGCGGGTGCCGACGAAGAGGCCATCGCCTGGTTGAGCGAGAAAGGCTCGGCGGATAAAAGTGCCGGTTCGAACCTGCGGCAGATGGCCGACCCGACCTCGGCAGTCAACATCAACATGGGCACGCTGGTCGGCTCGTGGGCCACGGTGGCGCGAATGCTCGATGAGGTCGCCAGTGTGCCGGGGACTCAGGGCGTGATGCTGACCTTCGATGACTTCGTAAAAGGCGTCGAGGATTTCGGCGAGAAAATCCAGCCGCTGATGACCAGTCGCAAGCACATCACGCAGCTCAAGGAGGTGGTCTGATGAATGCTTCGGCAACTGTCGCAGGCGTCGACCTGCCGGACGGGCAACCCGCTCGCGTGCTGCCCGCCCGTCCCGAGCCGCTGCGGATGAAGCCCGGCGAAACAGCGCTGGTGGTCGTCGACATGCAGAACGCCTACGCATCGCTGGGAGGTTATCTGGACCTTGCCGGGTTCGATGTCAGCAGCACCGGGCCGGTCATCGCCAATATCAACAAGGCCTGTTCCGCAGCGCGTGCAGCAGGCATCCCGGTGATCTTTTTCCAGAACGGCTGGGACCCGGCCTATGTCGAGGCCGGAGGGCCCGGCTCGCCGAACTGGCATAAGTCCAATGCCCTGAAAACCATGCGCAAGCGCCCGGAGCTCGAAGGGCAATTGCTGGCCAAGGGCGGCTGGGACTATCAACTGGTCGATGCGCTCAAGCCACAGCCAGGCGACATCGTGGTGCCGAAAATCCGTTACAGCGGCTTCTTCAATTCCAGCTTCGACAGCGTGTTACGCAGCCGCGGCATTCGCAACCTGGTGTTCACCGGCATCGCCACCAATGTCTGCGTTGAATCCACCCTGCGTGACGGTTTCCACCTGGAGTATTTCGGCGTGGTGCTAGCGGATGCAACCCATCAGGCAGGCCCCGAATTCGCTCAGCAAGCCGCGCTGTTCAACATCGAAACCTTCTTCGGCTGGGTTTCCAGCGTCGATGACTTCTGCACCACCTTCAGCCCTGTCGGGCAACCTTCGTGAGGACATACGCATGACCAAGAAAGCGATTATTCCTGCTGGCACCACCAAGCCCATTGCTCCATTTGTGCCGGGCTCGATGGCCGATGGCGTGCTTTACGTTTCGGGCACGTTGCCGTTCGACAAGGACAACAACGTGGTGCACGTCGGCGATGCGACCGCCCAGACACGTCATGTGCTGGAAACCATCAAAAGCGTGGTCGAAACCGCTGGCGGGACAATGGACGATGTCACCTTCAACATGATCATGATTCGCGACTGGGCCGATTACGCCAAGGTCAACGAGGTGTACGCCGAATACTTCGCGGGCGAGAAACCGGCCCGTTACTGCATCCAGTGCGGTCTGGTGAAGCCCGAGGCGCTGATCGAAATCGCCAGCATCGCCCACATCGGCTAAGCACTGACTTAAAAAACGACCTGAAGCCCACCCGGAGAACGTGCATGTTTCATGAAATTCATCGATGTCAGCATGCCGATGCGCCCCTGTTAGTGCTCAGTTCCGGGTTGGGCGGATCCAGCCGTTACTGGGCGGATGACCTGGCAGCGCTGACCCGCGACCATGACGTACTGGTCTACGATCACGCCGGGACCGGACGCAGCCCTGCGGATTTGCCGGCAGACTATTCGATCCGCCATATGGCCATAGAACTGCTGGCCCTGCTCGACTCGCTCGATATCCAGCGCTGCAATTTCATGGGCCATGCGCTGGGCGGGCTGGTGGGCCTGGAGCTTGCGCTGTTGCGCCCCGAATTGTTGCAAAGTCAGGTGCTGATCAATGCGTGGAGCAGCACCAACCCACACAGCGCGCGCTGCTTTTCAGTGCGCAAAAAACTGTTATTGAACAGCGGGCCGGACGCTTACGTGCAAGCGCAGGCACTGTTTCTGTACCCGGCAGACTGGATCGCTGCCAACGGTGCCCGGCTGGCCGATGACGAGGCCCATGCACTGGCGCACTTTCCCGACACCGACAACCTGCTGCGGCGTATTCATGCGCTGCAAACCTTCGACGTCGAGGCCAGCCTGGCTCGCATCCAGACACCGACCCTGCTGATTGCCAACCGCGACGACATGCTGGTGCCCTGGCAACAATCGCAACATCTGGCCGAGGCACTGCCCAACGCCAGGCTGGTGTTGCTGGAATATGGCGGCCACGCCTCGAACATCACCGACCCAGCGCCCTTCCAGCGCGCCCTGCTCGACTTTCTCAATGAACAGACCTGAAAGGACTCATCCCATGCATGCCGATTCTGAAGCCCTTGCCACCCTCCCTGCTGCCCCGGTCAGCCAGCTGGCGTTTCGCGATGCGATGTCCAGCCTCGCTGCAGCCGTCAACGTCATCACCACCGATGGCCCCGGCGGCCGCGCCGGTTTTACTGCGACAGCGGTTTGCAGCGTGACCGATCAGCCTCCGACGCTACTGGTTTGTATCAATCGCAGCGCGTCGGTATATGAAACCTTCATCGAGAACGGCCTATTGTGCGTCAACACACTGGGCAACGGTCAGCAGGACTTGTCCAACCTGTTCGGCGGCAAGCGTTCACAGCAGGAGCGTTTTGCCGGTGGCAAGTGGGAAAGCGGAGTGACGGGTGCGCCGATACTGAACAGCGCCAAACTGGCCCTCGACTGCAAAGTGACCCAATCCGTCAGCGTCGGCACGCATGACATTCTTTTTTGTCAGGTGCTGGATATAAGGCATCAGGGTGAGTCAGACGCCTTGGTGTACTTTGCCCGTCAGTATCATCACTTGCCAGGTGCGTCACCCGCTACCTGAAGATGTTTTTCAGCACTTGAACGCGTCAGAAAATCTGCACTGCGCCTGTTTTGCACAGGGCTCTGCTGGCTGCCTGACGGGCTGCTGACACACAACAAATAGACAAGATTTTTTCGCAGGCAGCGCCGTATACTGGCATCTTGAGATCAGGATGATCCTTGCAGTCAATGAGGTGAAATCATGTCGATCGGTAGCTCCTGCACTCTGCTGGCCTCAGCCGGTAGTCGGCCGTCTGCTTTCTTCGCTTGCCCGTTGCCTGCCATGCCAACGCACACGGGTGACTGAGCATGCTGAAAAAAATCCCTGTCGCTGACCTTGCCCTTGGCATGCACATCCATAAAATCTGTCGCCGCTGGACCAACGATCCGTTCTGGATAGGCCTGGTCGAAGTCATGCTTGATGACGTCGAGGTGCTCAAGCGCATCCAGCAATCGGGCACCCGGGAAGTCTGGATCGAAACCGGCAAAAGCCGAGTACTGGCACCTCAAACAGCAGCAGCATTCGCATCAACCATAAATGACACCGCGCCAGCCAGTCTGGACAAGGAAGTCCTGCGCGCCCGGGCCATTTGCGGTAGAGCCAGAAACGCCGTCATGGCCATGTTTACCGAAGCCCGTATGGGTCAGGCGATGGATGTCGACAACGTGCAGTTGCTGGTGGAAGAAATCTCCAGTTCGATCCTGCGCCACCCGCACGCGCTGATCAGCCTGTCACGCCTGAAAACGTCCGACGAGTACACCTACATGCATTCGGTGGCGGTCTGCGCGCTGATGGTTGCGCTCGCCAGACGCATGGGCCTGCCTGATGACCAGGTGCGCGAAGCGGGTGTGGCCGGGCTGATGCACGATGTCGGCAAAATGATGATTGCTCCGCACGTGCTCAATAAACCGGGCCGCCTCACCCATGACGAATTCGAGATCATGAAGGCTCACCCGGAACTGGGTCTGAAGATCCTCAAGGAAAATCAACCCGTGGCGGCTAAGGTAATGGATGTATGCCTGCATCATCATGAGAAAGTCGACGGCTCGGGCTACCCCCATGGCCTGAAAGGCGACCAGATCAGCATCTTTGCGCGCATGGGCGCAGTCTGCGATGTGTATGACGCCATCACCTCCGACCGCCCCTACAAAAAGGGCTGGGGCGTTGCCCATTCGATTCGCGAGATGGCTTCATGGAAAGGCCATTTTGATGATGTGGTGTTTCAAAGCTTCGTCAAGACCGTAGGCATTTACCCGACCGGTACACTGGTGCGTCTGGAAAGCGGGCGCCTCGGCGTTGTGGTCGAGCAGAGTGAGGCGTCGCTGCTGAAACCGAGGGTGAAGGTTTTCATGTCGGCGCGGACCGGTAAGACGTTCGCCGCGCAAATTATCGATCTGGGCAGTTTTGCCGACCCGGACGCGATAGTCCAAATCGAAAAGCCGACCGACTGGGGGCTGGAGGAAGTCGATACGCTGTGGGCGGGCAGCCCGGCCTGATCAGTCGATGAGTCGCCCTGCCGGCTAACCCAACAAGCCCAGTACCTTCGCCCTAGCCACCGCCTGGGTACGCCGCTCGACGCCCAGCTTGCTGTTGATGTGGCTGGCGTGAGTCTTGACGGTGTGCAGGGAAATGAACAGTTGCTCGCTGATCTCCTGGTTGGAACAGCCCTGTGCAATCAGTTGCAGTACGCCCAGCTCACGCACACTCAGGCAGTCGCTGCCATGCGCAGGCTCGGGTGTCGGCGTGCAAGAAGCCGGGAGCGCTTCCAGCAAGGCCTCGCGAACCTTGCAGGATGGCAGTTGCAGCAGTTGTTCATGCAGCCACTGGGAATGCTCGCCCAGCAGCGTTTTAAAGGGAATCAGAGCCCCACCGGCCGCTGACTGCAGGCTGCGCAGCAACAGCTCTCGCGCTTCGTCGCGCCGCGCCTGGCTCAGCAGCAGACCAATTTGCTGGGTCATCGCTATGAGCCCGAGCAGTTGCGCCCCCACTTCCTCAGCGCGCAGCTCAAGCGCCTGCAAGCGCTGCTCGCAGGCAACGCCGTCACCCAGCAACCGTTCCAGTACGGCACGCTGCAACTCGATGTGTTGCGGCAGTTGTGGATGGCATTCGGGGGCCGCAGCGCCGAGATCGCCGTTGTAGGTCTGAGTCAGGCGCAGCAGCCACGCTTCGGCAAGGTCCATACGCCCTTGCAGCAGCCATAATTCGCATTTCACCAGAGTCACCATCGCCAGGTAGTAGATCGGTGGCACATCCCAGATGTGCATCAGACGTTCGACCTCGGCAAGTTCGGCGAAAGCTTCGGCAAACCGGCCGGCGCAGCCCTCCATGGTGGCAATCACGCAGTGGCCGATCAGCACACTGATGTCGCGACAGGCGCGCGCTTCGGCCAGCCCGGCCAGTAATAAAACCCGCCCTTGGTCCACTTGCAGGCGTAGGGTCAGCAAATAGCCTTCATACAGCGTCAGGCGCGCGCGAACCGCGTACAGGCGCACGGTGGACAACCCTTTGAGGCGCTGCTGACCCCGGCGTACTTCATCAAGCGCACGCAGAATTTCGCCCCGAGCCTGCAAAACCCTGGCGCGGTCGTAATGCGCCAGCGCTTCGAACAATGGATTGGCAACCCGCTGTGCCAGCTCCAGCGCATCACGATTCAACACGCGGGCGCGCCACAGATCACCATTGGCAACCGCAAGGTTGGCCAGCGTCGACAGGCAGACAAGCCGCTGGCCGTAGCGTTTTTCCGGCAAGGTGAGCAGGGCTTCAGCGCAATAGCGTTCGGTCTTTTCACTGTCTCCACGGCCACGCGCAATGATGCCGCTGAGCGCCAGCCACTGGGCAAGCATGGATTTTTGCGCGGTCGCCGAGGGCGCTGGCAGGAACCGGCTCAATTGATTGGCCAGTTCCTCGGCGGCGTCCAGGTGGCAGGCCAGCCCCAGCGCCCAGGCGTAGAGCACAATCAGACGTGGCGTGCTGGTCAACAGATCATCCGGCAAGTCCATCTTCCAGCGCAGCAACATGCCGACATTCTGCTCGGCAAGCAATTGCTCTTCAGAGAGGTTCTGCACCAGATTGGCGGCTACATCCAGATGCCCGGCGCGCAATGCCTGTTCCACCGCTTCATCCAGCTGGCCCTGAGCGCTGAACCAGCGGCAGGCGTTGAGGTGCAGGCGAGTCGGTTGCGCACCGCCAGCCTGGCGGGCGCGCAACAGATCGGAAAACAGATGGTGATAGCGAAACCAGTGGCCCTGCTCGTCCAGCGGCACCAGAAAGACCTGATGCGCCTGTAGATAACGGAGCATCTCGACACTGTCATGGCTGTCCCGCGCGGCGTCGCACAGCTCGGCGCAGAAACGCTCCAGACACGCAGTGTCATAAAGAAACGCCTGAACATCGGCTGGCAGGCAGTCGATCACCTCTTCAAGCAGGTACTCGCGAATCAGCACCTCACTGCCGCGCAGCGCCTGCGACAAGGCGCTTTCGTCACCCGCTTCGGAGGCCGCCAGCAACCAGAATCGCAACCCGGCCACCCAGCCTTCACTGCGCTGAATCAGGTTTTGCAGCACCTCACTGTCGAGCGAGCTGCTATGCCGGTCCAGCACTGCCATCGATTCCGCATGCGTCAGACGCAGATCCTGTTCGTTGATTTCAAACAACTGGCGCGTCAGACGCAGGCGGGCCAGGTGCCAGTCCGGGCGCTGGCGGCTGGTCACCATGACCACCATCCCAACCGGCAGATGATTGAGAAAAAACTGCAGGCAGCGGTCAAGCACCGGACCCTGGGCCAGATGATAATCATCCAGTACCAACAGCAGCGGCTTGCTCAGCATCAGGTGCATGGCCAGTTCGTCGAGCAGACCGTCGAGCCATTCCTCGAACGCGAAAGGCTGATGACGCTGGCGCATTTTCAGCAGGCCCATTGCCTCGGTGCCCAGTTGCGGGAAAAACTGCTGCAGGCTGCCCAGCAAGCGTTCGAGGAAACGGCCAGGGTCGCTGTCCCGTGCGCTCAGGCCCAGCCATACGTTCTGCCATTGGTCCGGCAACCCCTGACAGAACTCGACAGCCAGCGAACTCTTGCCGAACCCGGCCGGGGCGCAGATCAGCAGCAGTCGGCCGCCAAGCCCGTCGTCGAGGCGTTGGCACAGACGGGAACGAGGGACGTAACCCTCAGGGAGTGGCGGGCGAAAAAATCGCCCATCCAACGCAGGAATCGCGCTGTCTGCGAACCCTTGCATTCGGGACAGATCAGTCATGGCCGGCTCGTGTGAAAATCGTTGTCGCGGCATAGCGGAGTTCGGAGACTAGCGGGTAAATCGCCTCTTTTGAAAGGTCATCACGGAAAAGACTGTAACAAAATTCCTACAGCTTATAAGAGCATTTCCTCTACGTGAAAAAGCCCCATTAAAGGGGCTTTTCAAGCACATGGCCAAAACGTTGATTTACAACATGTATCGGTCAGGTATCAACGAACCCCTTCCTGACGCAGCGCGTTGGGGGTGAAGTCGCTGGTGCCGGCGGTGAAGCCGAACTCATACGCCTTCTTCTCTTCGTTTTTCATTCCCAGTGCCACGTATCGACCGGATTGCAGGTCGTACAGGGTTTCAATCGCGTACCAAGGCACTTGTTTATCGTAGTAGTTTTCCGAGTGAGCTTCGGCAACGCGCCACAGCTGGCCACGGCCGTCATAGTGATCGATAACGGCCGCCTGCCAGGTGTCTTCATCAATGAAGAAGTCACGCTTGGCGTAGATATGACGCTGACCTTCCTTGAGGGTGGCGGTCACGTGCCAGACGCGACGCAACTCATAGCGGGTCAGGTCCTGGTTGATATGGCCAGCCTTGATGATGTCGGCGTACTTGAGCGTCGGATCATCCAGTTTGTGGCTGTTGGAGGCGATGTACATTTCCTGCTTGCCGATCAGTTTCCAGTCATAGCGATCCGGCGCGCCGTTGTACATGTCCAGGTTGTCGGAAGTACGCAGACCATCCGACGCGGTGCCCGGCCCGTCATACGAAACCTGTGGCGCACGCCGTACACGGCGCTGACCGGCGTTGTACAGCCATGCCGAGCGCGGTTCGGCGACCTGATCCAGAGTTTCATGCACCAGCAGCACACCACCTGCCAGACGTGCCGGAGCAGTCACTTCCTGTTTAAAGTAGAACAGGATGTTGCCCGGGTTTTTCGGGTCGAAATCCCTCATTTTGTCGCGAAACACGAACTGATCGGAGAAATACACCAGGCTGTACGAGCCGTTGGGCTGCGGCGTGGCCTGGGTGACCAGACGCTTGACGCTGCCGCCCCGGTAACGGGTGATGTGGTTCCAGATAACCTCGACCCCACTGGCCGGGATCGGGAACGGGATGGCCGTATCGAAGTTCTCCAGACCGCTGCCGCCACCGACCAGTTTGGTGGTCGTCGCGTTCTTTTTGATGGCGGCAAACACCTCATCCGGCACGGTGGCACCGCGATGGGTCGGGTAGACAGGAATCCGGTAGCTTTCCGGATAACGTTTGAACATCGCGTACTGGCCCGGCGCGAGTTTGTCCTTGTACTGCTCTACGTTGGCCGCAGTGATGGTAAACAACGGCTTTTCGCTGGCATACGGGTTGGCGAGGAACCCTTTGCTGTCCACCGCTCCGGCATTTTTCGGCAGCGGGCTCCAGGCAGGGATGGTGTTGGCCGCATTGCCGGCCTTTTCAGCGCCCATCGGCGTCAGCGAGGTACCCAGCTTTGCCGCGTCGGATGCGGAGACCGCCGCCATCACGCTGGTCGCCAGCAACGACATGCCCAGAACCCCGGCTTGCAACAGACTTTTTGTTATTTTCATATTCATCGTCATCCTGAAAACCATATTCTTAGAAGTTCATGCCAAAGCTGAGCGCCACGAAATCCCGGTCATCAACCGTGGTGTACTTACCATCAAAGAAGTTGGTGTAGGAAAGGTTCGCGGTGTAGGTGTTCTGGTACTCGGCATCGAGCCCCAGGCTGACGGCCTTGCGTCCCTCTTCGAAGTTGCCGCCAGGGCCTGGCGAATAGCCTTTGACGTCGTGCGACCAGGCCACGCTCGGCTTGAGGTTGACCCCGGCAAACACGCTGTTGTAATCCCAGATGGCGCGGGCGCGGTAGCCCCAGGAGTTGGCCGTGGTAAAGCCGTCGTCTTCGCAATAACGGGTCAGGTTGTTCTGCTCCGCACCGGTCAGCGTGCCTGCGTTGAGCGTCGCGCATTGGCCGCCTGGTAGCGGGCCAGGGCCGTACACCGGGTCGCGGCCGTAGCGGATTCTGGAAGTGCTTTCCAGGCCACCCACGTGGGTCCAGCCCACTTCACCGACCACGGTCAGACGCTCTGCGCCCATGACCTGATCAAAGAACTGAGTGAACGTGGTTTGCAGTTGAGTGATTTCCTTGCGGCGATAACCGGGCTGATCAGTATTGGGCTGCCCGCTCAGCAGCGAAACGTTGGGGTTGAGCGGCGAAATACCCGAATACAGGATGTCGGTGGTGTTGACCTGAATCGGTGCATTCGGGCGGTAGCTGATCTCGCCGCTCCACGCGGTGCCGGTAGGCAAGGTGGTCGAGAAGCTCAGACCGTACAGACGGATGTCTTCAGGGTATTCGACGTAGTAACTGGAGTTGCCTGCCACGACAACCGGCAGCAAGGTCGGTGCCAGCGCTGCGGCAGTGCTGGCAGGCAGACCGTTGCGAACCAGCGAGCCCACCAGGCCTTGCGGGCTGAACGAAGCAGCCGAGCCGCCGCGTCCGCTGAAGATCGGCGCACGGCTGTGGTAATTCATCATGTAGGCACCGAACTCGGTGTCCAGCGGCTCGAAGTTGTAACGCAAGGCAAAGCCGAACTGGCCACTGTCGCGCGCATCGCGGTCAGGGCCACGGCGCACCACAGCGCCCTCATCCGGATTACCGAACACTACGCCCTGCTGTGACAACGAGTTGAACACCGCACCGCGTGCGCCTGCTGGCAAACCGGCAGCCGTCAGCGAACTGTTCAGGCCGCTGCGGCTGCGCAATACCGCGAGGTTGTTGTTGCAGCCATCGGCGATCACGTCAGGTTGCGAGAAGAAGGTGCCGCAGTTATCGACGACAGTCTGGTCCCATTCAAGCTGGTAGAAGCCTTCGGCAGACAGGTTGTCGGTCAGGCTTTGCGACAGGTAGAACATGTTGACCGGAATCAGGCCTTCCTTGATTTCAGAGCCTGGACGCCGAAAGGCCGAGACATCGACCGGGTTGACGCTGTTGATGCCGCCCTGAATGAAGGTACTTTCACCCCAACTGATAACCTGCTTGCCGAAGCGCACGGCACCCGGCTGATCAGCGATCGAATAGTTGTGGTAGACAAACGCATCCAGCAACTGGAACCCGGACGACTTGGCGCCCTCTTTACGGCCCGAGTCGCTGATGTCCTTGAACTCGCGGTTTTCATCCTTGAGCTCAAAGTCGTACCAGTATTTGCCGCGCAGGAACACGCCGGTATCGCCGTACTTGAGTTCCAGGTCATGGATGCCCTTGAAAATCTTCGAAAACGTTTCCCCACGCTTGAAGTTCAAGTGGCCGTCATCGGAGGTCTGCGACAGACCACGCCCGCCATTGTTGGCGCCGATCAGGTTTTTATTGGGGTTTGCAGTCGACCAACTGGCGCCTACCGACAGCGATGAGTCGAAACTGCCTTCGATCTCACCGACGTTGAAGGTCACGCCAAAGGCGGGGCCGGCGAGCGAGGAAGCAAGGCTGACGGCCAGAGGCAGCCTGGCCCGACGCCAGAATGGGGGTGTGCTTGTCATCGACGCTACTCCTTGTGTTTTATTGTTATGGCAGTGGGGAAATCCAAAAACGACTCTGTCTTCGAATCACTACACAGCCAGCTCCGCTCTTGCTCATTCCCTGTGCTGACTATAGCCAGCACGCCCTGACGCTAGATCCCTCTAAAGTGTGATTTGCAGGACCAACGCCTCTGGCCCGCCCGTTTCCGGAAGGCCGCTAAAAAACGTGTGGCGGGGAGGATGGATTAAATTGGAAATTTGGCAAGTCGCAGAACAGGACCTGCGACGCAGACACTTGCCGCGCCCGACGGGCGGGGCAAGTAAGAAGGTGTCAGAGCGTGGAAAGGAACGTGCTGTTGCTTTTTTGCCATTCCACAATGTCCAGACGCATGCGCTTCTTGTCGAGCTTGCCGACGCTGGTCTTGGGAATTTCAGTAACAAGCGCGATCTGGCTGGGAATTGCCCACTTGTTGATGTGACCTTGCTCGACGAACGGTTTGAGATGCTCCTTCAAGCCCTTGGCATCAAGCTGATGGCCGTCGCGAATCACCAGCAAGGCAAAAGGCCGCTCACCCCATTGCGGGTCGGCGATACCGACCACAGCCACTTCGCGCACAGCCGGATGCCGGCTGCACAGGTCTTCAAGCTCCAGCGAGGAAACCCATTCGCCACCGGTCTTGATCACATCCTTGATACGGTCGCGAATATCGATGAAGCCCATACCGTCCAGCGTTGCCACATCGCCAGTGTGCAGCCAGCCGCCCGCCCACAACTCAGCACCTTTCTCGGGCTCGCGGAAATAGCTTTCGGTCAGCCAGGGCGCACGCAGGACCAGCTCACCCTGGGTTTCGCCATCGGCCGGAAGGAAGTTGCCTTGCTGATCGACGATGGCTGCTTCTACCAGCATTCCGGGCACACCGGCCTTGATGCGGTAGGTAATCTGCTCGTCTTCGCTGCCGGCCTTCAGCTCGTCGTTGATGTGCGCAACGGAAATCAGCGGTCCGGTTTCAGACATGCCATACGCGGCGGTGAGCTGGATGCCCCTGGCCTTGGCGGCCTGATACAGACTACGGTTCAGCGAGCTGCCGCCAATGATTATTTTCCAGCCGCCAAAGTCCGCATTCTGAGCAGACTTGGCGTTGAGCAGCATTTGCAGGATGGTCGGCACGCAATGCGAGAAGGTCACTTTCTCCTTGCGCCAAAGCTCTACCAGTAACTCGGGCTCGTAGCGGCCGGGATACACCTGTTTCAGGCCCAGCATGGTCGCCACATAGGGGATACCCCAGGCATGCACGTGGAACATCGGTGTGATGGGCATGTAGACGTCATCGTTGCCCAACTGCCGCGGACTTTCGACGCAACCCAGGATGGCCGCCACGCCCATGGTGTGCAGCACCAACTGGCGATGGGTGAAATAGACGCCTTTGGGGTTGCCCGTGGTACCTGTGGTGTAAAACGTGGTCGCGACCGAGTTCTCGTCGAAATCCTCGAAAGCATACTCGGGGCTGGCTGCCGCCAGCAGGGTCTCGTACTCGCCGACGAGGTTTGGCAAGTCGGCAGTTTTGTCGGGCAGGTCCGTCAGCAACAGGGTCTTTTCAACGGTGGTCAAATGTCCGGACATTGCTTGATACAGGCCCGTGAATTCGCTGTTGATCAGCACCATCCGGTCATCGGCATGATTGATGGTGTAGGCGATCTGCTCGGGCGATAGCCGCACGTTGACGGTGTGGATCACAGCGCCAATCATCGGGATCGCGAACATGCATTCCAGATAGCGATGGCTGTCCCAGTCCATGACCGCCACGGTGTCGCCAGCTTTCACGCCTGCTGCCGTCAAGACGTTGGCCAGGCGGCAGATGCGCTCGTTGAGGGTCGGGTAGGTATAGCGAACGGAGTCGCGGTAAATAATTTCACGCGTCTTTTCATAACGACTGCCGGACGACAGCAGGCGCTTGATCAACAGAGGGTACTGGTAAGCGCCATCGGCGGGCGCAAGAACGCGAGTCTGTAACATATGAGTCCCTTTTCAAAGTCCACAGGCTGAGCTGGAAATATGGACTCTAGAGCCCTCGCCTGCCAGTGAAATCAGTAAAAGGGATGATTTTTCGAAGCGCCTCTCGCTGTCTGCAAGAGGCGCTCGCACTCGTTATACGCTCGGTAAAAGCGTTATTGAATGCAGGTTTCAGTGCACTTCAGTGAACGCCAGTTTGATACCCAGCGCGACCAGCACTCCGCCCATGGCCCGATCGAACCAGTGGCCCATGCGCGCAAAACCCGCGCGTACCCGCGCCTGACTGAACAGCCGCGCCACCAGGCAGAACCACGCGGCCGTCGCCACTGCGAGGTAGACCCCATAACCGCCCTGCACCAGCAGCGGCGTGTGCGGATTGATCACTACGGTGAATAGCGAGAGGAAAAACAGCGTGGCCTTGGGGTTAAGACCGTTGGTGACGAAACCGCTGATGTAGGCACTCTTTGCTGTGCGCTCGCCCGGGATCGCCTTGATGGCGGCATCGCCCGTCACAGCAGCCGGTCTGGCACGCAGGGCCTTGATACCGATGTACAGCAGGTACGCGGCGGCCGCCCATTTCAGCGCGTTGAACAGCACGATGGACTGGGAAACGATAATCCCGATCCCCAGCAACGAATACCCCACATGAAGAAAGATAGCCGAGCCGACGCCAAGCGCTGACCAGGTACCGGCCTTACGCCCATGCGTGACGCTTTCGCGCACCACAACCGCGAAGTCCGGACCGGGGCTGGCGACGGCCAGCAGGTGGATCAGCGCAACGGTAAGAAATTCTGCCCAATACATGTGGGACCTCCTGGAGGATTGACGTCAGACCCGGCAGATTACGCTGTCTGATGTCTGCGCAAAAGGTGCCGGCATTTTGCGACGCAGAGCGTCGAGAACTGCATTCCCACGCTGGAGCGTGCGGAACGATCATCTCAACTATCGTGCGACGCTCTGGACGTGAGCCGCATTCCCACTGGAGCGTGCTCTCGAATATCGTGCGACGCTCCGCGTCGCATGCCGCTCCGGACGCTCCGCGTCCTCCTGACCCATATCCTGTTAGACTGCGCGCTTTTTCAGGAGCCATTCCATGGACCCGCGCAGTGAAGTGTTACTCCGTCAGGCCGAGCTGTTTCAGGGCTCGCTGTTGCTGGTCGGGCTGCCCGCCGATGACCTGCTCGGAAAACTGCCGGACGCGCGTGGATGGTGCTGGCATGCAGGTGATCAGGCCGCGCTGGATGCGCGGTTTGAAGGCCGTGTGGATTTCGGCGTTGAAGCGCCAGAGGCCGCCTTCGAAGCCGCCGTGCTGTTCCTGCCCAAAGCCCGCGATCTGACCGATTACCTGCTCAATGCCCTGGCCTCCCGCCTGGCCGGGCGCGAGTTGTTTCTGGTCGGTGAGAAACGTGGGGGAATCGAAGCGGCTGCAAAGCAACTGAGCCCCTTCGGCCGCGCGCGCAAGCTCGACAGTGCCCGCCACTGCCAGCTCTGGCAGGTCACTGTCGAGAACGCACCACAAGCCGTTACGCTGGAAAGCCTCGCCAAGCCCTACCAGATCGACCTGCAGGACGGCCCGCTCACGGTTGTCAGCCTGCCCGGCGTTTTCAGTCATGGCCGACTTGATCGCGGTTCGGCGCTTTTACTGGAAAACATCGACAAGCTGCCGAGCGGCAACCTGCTCGACTTCGGCTGTGGTGCCGGCGTACTCGGTGCAGCGGTCAAGCGTCGCTACCCGCATAACGACGTCATCATGCTGGATGTGGATGCGTTCGCAACGGCAAGTTCACGTCTGACCCTCGCCGCCAATGGCCTGCAGGCCCAGGTGTTGACCGGGGACGGAATTGACGCAGCGCCAATGGGTTTGAACACGATTCTCAGCAACCCGCCGTTCCATGTGGGGGTTCATACCGACTACATGGCAACAGAAAACCTGCTGAGAAAAGCACGCCAACATCTTAAATCAGGTGGCGAACTGCGCCTTGTCGCGAATAACTTTCTGCGTTATCAGCCACTGATCGAAGAGCACGTCGGGCAGTGCGAAGTCAGGGCTCAGGGCAGCGGTTTTAAAATCTACAGCGCCAAACGCTCCTGAAATAAGCACTTGCCGAAACGTTTTTGCGGAGGCAGAATCCGCTCCGTCCTAGGGGAGTAGTCTCCCACGAGCGCCATGCTCGTCCGGCACGTATCAACATACTTGGTCCTCAGACCATGGTACGTGCGACCCGGAATCCGCTCAGACGGATCGGTGGTTTGACAAGACCTATGACACGAACACCTTACCCGGGGCGGGGAGGTCGTACGTGTCATAGCCGTGTTGACCCGCCCCTTAGGAAACCTGATGCTGGAATCATTCTTAATCCCTACCGCTGTGGTTGCGCTCGCCGAAATCGGTGACAAGACGCAATTGCTCGCACTCATTCTCGCTGCACGCTTTCGCAAACCCTGGCCGATCATTGCGGGCATTGTCGCCGCAACCCTGGCCAACCATGCGGCAGCAGGCGCTGTAGGTGCATGGTTCAGCAGCTTCCTGTCAGACGCAGTGCTGCACTGGATTCTCGCCGCCAGTTTCACAGCCACCGCGCTGTGGACGCTGGTTCCGGACAAGATGGACGATGACGAAGCCAGCACGGCACGTAAATTCGGCCCGTTCATGACCACGCTGATCACCTTCTTCATCGCCGAAATCGGTGACAAGACGCAGATCGCCACAGTCATGCTGGCGGCGCAGTATTCCTACCTGTGGCTGGTGATTCTCGGCACCACGGTGGGCATGCTGCTGGCCAACGTGCCGGTGGTGCTGGCAGGTAATTTTGCCGCCGAGAAATTGCCATTGACCCTGATTCGCCGTCTGGCTGCCTGTGCGTTTTTCGTGCTGGCACTGGTGGCGGTATACAAGGCAATGCAAGTCAGCGGCTGGGTATGATGCACTCCCGTAGCGTTGCGAAACACGCAACGCTAGGGGTGTTTCGGCCGATCAGGATTTTGGGGCTGCCTGATACAGCGGCATCACTTTGGGAATCGCGGCCTGCAGCGAAGCAATGCGACTCTGCGATGCCGGGTGAGTGCTCATGAACTCTGGCTGCGCCCCCCCGGAGTTCTGAGTCATTTTCTGCCACAGGGTAATGGCCGCATTCGGGTTGTAACCCGCACGGGCGGCCAGCTCCAGGCCAATCAGGTCGGCTTCGTTTTCATTACTGCGGCTGTTGGGCAGCGTCAGGCTGTAATTGACCACGGTGTCGGCTAGCGCCAGGCTGTCTTGCCCAAGCCCCAGAAATGCACCTGCACCCTGCTTGGCCATCGCCACACCGTAAGCCTTGGACATCGCCTCACGCCCGTGCTCGCGCAAGGCATGGGCGATCTCGTGGCCCATGACCGCAGCGATTTCATCGTCGCTCAGCTTGAGGGTGTCGATCAGACCGGTGTAAACGAAGATCTTGCCGCCCGGGCCACAGTTGGCGTTCAGTTCGTCACTTTTGATCAGATTGACTTCCCACTGCCATTGAGCCGAATCAGGACGCAGTTTCGGGGCCTGGGCGATCAGCCGATCAGCGATTGCGTGAACGCGTTTGGCGTTCGCGCTGGTGGTATCCAGCACGCCTTTGCTGGTCGCTTCGCCGACGGTCTGCTGATAGGACTGGGCGTACATTTTATTGACTTCATCGGTGGAGAGCATGCTGAACATGTACTGCTTGCGCTCCACACCAACCGAGTCACCACTGGTGGTATTGACTGCCTGACACCCGCCGAGCAGCAACGCAGCGCTCAGGGCACAGAAGGCAAATGACTGACGCATGGTGAATCTCCTTGTTTGTGAAACGGCCATTGCGGGGCAGACCTCTGCGCCAGATACCGGCCAACTGGCATCTTGGTCTTTGACGGAGGTGGATGGTTCCCGCAGGTATGTCCAGTTTGTATCAGATGCGCTTCAAGGCGGATATCGGATTTGTCTGATTCATCGGTCTTATCCCTGCCCGCCTAACTCAATGGCGTCAGACACTCAGGTGCATTGAGTTTCGGATCGTTGACCAGATTGGCCAGTGGTCGCTCTCGCAATGCGGTCTGTGGGGCTGCCAGCAAGGCTTGCAGGGTTGGCAGCGGTGTGTCTGCGGCCAGCCAGGCTTTCTGGCTGCTGGCATCCAGAATCAACGGGCGACGCTGCGTCGCGGCCGCCTGTGTGACCACCGCCACGCTCAGGTACGTATGCCCCTGCACCGGATACGCTTCCCATATTGCCGCAAAAAACAGCGCAGCCCCCTCCCCCGGCGTCAGCCAGAACGGGCGTTTGCGCAGAGTGCCGCGCCACTCGTAAAAGCCGTTGGCGGGCAGCAGGCAGCGGCGATGGGTAAAGGCATCACGAAACATGGGTTGCTCGGCCACGGTTTCGGCGCGTGCATGTGCGGGAGTTTTCGACAGGTCGGTGAGCCAGGCCGGGGTCAAACCCCAGCGCGCACGCACCAGCTCGATACCGCCCTCGTTTTCGGCGGCACGCATGATTAACACCCAGTCGGCTGGCGAAATGTTCCATTGCGCCTGCTGATCGGCGGGAAAACCGGGCAAGGCGGCAAAGGCAGGGGTCCAGCGAAACAGGGCGAAGCGTCCACACATGGGGGCTAATCAGACTCTATTGAAGGTGCTCAGCACACCAGTACATCGGGGAAGTCGTCCGGCTCATCGCCAGACAAGGGCGAAGCGCTATTGTACGCAGTGATCAGCTCGCGTGCCCGTTCGACCTGTGCATCGTCGACCTTGAGCGCCAGAAGCCCCAGCCCCGGCAACTCGCCCATCGCACCGAGCAGGTCGCGACCGGCGAGATGCGCCTTGATGCCTTCGCTGGCGAGCATTGCCAGCAGCAACTCGGCCTCCATGAGGTTCTCGGGCTCGTAGATCTTTTGCATCACTCGTTCTCGCTGCGAACATCCAGGTTCCAGTCTTCGCCGTCGGTCTGCAGGTCGAAAATGATCGGGCGGCAACAGACCGGACAGTCTTCAATGTACTGTTGATCGCCACCGGACAGGTCCAGTACGGCCTCGACAGGCTCGCCGCAATAAGGGCAATCGTAACTCTGTAATTCCTGCATCACGGTCTCCGGGATCAGTTGTGCGTATAATTGCCCCATTCTTCAGAAGGCTGTTTTGACAAGTACGTCTTCTTTTTACCCTATCCGATTCCAACAAGAGAGCATGATGGGCGAATTTGATGCCATCCGACCGTACAACGATGCAGAAGTCCCCGCCGTCTTGGCACGCCTGCTGAGCGACAAAGCCTTTCTCGCAATTCTGACCCGATTCCGTTTTCCCCGCCTGGCGGGCGCATTCGGTTGGCTGCTGCAGCCGACCCTCGCGCGCAAGCTGCGTCGCGAGTTTGCCGGTATCGACTCGGTCGCCACGCTGCAGGACAAAGTCGAATATTACGTCGACCATACCATCGAGCGCGCTACGGACGGAGTCACCTATACCGGCGTCGAGCAGCTCAAGTCCGGTTGTGCCTATCTGTTTCTGGCCAACCACCGCGATATCGTCATGGACCCGGCGTTCGTCAACTATGCCGTGTACCATGCAGGCCTGCCAACTCCGCGCATTGCCATTGGCGACAACCTGCTGCAAAAGCCGTTTGTCAGCGACCTGATGCGCCTGAACAAGAGCTTCATCGTGCACCGCTCGATTATCGGGCGGCGCGAGAAAATGGCGGCTTACCAATTGCTGTCGGCGTATATCAACCACTCGATTACCAAGGATTGCCAGTCCATCTGGATCGCCCAGGCCGAAGGCCGCGCGAAGGATGGTGACGACCGCACCGAGTCGGCAATCCTCAAAATGTTCCACATGAGCCGCAAGGACGAGCCGTTTGGCGACGTGATTCGCTCTCTGAACCTGATCCCGGTTTCGATCAGCTATGAGTACGACCCGTGCGACAGCGCCAAGGCCCGCGAGCTGTACATTCGTGCAACTACCGGCTCATACACCAAGACGCCGGGCGAAGACGACGTGAGCATTGCATTGGGCATCACTGGCTATAAAGGTCGCGTGCATGTGAACTTCGCACCGCCGATCACCGAGCAGTTCGAGGACACCAAGCAACTGGCTATCGAAATGGACCGGCAGATTCTCGGCGGCTATCGTCTGTTCCCGGTGCATTACCTGGCGTACGCGCAATGGAGCGACGCCGACCCGAGCCTAGACGTACCGCCAGCGTCCGCGGTGTTTGCGGCCGACGAACTCGAACGCGCCAAAGATGAATGGGAAGGTCGCCTGGCAGGCGTGCCGACCGAGCATCGCCCTTACCTGATTCAGCAGTACGCGACACCGGTGCGCAACCAGTACCGGGTCAAGGCCGGGCTGGCGCTTTAAGAACTGCGAACGCCTATAGTGCCCATGCTCCGCGTGGGTACGCCGTTCTGGACGCTCTGCGTCCGGTCTTGAGCGCGTCAGCGCGCCGTGACGCAGAGCGTCACCCAAGGCATTCCCACGCAGGGTGTGAGGAACGATAGGTTAACTGAAACACCGCCTTCGCAAGCAAGCGAAGCGTCGCCCGGCTCGCTCCCACAGGGCTTGTTCTGATCCTGGCGGTGTTCCAGAAACATCCTGCATGACAATTCGCTGCCGCTGTCACCCAAGCGTAACGTGACACCCTCATTGTGTGGCTCCTCGAGAAACGGACTTCCCTCTTTTTGGAGCTTGTCATGCTGCACGCAAAAAATCAGGACCGCCTTTATCTCATTGCCCCGAGCGATGAGCAGCAGGAATTGATCGATGGCCTGGCCTTCAACGTTCAGGACCGCCACTGGCTGGTCTACTGCGCACTGGGCGGGCATGCTCATCATGATTTGCCGGATCTGGACCAGGCCACCGGTTTCAGTTTTCTGGATTTCTATCAACAGGCGGCCTGACGCTTGTACCTGGATCGGCGTATTGCTAGCGAACAGCATCCTGAGCAAGGACCGCTTCGGCAATGTCTCCAAAAAAATTCCGGGTAATACTGAAAAACTGACTCAGACTTTCACCAATAGGGATGAGATCAATCCCCGCCAGACAATGCAGACTCATCTCTTGATCAACATGCTCTTCAAAAAGCGTTTCCAACTCATCCCACCAGGATTGTCGCAAGTCCTGGAGATAAGGGCTGTTAAGGTTTAGCAGGTCGATGGTGTATCCAGCGCGGTCAAAATCATCCAGTGATAACCCGTCAGCAGGCACCGCTCGGCCGTCAGACAAATAGACGAAGAAGCGCGAACAGTCGGGCATGTGACAAGAGACGAAGCGAGCCATGTCGACCCCTTTTGACTTACCTGACGCGTGCCCACCAAATATCTCGGCGCCTTGTATTTTCAGCATTTCCAGATCGCTCTGACTGTCCAGCGCGCAAGCAGCGAGGTTGTTGTAGTCAAAGGTACACTGAGGGTGCTGGCTCTTGTTTTCGACGTGCTCTATGTGGAAACTCAGCCCAACCCGGTCAGGTCGAATTTCGCTATAGCAACACAATCCGTACTGTTCCTCCAAAAGACAGCTCAGCACCTGAGCCTTGTAGCCAAAACTACTCCACCGGCTTGTGGATATGTCGCTGGTAGTGGGTGGGCTGCAATGCGAACGGGCCAACTGATAAGGTCCGCTTCCCCGCTTGCGTATTGACCTCATCCCTTCAATGCCTTCTGCCGCTTTATGCTGCGCCGCAGGCGCTGCAACTGAGGGTGTTGTTCAGTTAGAGCCTCAGTTATCTGCTGCATCAGCAAGATCGCCTGTGGTTCGTCATAGCGACCTTTGTCCACCCACTCAGTGAGTTGTAGCAGGCCCGGCTTTTCATCCACCGGAGGCTGCGGATCGACCTGCATCACGCTTCGCAGCACGCTGTTGCTCGGCTCACCATAGGTCATGGCAAGAGGCCGGGACGCAATCAAACGCCCTTGGGCATCTTTGCCTATCACTCGAATGTTTTCACGTCGGACCGTGCTCAACACCTGCGGACTGTGCGTGGTGACAATAAACTGCATGGCAGGAAAAGCAGCACGTAATGAACCTACTATCGTCTGTTGCCAGAAGGGGTGCAGGAACATATCCACTTCATCAATCAATGCGATACCTGGCGTTTGCGAGGGTGCCAGCTCGCCGAGGTGCGGGTTGAGTTTGCAGGCACGAAAAGCGAGATCCGCAACCATGGCGATGGTGTTACGCAGCCCATCGCTAAGCATTTCGACAGGTAAAATCCCCTGTTCCGGATGGTGCATGACCAATTGCTGTTGATGACTAGCACTGTACTCCAGTCTATGCCAGCCCGTAGGAGCCTTTATCAACCTGTCGATGGCTTCTTTGACAGCTGAGATGATTTTCTCAAAGCGCTGTCCGGTATCGGACATTTCTTCGCCGCGCTCCAGAGCGATCAACTGAGCTTCACGGTAGCTACGGTAGATCCAAATGTACCATGCAGTGAAGGTCTTGAAGCTGGATGAATAAGACAGGCAATTGAGGTATGCGGACGTTCTGGAGAACTCACTTCTATCGAGTGTTGTCTGAGCCGCTGCCGAACTGAAGCGTCCCTCGAACCATAGCCTGGACGTACCCAGGTAAGTCACCATCGGCAGAGTGACGCGTGCATCACTTCGCACATTGTCCTGAAGCGACTTACCATACAAAGTCAGCGCTTTCGATCCAGCATCGCCAATGGTGTTAGTGGACTTTTTCAAGCTGACGCGCTGCTGCTGCCAACTACTGTCAACGGCGTTTCCCCACCAGGCACCCTTTGCTTCGATAACGCTGGGCACCTGCGACTCCATATTGCCACTGCCGAATTGGGCCAGTCGCACATCTTCAATCTGGATAGTGGCAGATTTTCCTGTCTGACCACCAAGATCAAAACCCTTGACGAAAGGCCACAGCGCCACTCGAGCGGCGTCAAGAATGGTGGTTTTTCCACCTCCGTTGGAGGCAATAAGTATGGTCAGATGCGGATCGAAATCGATCTCGAACTCACCGAAGCAGCGATAGTTCTGCATTCGCAGTGTGTCGAGCCTCACAGTATTTTCTCCGGTTTCGTCATCTGGCCAAGCATATGGAAAACACCTTCCGTTGCAGTTGGGACAGCATACTAAATGCAAATCATAAAAAGGCGACACAAAGAGCATAGCCATGAGTTTCGTACCTGACGGCAACCCCGCTTCCATCCAGACTGCGCTTGCCAGAACGTAAATCCGGAAAAATAAAAAAGCCCGGCCCCTTCGACAAGGGCCGGGCTTTTCTTTTTTATGCGAGCCTTACTGCGCCAGGGTAGAACCGATGGTTGCGTCCTGGAAGACGCGGGTCAGTGCATCGCTCAACACGTCACTCACCAGCTTGGTGTTGGTTTCCTGGTTCGGGGCCATGCCAAAACGCTGATCCAGCGATGCGGCGTAACGCCCACTGTAGCTGCGACCGTTATTGCGTACGTCAGCGCGGAACGTCGAGCTGATGGTGGCTTCAGTCACGTACAGGCCTTCTTTGGGCGACTGGTACTTCAAGTCTGCCAGGGTCACGGTCAACTGCGGAGCGTTGCCACCCTGAGTCGGCGTAAAGCCCAACAGGCGTACTGCCGCCTCGGCCTGAGCCTGGAGCTTGGGAACGATATCCGCACCGTTGACGCTGATGGCGCTGGTTTCCGGGTACATGCCGCCACGCGTGCCCAGCGTCGGGCCAGGGCGGCCGTCGACTACGCGCACCACCACAGGCTGACCACGCCCTACGGCCGCAAGCTGCGCGTTGAGCTTGGGAGTGGGACTGAGTTGTTGCGGACTGTGGGCGCAGCCCACCAGGGTCAAACTGCTTACAGCAAGCAAACCGAACAAAATGCGACGCAGCATGCTCATTTCTCCATGGGCCAGACACTGAATGTGCCGCAGTATAGCGGCCAGCAACAGCCGCTAACCAGAGGCCGCTGACCGTTAAGCCTCGGACATTCGGCACGTCTCGGGGTTCAGGCAGCAGCTTAGGCAATGATTCGTGCAGCGCAATGTAATCAGGGCGTCACATCCAGTTGGCAGACTCGCCCTCATCGCACAGACGCTCATCCACGTCACAGGAGCTGCGCCATGAATCTGTTCCGGTCTCTGTTCACCACACGCCACCAGCTTCGCCATTACGCACGCATTGATCAGGCAGGCATCTGCCGCGCGTTCAAGCATTGTGCGCAACGCCCGTCTGGCGTCGAATGGGTGGAAGTGGCTGAGCAACGACTTGCCTGGCTGAACCAGCCACTGCCCGCCAGCGCCCGGGTGACACAGCACAGCGCACGTTCAACGCGCGGCCAGTTGCTCACCGCCTGACCCGATAGAGAATAAAAGTCATTTAAAGCGATCAATTCCTGCCATTTCATCGCTATAATCTCCCCCCGATTATAAGGACGTCTCCTGATCGGGCCTCGCAGCATTGCTAATCACCGTATTAGCGCCTTCGTACTGCCCACAGAGAGCCGCCCACACAGGTCATGTGCGCACGAGTGTGCTCGATGAAAGGTGAAGAATGCTCGAATCGTATCGAACCTTTCTCGCCCGCCAGCGCCTCACTCTTGGTGCCCCTGACCTGCCAGCGCTGTCATCGCAGCCATTTTGAGGTTTGGTTCACGTTCCCAAAAGGACGTGAAAAACGGGTTTCACTACTTCACAAGAGTGTGGCGAGCAAATGAATAGGTACGCGTTTGTAAATGCACCATCAGCCTCTGAACCGGCTCTCTTGAACAGGACTGACCGCGACTGCGCCTCCATCACCGGAGCCTGACGCCATCGACAGGAGCCCATCGGGCGATGGGTTCCCTGACGATGGTCGAATGGCCTTGCGGGCCTGGAAATGCGTTCATTAAACATTGATGAACCATGACCGGGCCTGACCGGGACCTGCGCTTTAGATGCGGAAAATTGCGAAGAATCGGTCAGGCGATCCTGGCCAGGAAAGCGAGGGCACCCTTTTGATCCAGACCCCGAACACCTGGCAACCAGCCTCAGGATCGTATGCCGTCAATTTGGTGCTGCAGATTTTGGAGACGCGTTAATGGCGCATAACGAAGCAGTCGACGTAGTACTGGTCGGAGCGGGCATCATGAGTGCCACTCTGGCGGTATTGCTCAAGGAGCTCGACCCCGGCCTCAAGCTGGAAGTCGTTGAGCTGATGGACTCCGGTGCTGCGGAGAGTTCCAACCCGTGGAACAACGCCGGTACGGGCCACGCTGGTCTGTGCGAGCTGAACTACACGCCGCCTGCGGCTGATGGCTCTATCGACATCAAGAAAGCGGTGCACATCAACACCCAGTTCGAAGTCTCGAAACAGTTCTGGGCTTACCTGGCGCGCAAAGGCACCTTCGGTTCAGCCCGTTCATTCATCAATCCGGTCCCGCACCTGAGCTTTGTGCAAGGCGAAAACGGCATCTCGTTCCTCAAGACCCGTTTTGAAGCCATGAGCAAGCATCACGCCTTCTCGTCGATGGAATACACCGAAGACAAGGCAAAGCTGGCCGAGTGGATGCCGCTGATGATGCCTGGGCGGCCGGCTGATGAAAGAATTGCCGCAACACGCATGATGAACGGCACTGACGTCAACTTTGGCGCACTGACCAATCAACTGCTCAGCCATCTGTCCAGCGCTTCGGGCACGCAGATCAAGTACCGCAGCCGGGTCACCAACCTGACCCGCAACGGCGCAGGCTGGACCGTGAGCGTCAAGGACGTGAATGGCGGCGGTACACGCGAGATAGATGCCAAATTCGTATTCCTCGGTGCAGGTGGCGCGGCATTGCCGCTGCTGCAACTGTCAGGCATCGAAGAGAGCAAGGGTTTTGGTGGTTTCCCGGTCAGCGGCCAATGGCTGCGTTGCGACAACCCGGAAGTGGTCAAACACCATCAGGCCAAGGTTTACAGCCAGGCAGCCGTGGGTTCGCCGCCCATGTCGGTGCCACACCTGGACACCCGCGTGGTCGATGGCAAGAAGTCCCTGTTGTTCGGACCGTATGCCGGCTTCACCACCAAGTTTCTCAAGCACGGTTCGTTTCTCGACCTGCCGCTATCGGTACGCGTCGCCAACATCAAACCGATGCTGGCAGTGGCCCGCGACAACATGGACTTGACCAAGTACCTGGTCAGCGAAGTGATGCAATCGATGGAGCAACGCCTGGAATCGCTACGCCGCTTCTATCCGGAAGCGAAAGCCGAAGACTGGCGTCTCGAAATTGCTGGTCAGCGGGTGCAGATCATCAAGAAAGATGCAAAAAAAGGCGGCGTGCTGCAATTCGGTACCGAGCTGGTGTCCGCTAAGGACGGCTCGCTGGCCGCCCTGCTGGGTGCTTCGCCGGGGGCTTCTGTCACCGTGTCGATCATGCTGGAACTGTTGGAACGCTGCTTCCCGGAGAAAACCCGCACCGAGTGGGCTGCCAAACTCGACGAGATTTTCCCGGCTCGGGAAAAGATCCTCGAAACCGATGCGCAGTTATATAACCGCGTCAGCGCCCAGAATGACGAGGCGCTGGAGCTGGTGGAGAAAAGCAGTCAGGAGCAGAGTTTCGCCTGAGCTGATTGCCGCTCCCTGAAAGCCCTGCGCATCTGACACGCTGTATAAACAAAAAGCCCCGTGGCTCTGCCGAGTCACGGGGCTTTTTGTTGCGAATGTCAGTCAGAGGCTTTTGGACAACACAGCGATGTGCTCCGGACCAATCCCGCAGCAGCCGCCGATGTGCGTGGCACCGCGCGTTACCCAGTCTGCCGCCCACTGTTGATAACCCTGCGGGTCAAGGTCTTCGCGCAACTCATCCAGACCGTCGTTGGCCTTGGCGTCCTTGGGTTGCGGCGGGAAAGCGTTGGCGTAGGCACCAATCGCAATGTCGACGCTCAGGGCTTTGAACACCTCACGCGCCGCATCGATTGCACCGCCAATAACCTCTGGCTGGCTGCAGTTGAACAGCAGCGTCGCAACGCCCATCCCGGCGGCAGCCTTTGCCGCATCGGCAACGGGCTCGCCTGAACGCAGACGCGGCACCTCATCGGTGTCTTCATCCTGAAGAGTAAACGACAACCAGAATGGTTTGCCGTCATTGGGCAACCCGGCGTGGATGGTTTGCGCTTCAAGAATGCAGCTTTGCGTCTCGGCCAGCCACAGATCGACATACGGCGACAAGCCGGCAACCAGTGGTTTCAGAACATCGGCGGCCAGTTCCGGCTTGTACAAGTCCGGACGATAGGAGCCGAACAGCGGCGGAATGGAACCTGCCACCTTTGCACGACCGCCAGAAGCGTCGGCCGACTCACGCGCCAGTCGCCCGGCCAGCGCTGCCAATGCCTGACCTTCGCGGGCAAAGCGCTCTTCGCCAATATGAAACGGCACGACGGCATAGCTGTTACTGGTAATGACCTGAGCGCCACTTTCGATGTAAGCGGCGTGTACCGCACTGACGGCCTCAGGTGCCTCGCTCAATGCCAGAGCCGACCATTCAGGCTGGCGAAACGGGGCACCGCGACGCTGCAGTTCACGGCCCATGCCGCCATCAAGAATTACAGTTGTGCCTTGCGTCATATGTGATCTGCTTATATGTATATGAAAAAAACTCATTATGAGTCAGTCTTGTATAACGTATTTAATACGGCCCTTTAATCAAACTACAAACACTTTTTTCAGGGGATATCTGTGAACTATCGCGCTCTGCTGGGCATTGGCCTGGTCACTCTGGCTGCCTCCACTCAAGCCCTGGCCGGTGCCACGCTGGATCGCGTGCAGAAAAACAAAGAGCTGGTCAACGTCCTGATGGAAAGTTACCCGCCCTTCTCTTTCCTGAATGACAAGAACGAACTCGACGGTTTCGACGTGGATGTCGCCAAGGCCGTGGCGCAAAAGCTGGGCGTCAAGTTGCGCCTCGAAACCCCCTCCTGGGATGTCATCGCCGCAGGCCACTGGAGCGGACGTTACGACATCTGTGTGTGCTCGATGACCCCGAGCAAGGCACGCGCTGAAGTCTTCAACTTCCCGGTCGAGTATTACGCATCGCCTGCGGTGATTGTGGTCAACGCCTCGGATGATCGCATTCATTCGGCCAAGGACCTGAGCGGCAAGAAAGTCGGCCTGACCAGCGCCTCAAGCTACGAAAGCTACCTGAACAAGAATCTGGTCATCGATGGTGCGGAAGACAAGCCACTGCAGTACCCGTTCGACGACGTGCAGATTGCCCCCTACGACAACGACAATGTGGCGTTTCAAGACCTGGGGCTGGGCGCTGGCAAGCGGCTGGACGCCATACTGACCAATCTGGTGACCGCAAAACCGCGTCTGGACCAGGACAAGCGCTTCAAGCTGGCGGGCGAAACGCTGTACGAAGAACCCAACTCCGTGGCCATCGAGAAAGACGACCCGGAATGGGACGCCAAGGTTCGCGAAGTGTTCGCCGAACTCAAGAAAGACGGCACGCTGAGCAAGCTGTCGCAAAAGTGGATCGGTGCTGATATCAGCAAATGACTTCTTTCCAGCCCCAGCGCCCACCCGAGCAGGCTGATCAAGGCCTGCTCAAGCGAGTTTTCGGTTTCCGTACGCGGCTTTACCTGACCTGGCTGGTAATGTTCGTGCTGTTCGCCGGCTTTTTTCTGAGTTTCGATCTGAAGCTTGCGATCATCCTCGAAAAACTGCCCAACCTGATCGGCCTGCATCTGGCTCCCAACGGTTTCCTGCAAGGCGCTGCGCTGACGCTGTTTGTGTCGCTGTGTTCGATTGTGGTTTCAGTGCTGCTGGGTTTTGTCACCGCGCTGGCGAGGCTGTCCAGCAGTGCCGTGGCGTTCGGCATCGCCAGCTTTTACGCCTCGTTCTTTCGCGGCACGCCGCTGCTGATCCAGATTCTGCTGATTTATCTCGGGCTGCCGCAACTGGGCATCGTGCCCGGCGCAATCGCGGCGGGGGTTATTGCGCTGTCGCTCAACTACGGGGCTTACCTGAGCGAGATTTTTCGCGCTGGAATCATCGGCGTCGCAGCCGGACAGCGAGAAGCCGCACTGGCCCTGGCGTTGCGCCCTGCGCAGATATTCTGGCGCGTCACCCTGCCCCAGGCCATGCGCACGATCATTCCGCCGACCACCAACCAATTCATCTCCATGCTCAAGGATTCGTCACTGATTTCAGTGATGGGCGTCTGGGAAGTGATGTTTCTCGCGCAGTCTTACGGCCGCTCCAGCTATCGATACATCGAAATGCTGACCACCGCGGCGGTGCTGTACTGGATCATGTCGATCGGGCTGGAGTTGTTGCAGTCACGACTGGAGCGGCATTACGGCAAGGCGTATCAGGCACGCAAGTAACTGCAACTTTCGTCCGTACGCTTTGCGTGCTGTGCAGCGTAGCCGTGTGACGCAGAGCGTCACGAAATGCATGCCAACGCGGAGCATTGGCACGATAGGTGTTCTCTGGTGCGCCTATCGTTCCTCACGCTCCGCGTGGGAATGCAGTTCCGGACGCTCTGCGTCCAGGCAATGCGGAGCATTGGCACAATAATCAAACGACAATTACGTACGGGCTTTATCGATCAGCTCGATGTATTCATCGGCGTTGCGCTGATCCTTGATCAGGGTAATGAAATCGTTGCCGTGCTCGTCCTTGCCATCGAAGTCGTGGCCCGCTTCCCTGAAAAACACCAGAAAGCGTTCAAAATCGTTGATGCGCAGCCCACGGTAGGCCTTGATCAGTTTGTGCAGCGACGGCGAGGTAGCATCATACGGCTCGAAGTCGAGGAACAGTTTGATCTGCTCATCGCCGATCTCATCGCCAATCAGCTGCTTCTTATCTTTACGCATTACAGGCTCCAGCAGGTCGCAGACACTTTCACGGGCGGGCAGTTTACCCCTCGGCAAGCACAGCGCTCAACGCGCACGTGCAGAGGTGGTATGCAAATCGGCCCAGATATGCCCGTTGGCATAACTGAGGAACTGGCAATAAACCTTCTCGTTGCGCAGCAAGTCGACCAGCACGCGGTACTGGGCCAGTGGGTAATAAAGCGTCAGGGTGCCGGTTGGCTCGTCGTAGGTCGGCTTTTTCAGGCTTTTACTGTCGCCACCATCAAAGTGCACAAGCACCTGTGAAATGGACGCGCCCTTGTTCAGCGACTTGCCATTGAGGCGCAACGACAGAGGGGAAGTGACCGGAATCGGCTGCTGGCTGGATTGCCGCTGGTTACCGGCAACGATGGTGTATTCGGTGACACGCATCAACTGTTGCTGCTCGGGCGCACCCTCACGCAGGCTCAGGTCATCAGGCGGCAGATATTGCTCGTGCATCGGGCTGGCCGATACCGGCGCAGCAGGTGCAGCAACTGTCAGACCAGACAACAGCACCAACACAACAGCGCCGGGAATCAGTAGCTTCATTGAGGGTTTCCAGATAATTGCGAATCGACGACCGCCCCTGCTCGCAGAAGCAGTCGTCAGAATGCCTTACATCCCTTTGACGGCATAGATGCCGGCAGCATTACGCCAGTAGCCTTTGTAGTCCATGCCGAAACCGAAGATGTAACGGTCGATGCATGGCAGGCCTACGTAGTCGGCTTTCAGGTCCGGGCGGGCCTTGCGGTCGTGGTCTTTATCGATCAGCACGGCAGTGTGCACAGCGCGGGCACCGGCGTGTTTGCAGAAGTCGATAATGGCGCCCAGGGTGTGACCTTCATCGAGGATGTCGTCGATGATCAGCACGTCACGGTCGATGAACGAGACTTCGGGTTTGGCTTTCCAGAACAGATCGCCGCCAGTGGTTTCGTTGCGATAGCGCGTTGCGTGCAGGTAGGACGCTTCCAGCGGGAAATTCAGATGAGTCAGCAGCTTGCCAGAGAAAATCAGGCCGCCATTCATCACGCAGAACACAACCGGGTTGCGTTCGGCCAGTTCGGCATTGATCTGCGCACCAACGCGGGCAATGGCAGCATCCACTTCGGCCTCGGTGTACAGGCAGTCGGCTTCGCGCATGATTTGACGGATATGCTCGAGATCAGCGGACATGACGCTCTCCAGATAAGGCAGTTTGAGAAAAGCGGGCAAAGGTACGCATCCGTTCAAGCCAGAGCAAGTGATTCTGGACTAACGTTGCGAGTGTCTTGCAAAAGCCGCGAACGTCGAAGCTTCGTAACGATAATGCACGTGCTTTAAGACAGTAACAGCTGAATAGATTAACCTAGACCGATTTTTGCCCCGCTGGAGCCTTTTCCCATGCCTATTCGTGAGATCCGTCATCCACTGATCCGCCACAAGCTCGGCCTTATGCGCCGCGCCGACATCAGCACCAAGAATTTTCGTGAGCTGGCTCAGGAAGTCGGCGCACTGCTGACCTACGAAGCCACCGCCGACCTGACCCTGGAAAACTACGACATTCAGGGCTGGGCAGGTACGGTTTCAGTCGAGAAAATCGCGGGCAAGAAAATCACTGTCGTGCCGATCCTGCGCGCCGGTATCGGCATGCTTGACGGCGTCCTCAGCCTGATTCCGGGTGCCAAGGTCAGCGCGGTCGGCGTGGCCCGCAACGAAGAAACCCTGCAAGCGCATACCTATCTGGAAAAGCTGGTGCCGGAAATCGACGAGCGCCTGGCAATGATCATCGACCCGATGCTGGCCACCGGCAGCTCGATGGTCGCCACCATTGACCTGCTGAAGAAGGCTGGCTGCAAGGAAATCCGCGCCATGGTCCTGGTCGCGGCTCCCGAAGGTATCGCAGCTGTAGAGAAGGCGCACCCGGATGTGATGATTTACACCGCCTCTATCGACGAGCGTCTGAACGAACACGGTTACATCATTCCGGGCCTGGGCGATGCCGGTGACAAGATTTTCGGCACCAAACAGAAGGACGCGTAACACGATGACGCAGCAGGAGTTCAACGATCCACTGTGGCGCACGATTCTTTCCGGCGCGCAAATGCTCTTCGTGGCCTTTGGCGCACTGGTATTGATGCCGCTGATCACCGGGCTCGATCCAAACGTGGCGCTGTTCACGGCAGGTCTTGGCACATTGCTGTTCCAGATTGTCACCGGGCGCCAGGTGCCGGTGTTTCTGGCCTCGAGCTTTGCGTTCATCACCCCGATCATCCTCGCCAAGGGCCAGTTCGGTCTGGCCGCGACCATGGGTGGCGTGATGGCTGCAGGCTTCGTCTACACCTTTCTCGGTCTGGCGGTGAAGATCAAGGGCACAGGTTTCATCGACCGGCTGCTGCCTCCGGTGGTGATCGGGCCGGTTATTATTTCCATCGGTCTGGCCATGGCCCCGATTGCGGCCAACATGGCGATGGGCAAGACCGGCGACGGCGTAGTGCTGATTCCTTATCAGACCGCCATGCTGATTTCGATGCCCGCGTTGCTCACCACATTGATCGTGGCGGTGTTCGGCAAAGGGATTTTCCGTCTGGTGCCAATCATCTCGGGTGTGCTGGTGGGCTTTGCGCTGTCGTTCTACTTTGGCGTGGTCGACACGAAAAAGATTGCTGACGCGGCCTGGCTGGCACTGCCGCACTTCACCGCACCGGAATTCAACTGGCAGGCGATTCTGTTCATCGTCCCGGTTGCTCTGGCACCGGCCATCGAGCACATCGGCGGCGTAATCGCAGTCGGCAGTGTGACCGGACGCGACTACCTGAAAAAGCCGGGCCTGCATCGCACGCTGTTCGGTGATGGCATCGCCACGACGGCCGCAGGCCTGTTTGGCGGCCCGCCCAACACCACTTACGCCGAAGTGACCGGCGCAGTGATGCTGACCAAGAACTACAACCCGCAGATCATGATCTGGGCGTCGTTCTTCGCCATAACACTGGCATTCATCGGCAAGTTCGGTGCGTTGCTGCAGAGTATTCCGGTGCCGGTGATGGGCGGGATTCTGTGCCTGCTGTTCGGTTCGATTGCGGCGGTGGGGATGAACACGCTGATCCGCCACAAGATCGACCTGGCCGAAGCACGCAACCTGGTCATCGTCTCGGTCACACTGGTATTCGGAATCGGCGGCGTATTGATCGGCACCGGCAACGGCCCGAACGACTTTGGCCTGAAGGGCATTGCCCTGTGCGCCGTGACCGCCATCGCCCTGAACCTGATCCTGCCGGGCAATGACAGCTGGAAAAACAAGCAGCTGGATGATCAGTTGCCGTAATCCTGCCCGGAGTGGGCTTGACCATCGTGCCAACGCTCCGCGTTGGCATGCAGTTCTGGACGCTCTGCGTCCGACCCTGAATGTGCGGTGCAGCGCAGATTTGCGACGCGGAGCGTCACGAAATGCATTCCTACGCGGAGCGTAGGAACGATCATCACCACCCTGGCGTTCGCAGCACTACAACATCAACGGCGCACGCTCGCATAGTCTGTTCAGCTCTTTCGCCCAGTTGGGATCGTCGTTCAGGCACGGCACCAGCACCAGTTCCTCTCCCCCCGCTTCCTTGAACTGCTCGGCACCACGGTCGCCGATCTCTTCCAGGGTCTCGATGCAGTCAGCCACGAATGCCGGGCACATGACCAGTAGCCTTTTCACGCCCTGTGCAGCCAGTTCGTCGAGACGCGCCTCGGTGTAGGGTTCGATCCACTTGGCACGCCCCAGACGTGACTGAAACGATACAGACCATTTGCCGTCAGGAATGCCCATGCGCTTGGCGAACGCCGCGGCCGATTGTATGCACTGGGCGCGGTAGCAGGTGGCAAGCACTTCGGCAGGCGCGGTCATGCAGCAATCGTCCTTGAGGCAGTGTTTGCCGGTCGGGTCGAGCTTGTGCAAATGCCGCTCGGGCAAACCATGGAAACTCAGCAACAAGTGGTCGTAAGGTTGCTCCAGATGCGGCCGCACGCTTTCCACCAGCGCACTCAGGTATTCGGGCTGATCGTAGAACGGCTGCAAAACCGAGAACTGCATCTTCAACGATTTGGCGCGCACCACGCGCTTGGCCTCTTCGATCACCGTCGTCACGGTACTGTCGGCGAACTGCGGATAGAGCGGTGCAAGGGTGACTTTCTTGAAGCCCTGCTCTGACAGGCGCGTCAGCATCGTTTCGATAGACGGCTCGCCATAGCGCATCGCCAGCTCAACCGGCCCGTGCGACCACTCTTTTTTCATCGCCTGCTGCAGGCGCTTGCTCAGCACCACCAGCGGCGAACCTTCATCCCACCAGATGGACGCATAGGCATGCGCGGACTGCTCTGGCCGCTTGATCAGAATCAGCGAGACCAGCAGCCTGCGCACTGGCCATGGCAGGTCGATCACATAAGGATCCATCAGGAACTGGTTCAGATAGCTGCGCACGTCTGCCACTTGAGTAGAGGCAGGCGAACCCAGATTGACCAGCAACAAAGCGTGATCGGTCATGCAACATCCTATTTCAAAGCGTTCAGTGGCGACCCAGCAAATCCTGCAGGGCAGTGTCGAGTTCGGTGTACTTGAATGTAAAACCAGCTTCCTGCAAACGCTCCGGCCGTGCACGCTGGCCACCGAGCAGCAATACCGAAAGCTCGCCCAGCAATACTTTCAGGGCCAGCGCCGGCATGGGCATGAATGCCGGCCGGTGCAGAATGCCGGCCAGGGCCTTGGCAAACTGACGATTGCGCACCGGTGACGGCGCACAGACATTATAAGGACCCTTTGCTTCATTCAGATTCAACAGAAAATCAATCGCGGCGATTTGATCCTGGATGTGAACCCACGGCATCCACTGCCTGCCATTGCCGATCGGCCCGCCCATGCCGAATTTGAAAGGAGGTAACAGACGCTGCAGAAAACCGGCACGATCGGACAGCACCAGGCCTGTGCGTATCAGCACCACGCGCACGCCCAGCGCCTCGGCGCGTTGTGCGGTTTCTTCCCAGGCGTTGCACAGCTGGCTGGCAAAGTCTTCCTTGGCAGGCAGCGAGGTTTCGTCGATCTCGCGCTCGCCACTGTCGCCATACCAGCCGACTGCAGAGCCGGAAATCATCAGCGCAGGTTTTTGCTCGCGAGTGCCCAGCCATTTCAGCAGTTGCTCGGTCAGGCCGACGCGACTTTCCCACAGCAACAGACGGCGCTTGCGGGTCCACGGACGATCTGCAATGGGCGCGCCCGCCAGGTTGATAATTGCATCCACCGGCTGCGTACCCAGCTCATCAAGGCTGGCAATGCCACGCACCGAAGGGCCGCACAGCTCGACGACGTCGGCGGGTTTTCGGCTCCATACCGTCAATTCATGGCCTTGAGCAGACCAGAAACGGCAGAGCGCTCGTCCTATCAAACCAGTACCACCGGTCAGCAATATGTGCATGGCAGATAACCTCGCGTGGCGTACGTGACAATTGAGTAGTCTTATTTTTACCAGTGACGATCTCCATGACGCTTGTCCGGAAAACGAAACTGTCAGTTGAACCATAGGCCACAGCTTAATGGAGCGCAGCCATGAGGCCCTTGCCTTTGTGGCTGCCCCGTTCGACCCTCAAAGCAGCAATGTGACTCAACAGGCAAATTCCAAAACCACTGCAAGTTATACCAAAGAAGAAGATTGTACAGGTTTTAACTACGGCGTAGTCTGTACAGACAAGGTAATGAGGCCCCTATGACTGTCCCTATCGCAATCATCGGTACCGGTATCGCCGGACTTTCAGCAGCCCAGGCGCTTACATCCGCCGGGCATCAGGTGCTCCTTTTCGACAAAAGCCGCGGCAGCGGCGGTCGGATGTCCAGCAAGCGCAGCGACGCAGGTTCGCTGGACATGGGCGCACAATATTTCACCGCTCGTGACCGGCGTTTCGCCACCGCCGTGAAGCAATGGCAGGTCCAAGGGCACGTCGCCGAGTGGACGCCCTTGCTCTACAACTTTCACGGCGGCAAGCTCAGCCCTTCGCCGGATGAGCAAGTGCGCTGGGTGGGCAAGCCAGGCATGAGCGCCATCACCCGGGCCATGCGCGGCGATTTGCCAGTGTCGTTCTCATGCCGTATCACCGAGGTGTTTCGCGGGGAGCAGCACTGGAACCTGCTGGATGCCGAAGGCGAGAATTACGGCCCTTTCAGCCATGTAATCATCGCAACTCCGGCGCCGCAGGCCACCGCTCTGCTGGCGGCCGCACCGAAGCTGGCAAGTGTGGCGGCAGGCGTCAAGATGGACCCGACCTGGGCAGTTGCCCTGGCCTTCGAAACCCCATTGCAAACCCCCATGCAGGGTTGCTTCGTACAGGACAGCCCGCTTGACTGGCTGGCCCGCAACCGCAGCAAACCCGGACGCGACGACACGCTTGATAGCTGGGTCCTGCACGCTACCAGCCAGTGGAGCCGACAGAACCTAGACGCCTCCAGAGAACAGGTCATCGAACACTTGCACGGCGCGTTTGCGGAATTGATCGACTGCGCCATGCCCGCGCCGGCGTTCAGCCTGGCGCACCGCTGGCTGTATGCACGACCTGCCGGCTCTCATGAATGGGGCGCGCTGTCGGATGCCGACCTGGGCATTTATGTCTGTGGCGACTGGTGCCTGTCGGGGCGCGTCGAAGGCGCTTGGCTGAGTGGCCAGGAAGCGGCGCGCCGACTGCTGGAACACCTGCAATGAATCAGATCAACCCTCGCAAACTGCTGCTGTCGAAATGGACAGCAGCCACCCCGCTCAACCGGGAAAAACACTTTCTGGTGACCGAGCTGTTCAAGGACGAAGAAGGCACTGTGCTGGAAATCGAGCTGCAGGCCGTGCTGACCCAGCGCAGCGAGCGACTGCCGTGGCAGGTGCTGCAGCAGGCGGATACGTGGCGGATGGGCTGGAAGTAGCCGGTTTGCAAGGATTCAGATGATTATCGTGCCGATGCTCCGCGTCGGCATGCAGTTTGTGGCGCTCCGCATTACGGGATGCGTGCAAACGCTGCATTGGCACTGGCCAGTTCAGAGCAGGCTTCAAAACCCTCTACAAAGAATTTGACTTGTACACCTATCCCCCTATGATGAAGGCAAGTTGTACAGCGCAAACTATCTGTACAAGTCTTCTGTAGAGGTGACCGATGCCAATGTCCGCAATCGAAAAACCCAAGCTTGGCATCAGTGCCTGTCTGATGGGCGCCGAGGTTCGTTTCAATGGCGGCCACAAGGAATCCCATCTGTGCACGCGGGCACTGAGCAAGTATTTCGATTTCGTCCAGGCGTGCCCCGAGGTCGCTATCGGCATGGGCATCCCGCGCGAGCCGATCCGGTTGGTGGGCGACGCAGAAAACCCCAAGGCGCTGGGCACAGTCAATCGTGAGCTGGACGTTACCGAGGCGCTCGCCAATTACGGCATACAGATGGCCGAGGAGCTGGGTGATATCTGTGGTTACATTTTCATGCAGAAATCCCCGTCCTGCGGCCTGGAGCGAGTCAAGGTCTACCGTGAAAACGGCGCCCCGGTAGACGGCGGCGGACGCGGTATCTACGCTCAGGCCTTTTGCGAGCGCCACCCCAACCTTCCGGTCGAGGAAGACGGGCGTCTGAATGATGCCGTGCTGCGAGAGAATTTCGTGACCCGCGTGTTTGCCTATGCCGCCTGGCAACAATTGTTGAAAGACGGCGTCACCCGGCGCGCGCTGACCGAATTTCACTCGCGCTACAAATACCAGCTGATGGCCAACGACCCGGTGCAATACAAGGCACTGGGCAAAATGCTTGGCAGCATGGGCCGTACCGACCCGAACGAAATCGCGCCGCTGTATTTCAGCGAGCTGATGGCGGCGCTGAAGAAGTGCGCAACACGCCGCACTCATACCAACGTCCTGCAACACCTGTGCGGCTACTTGAAACAAACCATCAGTGCCGAGGACAAGCAGGAAATCCAGGAAGTGATCAGCCAGTATCACCAGGGCATCATCCCCCTGATCGTGCCGCTGACCCTGCTCAAGCATCATTTTCGCCAACATCCGGATCCGTATGTAGCGCTGCAGGTGTACATGCAGCCCCACCCGGAAAACCTCAGCCTGCGCAATGCGATTTGACTCATGAATGAAACAGACACAGAGGTGCCGGGCGACTGGCTGCCTATCCGCGAGGTCGCACGGCAGACAGGCGTCAACGCCGTTACCTTGCGTGCCTGGGAACGCCGTTACGGACTGATCGTCCCACATCGCACCGCCAAAGGCCACCGGCTTTATTCGGACGAGCATGTGCAGCGCGTCATGAAGATTCTGACCTGGCTCAACCGTGGCGTTTCCGTGAGCCAGGTCAAAGGCCTGATCGATGACAACCGCCAGGACGCCCTGCCGCCGACCAACGACTGGGACGCCTTGCGTCAGACCCTGCTGGTGACGATCGGCGAGCTGGCTGAACGCCGGGTCGATGACGTGTTCAATCAGGCCATGTCGCTGTACCCGCCGCGCACGCTGTGTGAACAGCTTCTGCTGCCGCTGCTGGCCGAACTGGAGCAGCGCTGGCAAGGCAAGTTCGGCGCACAACTGGAGCGCACGTTTTTCTACTCCTGGCTGCGCAGCAAGTTTGGCGCACGGATCTACCACAACAACCGCCAGCTCAATGGCAGCCCGCTGCTGCTGGTCAATCAGTCCGATCTGCCGCTCGAACCACACCTGTGGCTCGCGGCCTGGCTGGTGAGCAGTGCCGACTGCCCGGTCGAGGTGTTCGACTGGCCCTTGCCGGTCGGTGAGCTGGCGCTGGCCGCGGAATACCTTAAGCCACGTGGCATATTGCTGTACTCCAGCAAAGCCCTGAACGTGGCCCAACTGCCCCGTTTACTGGCCAATATCACCTGCCCTGTGGTGCTGAGCGGACCAACGGTGCAGATCCATAACGCCGAGCTGCTCGTACAGGCTAGCGAGATAGCTGGACTGACCCTTGCCCACGACGCACTCAGCGCGCAGATCGAGCTGGGCAAGCTCGGACTTATCTAAGGACTTCTCATGCAACTGATCTGGCTGCGTAGCGACCTGCGCGTTCACGATAATACTGCCCTGACCGCTGCCATGGAGCGCGGTCCGACGCTGGCGGTTTACCTGCTCAGCCCGGCGCAGTGGCGCAGCCACGACGACGCTGACTGCAAGGTGGATTTCTGGCTGCGCAATCTGGTCGAGCTGGAAAAGGCGCTGGGCACGCTGAACGTACCGCTGTTGATTCGCGAAGCCGATACGTGGGATCAGGCACCTGAAGTGCTGTCGACACTGTGCACGCAGTTCAAGGTCGAAGGCCTGCACCTCAATCAGGAATACGGCATCAACGAAACACGCCGTGATCAGGCGGTGCAAAAGGCGATGGAAAAAGCCGGTGTGCAGGTCACCAGTTACCTTGATCAGCTGTTGTTCAAGCCGGGCAGCATACTGACCAAGACCGGCAATTATTTCCAGGTGTTCACCCAGTTCAAGAAAGTCTGCTACAACCGGATGCACCAGGCCATGCCGCAGCCGGTGCGCACACCCAAGGCGCAGCAACCACTGTCGATCAAGAGCGATTCGATCCCTGACCAGGTCGAGGGCTTTGCCACGCCCTCGAAAGCATTACGTGACCTTTGGCCAGCAGGCGAGGCCGAAGCCAGACGGCGCATGGCGACCTTCGCCGACGCGAAAATCAGTTATTACAAGACCGAACGCGACTTTCCCGCCAAACCCGGCACCAGCCAGCTGTCAGCCTATCTGGCGGCAGGGGTGATTTCGCCGCGCCAGTGCCTGCATGCGGCGCTGGGCAGCAACCAGGGGGAATTCGAAACCGGCGACGTCGGCACTGTGACCTGGATCAACGAGCTATTATGGCGAGAGTTTTATAAACACACGCTGGTCGGCTACCCTCGTGTATCACGTCATCGTGCCTTCCGCCCGGAAACCGAGGCGTTGCAGTGGCGCGATGCCCCCGAAGAACTGCTGGCGTGGCAAGAGGCGCGTACCGGACTGCCGATTATTGACGCAGCAATGCGCCAGTTGCTGGAAACCGGATGGATGCACAATCGGCTAAGGATGGTCGTTGCGATGTTCCTCACCAAAAACCTGTTGATCGACTGGCGCGAGGGCGAGCGCTTTTTCATGCGCCATCTGATCGACGGTGACCTGGCTGCCAACAACGGCGGTTGGCAGTGGAGTTCGTCCACAGGCACCGATTCGGCACCCTACTTCCGTATTTTCAATCCGCTGTCGCAGTCGGAACGCTTCGACCCCGAAGGCGTGTTCATCAAGCACTGGCTGCCGGAACTGGCGGATCTGAATAAAAAGCAAATTCATGACCCCGCGTCCATCGGCGGCCTGTTTGGCGCTGCCAACTACCCGAAACCCATCGTCGACCTGAGCAAAAGCCGCGCTCGCGCCCTGGCAGCATTCAAGGCGCTTCCAGCCCGCCAGCCCGCTGCGGGAATCGAACATGGCTGATTTCCTGCATCGCTTCGCCGAAGGTTTTGCCGCGCTGAACAAGGACAACCTTGATCAGGTCGCCGAGCTGTACAGCGACGACGTGTCGTTCAGCGACCCGATGCATGACATCCACGGCCTTGCAGCCATGCGACGTTATTTCGACGAGCTGTATGCCAACGTTCAGGATCTGCACTTCGACTTTCATGCCTTCGATGAAGTGCGCACCGGCGAGGGCTATCTGGTCTGGACCATGAGCTATTCGCACCCGCGTCTGGCGGGTGGCCGGACGATTCGTGTCGAAGGCTGTTCGCACCTGAAGTGGCACGACAAGGTTTATCGACACCGGGATTACTTCGATGCCGGTGCATTGCTCTACGAACATCTGCCCATCATGGGTCGAGTCATCCATTGGCTGAAGAAGAGGTTGGGATGAGCACTCCTGTTGCACGACGCATCTGGTTGACCGGAGCAAGCAGCGGCATTGGTCTGGCTCTGGCCAAAGAACTGCTCAACGCCGGACATCGGCTGGCGTTGACCGCCCGTACGCTTGAACCGCTGCAGAACCTGGCGACTGTTTACCCGACCCAGGTGCTGCTGGTGACAGGCGACATCACCGAGCCTGCGCAGGTCAAGGCCATGGCCGACCTGATCGCGCAGCAATGGGGAGCGCTGGACACCGCCATCTTCAACGCGGGTACCTGTGAATACATCGACGTGCGGCAGTTCGAAGCGGCGATGGTTGAGCGCGTGGTGCGCACCAACCTGCTGGCCAGCAGTTATTGCATCGAGCAAGCACTGCCGCTGTTACGCAAGGGTCATCAGCCGCACCTGGTAGGCGTGGCCAGTGCGGTGACCTACCTGGCGCTACCTCGCGCAGAAGCCTATGGCGCCTCGAAAGCCGGCCTGCGCTATCTGTTCGAAGCGCTACGTCTGGACCTGGCCAGCGAGAACATCGACGTGACCGTGGTCAGCCCAGGATTCGTCGACACGCCCCTGACGCAGAAAAATGATTTCCCGATGCCGATGCGCTGGCCGGTCGAGAAGGCCGCCCGGCATATCGCCAAAAAGCTTGCAAGCAGCAGACGCCCGCTGGATATCGCATTTCCGGCGCTGTTCATTTTCAGCATGCGCGCGCTGGCAATGCTCCCGGCACGCGCCAGACTTGCCCTCGGCAAACGTATGGCGCGGACCGAGTCGTCGAATAAGGATGCGCAATGAAAATCGCCGTCATTGGTAGCGGGATCGCTGGCCTGACCAGTGCCTACCTGCTCAACCGCGCGCATGAGGTGACTGTGTTTGAGTCCTCCGACTGGATCGGCGGGCACACTCATACAGTGGACGTACAGGTCGAAGGCCGGGCTTACGCCATTGACACCGGTTTCATTGTCTTCAACAACTGGACCTACCCCAATTTCATTCGCTTGCTGAGCCAGTTGGGTGTCGCCTTCAAGCCCGCCGAAATGAGCTTTTCGGTGCACGACCCGCGTACCGGCGTGGAATACAACGGCAACAACCTCAACAGTCTGTTCGCACAGCGCAGCAACCTGCTGTCGCCCAGGTTCTGGGGCATGCTGCGCGATATCCTGCGTTTCAATCGTCAATCGGTCGATGACCTGGAAAACCAGCGTATCGCGGCCGACACCACGTTGGGCGAGTACCTGAAGAGTGGCGGTTACGGGCAGCGCTTCATCGATCATTACATCGTGCCCATGGGCGCGGCCATCTGGTCGATGTCGCTGGCCGACATGCTCGGCTTTCCCCTGCAGTTCTTTGTGCGCTTTTTCAAGAATCATGGCCTGCTCTCGGTCACCCATCGGCCGCAATGGTGCGTGATCGAGGGCGGTTCCAGAAGTTATGTCGAACCGTTGACGGCGTCGTTCCGCGAGCGGATTCGTCTGTCATGCCCGGTCACACGGGTCGAGCGCGACAGCGACGGTGTGACGCTGCACAGCTCCATGGGCAGCGAACGCTTCGACAAGGTGGTGTTTGCCTGCCACAGCGATCAGGCCCTGGCCCTGCTGGCTGAGCCGTCAAGTGCCGAGCAGTCGGTGCTCGGCGCACTGCGCTATGCCGAAAACGACGTGGTGCTGCACACCGACACGCGACTGCTGCCCAAGCGCAAACTGGCCTGGGCCAGCTGGAACTACCGGCTTGGCGGCAGCGAACAGCAATCGGCAGCCGTCACTTATGACATGAACATCCTGCAAGGGATCGACAGCGACACAACCTTCTGCGTCAGCCTTAACCAGACCGCTGCCATCGACCCGGCCAAAATCCTCGGCCGCTACCGTTACGCGCACCCGCAATACAGCCTTGATGCAATCGCCGCGCAGGCGCGCTGGGAAGAAATCAATGGCGTCGACCACACTTGGTACTGCGGTGCGTACTGGGCCAACGGCTTTCACGAAGACGGCGTGGTCAGCGGCTTGCGTGTCGCCCAGGCGTTTGGTGAAACGCTTTGAACAGCGCGCTCTACAGTGGCTGGATCAGCCACCGGCGGTTTGCGCCGCGTGCCCATGAGTTCACCTATCGGATAGGCTTGCTCTATCTGGATCTGGATGAACAGGACAGCGTGCTGGGGCTTTCGCCACTGGCCGGCAAGAAGCGTTTCGCGCCATTCTCGTTCCGCGAACGTGACTACCTGCCAGCACTGACCGGGCAAGGCATGAGCCTCATAGAGGCGGTCCGCGAGCAGGTTGGCAAAGCGCTGGGCCGCATACCATCAGGTCGCGTCTGCCTGCTGACCCAGGCACGCAGTTGGGGCTTGTCGTTCAATCCGGTAAGCTTTTTCTACTGCCATGAGGCAGACGGCACACTGGCAGGCATTCTCTGTGAAGTCACCAACACACCGTGGGGCGAACGCTACAGCTATGTACTGCCCGCGACAGGTGATGGGCATCAGTATTTCGCAGTGGCCAAGGCCTTTCACGTTTCACCGTTTTTGCCGCGCGACCTTGAATACCGCATGAGCTTCAGCCAGCCCGCCGAGCGGATTGGTGTGCACATGGCTGACTGGCAAGGCGAGCTGAAAATGTTCGACGCCACGCTCAACCTGACTCGCCAGAACCTCAGCCGCCAGACGCTGCATCGTTACCTGATCACTTACCCGTGGATGACCGCCAAAACCTGCTTGGCGATTTACTGGCAGGCGATGCGTCTGCTGGTCAAGCGCATCCCCATTTTTTCTCATCAGGCCGCCGACGGCGAGTACCGTGCTGCCGCCGCGCAAACCAAGGACTCACGCCATGAAAAGCAGTAGCAGTAGTTTTTCTGCCAATCTGGGCACCAATGGTCTGACGGCCAATATCCTGCGCCGAGGTGTGCTGCGACAACTCGCAGGCCTGCGCAATGGCCAGTTGGTGGTTATCGATTCGGGAGAGCGCCATGTGTTTGGCAAGACCGGTGCGCTGATTCATGCAGAGATTCATATTCTGGATTCCGCCGCCTGGGGCATGGTTGCCAGCAACGGCTCCATCGGCGCTGGTGAGGCGTTTATTCACGGCTACTGGACCACCCCGGACCTGACGGCGGTAGTCAGGGTGTTTGTCAGCAATCTGGATGTGCTGGATGCAATGGAAGGCGGCGTGGCTCGCCTGACCCGCCCGTTCATTCACGCCTTGCACTGGCTCAATCGCAATACCCGCGAAGGCTCGCAGAAAAACATCGCCGCTCATTACGACCTGGGCAACACGCTTTTTGAGCAATTTCTCGACCCGACGATGATGTATTCCGCCGCACAGTTCCTCAGTGAAGACGACACGCTGGAACAGGCGCAGTTGAATAAACTGGAACGCATCTGTCAGAAGCTGGCCCTGAAACCTGAAGATCACCTGCTGGAAATCGGCACCGGCTGGGGCAGCATGGCTATTTATGCGGCGCAGCACTACGGCTGCCGGGTGACCACCACCACGCTGTCCAGAGAACAGTTCGCCTACACCGAGCAGCGCCTGATCGAGCTGGGCCTGCAGGATCGCGTCACGCTGTTGCTGACCGACTACCGGGACCTGACCGGTGAATACGACAAGCTGGTGTCCATCGAGATGATCGAAGCGGTCGGCCATCGTTTTCTGCCGACTTACTTCAAGCAATGCGCGAACCTGCTCAAAAGTAACGGGATGATGCTGCTGCAGGCGATCACCATCCGCGAGCAGCGTTATGCCCAGGCCAAACGCAATGTGGACTTCATCCAGCGCTACATCTTCCCCGGTGGGGCCCTGCCCTCGGTGGCGAAGATGCTGGACATTGTCGGCAGCGATACCGACATGAACCTGCTGCACATGGAAGATTTCGGCCTGCACTACGCGCGCACGCTGCGCCTGTGGCACGACAACTTCAAACACGCCCACGGCAAACTCGCCGAGCTGGGTTACGACGAGCATTTCCTGCGCCTGTGGGAGTTTTACCTGTGCTACTGCGAAGGCGGCTTCCTGGAGCGGACCATCGGCACCGCGCAACTGCTGCTCGCCAAGCCCGAAGCGCTGCGCGAACCGCTGCTTGGGCGCTTCAATGCTTAAATCCATCGCCAACGCGCTGTTGTTTCAGATCGGCTGGTTCGCCTGCGTACTGGGCGGCAACAGCTTCTGGCTGCTGATCGCCGTGGGCGTGCTGGCGGTGCATTTTCTGTGGATCAGCTCATGGGCAGCGGAAGGCCGGCTGATTCTGACGGTGACTTTGATCGGTATCGTGCTGGACAGTACCTTGATGGTACTCGGCGTTTTTGATTTCGGCACGGGCGGCTACCTCTTGCCGTTGTGGCTGGCGCTGTTGTGGGCGGTGCTGGGCACCACGCTCAATCATTGCCTGGCCTGGACGGCGAAGCCGCTATGGCGTGCAGTCGTGCTGGGCGCTATTGGCGGCCCGATGTCGTACTATGCCGGCTCGCAACTGGCCCAGGTCCACCTTCCCCTCGGAGTGTGGCCAGGCATGCTGGTGCTGGGGCTGGTCTGGGCGGGTATATTTCCCCTGCTGCAATGGCTGGCAGCCCGCGCCGCCAGACACTCGGGAGAACCGCTCTGAACGCTACACTCATTCCGCTCGCCGAGGTCCACGGCGAACCGGCAGTCACTTGTTCGACCTGCGCAGCCTGCTGCTGCCAACTGGAAGTGATGCTGATCACCGACACGGGCGTGCCTGAGCGTTACATCGATACCGATGAGTGGGGTGGCGAGGTCATGTTGCGCCTGGATGACGGCTGGTGCGCTGCGCTGGATCGCAACACGATGATGTGCACGATCTACGAGAAACGCCCGTTGATCTGTCGTGAATTCGAAGCGGGTGCGGAAGACTGCCTGAACGAACGCAAAGGGATTGCGACGGCTTATCTTTGATTCATCACTATCGTCCCCACGCGCTGTGCTAAGCGTTATACACAAATCTGTTCTTGATTCTGGCCGAAGGCCGTAGGAGCGAACTTGTTCGCGAAGGCGTCAGTTCAGACGAAGTATTTTCGGTGAATATACCGGCCCTTTCGCGAACAAGTTCGCTCCTACGCCCTGCGGGCAGAAGCCTGAAAGCGCCGTCACCCGGGCTCTTCTGCGGGGGGGGATGGTCCGGAGCGGAGCGTCACGAAATGCATGCCAACGCGGGGCGCTGGCATGAGAGGCAGCTGTTTTATCAGAACGGCATCTTGTAGTGCAGTGCGTAGCTTTCTATACCGTCGTTCGGCTCTTTGATGCCGGCGTTGGAGTAGTGGGTCGCGCGGATGCCGACTTCATGCCCGCCCGCGAAGCGCAGGCCGAAACCGATGCGGTCTTCGAAGTTGAAGGCAGAACCGAACTTGCGATCTTCAACCTGAGTGTTCGAGAACACCGAGACGCCGATACCGGCTTCTACGTAAGGCTTGACGTTGCCGCTGCCGAACTCGTAGACCAGAACCGGGGAGAACGACAGGCTGTGGTTATCCTTGTAGTCCTTGCCATCCCAGTAGGTGTAAGCGCCATCCCAATAGCCGGTCAGACGGCCGATGTCACTTTGCAGCCAGGTTTTATCCCAGTCGAACTGCACACCCAGACGGTAGGTCATGGTGGATTCACCGGTCTGCCCCACCGAAAACTCAACACCGTCGGCTTGCGCCATTGAAGCTTGCCCTGCCAAAGCGGCCGAAATCACGGCCAGGCAAAAGAGTCTCTTCATGAGAAACGTCCTAAATATATAAAATTGTATGAAAGTGTTGGAATTCATCAGCCGCTTTTATAGAAGCCAGCGAGGTGACGTTAGTTCACCCGAAAAGCGCCTTTTTTCACGTTTTTTTTACAAACGGAAGCTTCTCACATTGCCAGGGTTTTGCGACAAAAAAGGTAGGATTTTTCTGAAATTGTCCGGTATGTCACTAGACCAATACATAGTCTCTCGTGCGGCGCCAGTGGCAAGAAGGCTGGAACGCGACAAAAGACGCTGCAACTGACGCGCTACCGCAGCCCCGGTGTCGATCAGGGTGACCGACTCGGGAAGCATTTCCCGCAGCAGAGGCTTGAGAAACGGGTAGTGAGTACAGCCGAGAATGATGGTGTCACAGCGCGCTGCCAGCAGCGGCTCGACATAATGCTGCAGCAATTGACGGATTTGCGGACTGACCAGATCGCCGGTTTCGATCAGTTCGACCAGCCCTGGGCACGGCTGGGTGACGACACGTACATCGCTGGCAAAACGGTCCAGCAACGCCGCAAAGCGAGCGCTTTGTAGCGTTCCGGTAGTCGCCAGCACGCCGACAACGCCGCTGCGGGTGGCCTCGGCAGCAGGTTTGACAGCAGGCTCCATGCCCACAATCGGCCAGTCCGGGTAGCGTTGACGAATGTGCGCCACGCCCGCGGCCGTCGCGGTGTTGCAGGCGACGACCAGTGCCTTGGCACCCTGCTCGCGGAAGAACCCGGCAATTGTCAGGCAGCGCTCGGTGATGAATTCAGGGGTCTTTTCGCCATACGGAATATGCCCGCAGTCCGCCAGATACAGCAGTGACTCGCTGGGCAGCAACTGGCGGATTTCATTGAGCACTGAAAGGCCACCGACCCCGGAATCGAATATTCCGACAGGCGCATCGCTGGTGTAGCTCGTCTGCATGTCAGGCATGTTCGCCCTGCCCGCTTGCTGCACTGCAAACGCTGCACGCCGGGTCGCGCTTGACTTTCAGTTCACGGAAACGGGTACTCAAGGCATCAATCAATAACAGTCGCCCGACCATTGGCTCGCCAAAACCGGCCAGCAGCTTCAAGGCTTCCAGCGCTTGCAGGCTGCCCACCAGGCCAACCAGCGGGCCGATGACGCCGGCCTCGCTGCAGGTCAGTTCCGTTTCGCTGCCGTGACCGTACAGGCAGTGGTAACAAGGACTGTCCGCACGACGCGGATCGAACACCGACAACTGCCCTTCAAGCCGAATTGCAGCACCGCTGACCAATGGTTTGCCGGCAGCGAAACAGGCGGCATTCACCGCTTCGCGGGTGGCGAAATTATCCGAGCAATCCAGCACCAGATCGACAGCCTGTACCGCCGCCGCCAGTAAGTCGTTATCCAGCGCTGAGCGATGAGCGACGAGAGTGATCTCTGGATTGATCGCGTTGAGCCGGGCGACGGCCGAATCTACCTTGGCCTGTCCGATACTCTGGGTATCATGAATGATCTGGCGCTGCAGGTTGGTCAGGTCGACGTGATCAAAATCCGCCAGATGCAGCTCACCAACCCCTGCGGCGGCCAGATAAAGAGCCACCGGCGAACCAAGCCCGCCGACGCCGACGATAAGCGCGCGACTTTGTTTGAGGCGCAGCTGGCCGTCGATATCAACATGTTGCAACAGAATCTGGCGACTGTAGCGCAGCAGCTCCTGGTCACTCAGCACGGCTTGCATCCGAATGTGATGCGCTCATGCTCGCCCAGATCACGGCGGGTCTGGATGCGCTCGAAACCATGACGAATCAACAGTTCGCGCACCGCCGGGCCTTGATCGTAGCCGTGCTCCAGCAGCAGCCAGCCATCCGCATTGAGATGTGCAGGCGCCTGTTCGATGATCGCGCGCAAATCGTCCAGCCCGTCGGAACCGGCAGTCAACGCACTGCTCGGCTCGAAACGCACGTCACCGGCCGACAGATGCGGATCAGCGTCGGCGATGTATGGCGGGTTACTGATGATCAGATCAAACTGCTGCCCTTCCAGCGCACTGAACCAGTGGCTGTTGAGCACCCGGGCGTTATCCAGTTGCAGACGCTGCCGGTTGCGTTCGGCCAGCGCGACTGCCTCGGGCACACGGTCTACCGCTGTCACTTTCCATTGCTGCCGGTCGTTGGCCAGCGCCAGCGCAATCGCTCCGGTGCCAGTGCCTAAATCCAGAACCTGAGCCGGGGCAAAGGCAGGCACCAGTTCCAGCGCTGCCTCGACCAGCATTTCGGTCTCTGGTCGCGGAATCAGGGTATGCGGCGCTACTTCCAGATCGAGCTTCCAGAAACCTTGCTGACCGAGAATGTAAGCCACTGGCTCGCCCGTGCGTCGACGCTGCAGGTAACCTGCAAAGGCCAATGCAGCCTCGGTGCTGACGATGCGCTCAGGCCAGGTGTGCAGAAAGCTGCGCGGTTTGCCCAGCGCTGCCGCCAGCAGCAGCTCTATGTCGAGCCGCGCGGTCGGTGAATCGGGAAGCTCGGCGCTTCTTAACAAACTTGCGATGATGGTCATTTACTCACCCAGTGCCGCAAGTTGATCAGCCTGATATTCAGCGAGTAGCGGCTCTATCACTGCATCGACCCCACCCGCCAGAACTTCATCCAGCGAATACAGCGTCAGGTTCACGCGGTGATCCGTCACTCGCCCTTGAGGGAAATTATACGTACGAATTCGCTCGGAACGATCACCCGAACCCACGAGCAGCTTGCGCTCGCTGGCGATGGCGTTGGCCGCCGCGCTGGTCTGCTGATCATTCAGTTTGGCAGACAGCCAGGACATCGCCCGGGCTCTGTTCTTGTGCTGCGAACGCTCTTCCTGGCACTCGACGACAATACCCGATGGCAAGTGGGTAATGCGGATCGCCGAATCGGTTTTGTTGACGTGCTGACCACCGGCCCCTGAGGAGCGATAGGTGTCGACACGCAGGTCGGCCGGGTTGATCTCGATCGCCTGCTGCTCGTCAGGCTCCGGCAACACCGCAACGGTACAGGCAGAAGTGTGGATGCGACCCTGCGACTCGGTCTCGGGCACGCGCTGCACACGGTGCGCGCCGGACTCGAATTTCAGCTTGCCATAGACACTGTCACCTTCGACGCGTGCAATGACTTCCTTGTAGCCGCCATGCTCGCCTTCGTTTTCGGACAGAATCTCGACTCGCCAGCCGCGCCGCTCGGCGTAGCGCGAGTACATGCGAAACAGATCACCTGAGAAGATCGCCGCTTCATCACCGCCGGTGCCCGCGCGAATCTCCAGAAACACGTTGCGGCCGTCGTTCGGGTCCTTGGGCAACAGCATGCGCTGCAATTGCGCTTCCAGCTCGACCAGTTGCTGTTTTGTTTCGCGAACTTCCTCGACGGCCATTTCGCGCATGTCCGGGTCGCTGTCCTTGAGCAGCGCCTGCGCGCCCTCCAGATCACCCTGCACCCTGATCAGCTGTTGGTAGAGCGCAACGACCGGCTCCACTTCGGCGTACTCACGGGAATAGGCGCGAAAGCGTGTCTGATCGCTGATGACTTCGGCATCGCCGAGCAGCGCGGTCAGTTCCTCGAAACGGTCGCTGAGGACATCCAGCTTATTGAGCAGTGAAGCTTTCATTGCGGGGTTTTATCCGTCGAGCCCTCACCGAGGGCAAAAAGTTCCTGGGCCATGGCCAGCGCATCGACGCGACCTTCGGCAGACAGCTTCTTGAGCTGCACGCTGGGTGCGTGCAGCAATTTGTTGGTCAGGCCGCGTGCCAGCTGGATCAATACGTCCTCGGCATTGCTGCCGTTGGCCAGCATACGTTGCGCCTTGCTCAGTTCTTCGTCACGCAGCCGTTCGCTTTGCTGACGATAGGCGCGCAGCACATCGACCGCCGCCAGTTCGCGCAGCCGCGACATGAAGTCTTCGGCACCCACGCTGACCAGTTGCTCGGCAGCCAGTGCGGCCCCCTGGCGACTCTTGAGATTTTCTGCCACCACTTCGTGCAGATCATCAACGCTGTACAGGTAAACGTCGTCCAGTTCGCCGACTTCAGGCTCGATATCCCGCGGTACGGCAATATCGACCATGAAAATGGGTTTGTGTTTGCGCAGTTTCAGCGCACTTTCCACGGCCCCCTTGCCCAGGATCGGCAACTGGCTGGCGGTGGAGCTGATCACGATATCGCTGTTGACCAGCTCGGCCGGGATATCCGACAGCAACACCGCATGGGCACCGAACTCGGCAGCCAGCATGCTGGCGCGCTCCAGCGTACGGTTGGCAACCACAATACGCTTGACGCCCAGATCATGCAGATGCCGGGCGACCAGAGTAATGGTCTCGCCCGCACCGATCAACAAGGCCTGACTGCGTTGCAGGTCGCTGAAAATCTGTTTGGCCAGACTGACCGCAGCGAAGGCTACGGACACCGGGTTTTCACCAATTGCAGTGTCTGTACGCACCTGTTTGGCGGCGCTGAACGTGGCCTGAAACAGGCGACCCAGTAACGGCCCGACCGTTCCGGCCTCGCGTGCAACCGCATACGCAGACTTCATCTGGCCGAGAATCTGCGGCTCGCCAAGCACCAGGGAGTCGAGCCCCGAGGCGACACGCATCATGTGCCGCACTGCAGCATCGTCCTCATGGACGTAAGCGCTGGCGCGCAGTTCTTCCAGGCTGAGGTGATGGTAATTGGCGAGCCAGGCAAGAATGCTGTCCGCACCGAGATGCTCGTGCTCGATGTACAACTCGCTGCGATTACAGGTTGAAAGAATCGCAGCCTCGCGACTTTCGGTCAGGTGGCAAAGCTGCTGCAACGCCTCCACCAACTGTTCCGGGGTAAATGCCACGCGCTCGCGAACGTCGACCGAGGCGGTCTTATGATTGATACCGAGTGCAAGGAAGGCCATTCAGGGTCGCAGGTGGTGACGTGAAGCCGGTAATTGTCCTACTTCAATAAGCTCAGAACAACCACCACATATTATTGTCCCACTACAATCGATCGTCGCAGCCTGCGTTTTCAGGCTGGCGACACTGCAAACACAAGCATTGCATCAGTTTTTCCGACGGCTGTGGGTTTTGCCAACAGCCTTGTGTCATGATGCTCCCACCGCAGGTAAGCCGCCCTTCTTATATATGAATAGATCCTCCGCGTTGTTCCTTGCTCTTGCCTTTCTAGGCGGCTGCCAGTCAATGGCCCCCGTCTCGTCACAGCCCGTGCCCGCTCAGAAAGACGCCCCTCCCGCGCCTGAAGCCAAGCCGAAGGTCTATGGTTCGTTCACTCAGGACACCCTGGTCAGCCTGTTGAGCGCGGAGCTGGCCGGCCAGCGCAACCGCTTCGACATCGCCCTGGATAACTACGTGACCCAGGCGATCAAGACTCAGGACCCGGGGGTCTCCGAACGCGCCTATCAGATCGCCGAATACATGGGCGCTGATCAGTCTGCGCTGGAAACCGCGCTGATCTGGGCAAGAAACGCACCGACCGACCTTGAAGCGCAACGCGCCGCAGCCATTCAACTGGCGCGCGCCGGACGTTACGACGATTCTCTGGTGTACATGGAGAGAGTCCTGCAGGGTCAGGGCGACACGCACTTCGACTTTCTGGCCCTGTCTGCGGCCGAAACCGATCCGGACACCCGCAACGGCCTGCTCAAAAGTTTTGATCGGTTGCTGGGCAAATACCCGAACAACAGCCAGCTGATTTTCGGCAAGGCGCTGTTGCTTCAGCAGAATGGTGACGCCGAACAGTCGTTGAAGCTGCTGGAAGACAACCCGCCCAAAGAAGGTGAAATCGCGCCCATCCTGTTGCATGCCCGCCTGCTGCAAAGCATGAACCGGGGCAAGGAAGCGGTGCCCCTGCTTGAGAAAAGCATCAAGAAATACCCGGACGACAAACGCCTGCGTCTGACGTATGCGCGCATGCTCGTTGAGCAAAACCGTATGGAAGACGCCAAAGTGCAGTTTTCCGCCCTTTTGCAGCAATATCCGGACGATGACGAACTGCGCTTCTCGCTGGCTCTGGTGTGCCTCGAAGCCAAGGCCTGGGACGAAGCGGCTGGCTACCTGGAAGAACTGATCGCCCGTGGTGCACACGTCGATTCAGCGCATTTGAATCTGGGCCGCATCCACGAAGAGCGCGAGGACCCGCAAAGCGCGCTCAACGAATACGTTCAGGTCGGACCGGGCCCGGACTTCCTGGCGGCCCAATTGCGCCAGGCCGACATTCTGGTCAGCAATGGCAACGGCGCAGAAGCAGCCAAACGCCTGGCTGAAGCACGTGCCGAAGAGCCCGATTTCGCCATTCAGCTGTACCTGATCGAAGCCGAAACCCTGACCAGCAACGATCAACTGGATCGCGGCTGGCAGGTGCTGAACACGGCGCTCAAGCAGTACCCGGACGACGCCAACCTGCTCTATACCCGCGCCATGCTGGCTGAAAAGCGCAATGATCTGGCGCAGATGGAAAAAGACCTGCGCAGCATCATCAAGCGCGAGCCGGAAAACGCCATGGCGCTGAATGCACTGGGCTACACCCTTTCCGATCGCACCACGCGTTACGCCGAAGCCCGCGATCTGATCGAGAAAGCCCATCAGATCACCCCCGACGATCCGGCGGTTCTCGACAGCCTTGGCTGGGTGAATTACCGCATGGGCAATCTGGACGCCGCCGAACGCTACCTGCGTCAGGCGCTCGAACGCTTCCCCGACCACGAAGTAGCCGCACATCTGGGCGAAGTACTCTGGGCCAAAGGCGAACAGCGCGAAGCCCGGAAAATATGGGCCAAGGCCCTGGAACAACAACCCGACAGCACCGTCCTGCGCAGCACACTGCGACGCTTGACCGGTTCAGAGACCCTTTGACGTTATGTTTTTGCGCCACGTAATCGTATTCAGCCTCATCGCCCTGCTCACCGGCTGCGCCGGTCTCACTTCCCGCGAAGCCGTTCAGGGCAAGGGCGACCCCGCGCAATGGCGCGAACACAAACAGCAACTGAGCAGCCTTGATGGCTGGCAGATCAACGGCAAGGTCGGCATTCGTGCGCCGAAGGACTCCGGTAGCGGCACCCTCTTCTGGCTGCAGCGTCAGGATTACTACGATATCCGCCTGTCCGGTCCGCTCGGCCGCGGCGCAGCACGACTGACCGGCAGGCCCGGCGCTGTCGCGCTTGAAGTCGCCAATCAGGGCCACTACGAAGCCACGACTCCGGAAACACTGCTTCAGGATCAACTGGGCTGGAAACTGCCGGTTTCCCATCTCGTATGGTGGGTGCGTGGCTTGCCGGCACCGGACAGCAAAAGTAGCGTGACACTCGACGGTGACAGCCGTCTGGCCAGCCTTGAACAGGACGGCTGGCAGGTGGAATACCTCAGCTATGTCGAACAGAATGGCTACTGGCTGCCCGAACGCGTCAAGCTGCACGGGCAGGACCTCGATGTCACGCTGGTCATCAAGGACTGGCAGCCTCGCAAACTGGGGCAATGACCATGACTGCATTACAGGATATGGCCAAGGCCCAGCTGGTTTTGCCTGCTCCGGCAAAACTGAACCTGATGCTGCACATTCTGGGACGCCGTCCGGACGGCTACCATGAGTTGCAAACCCTGTTTCAGTTTCTCGATTACGGTGACGAACTGGGCTTTACCGTTCGCGAGGACGGCGAGATTCGCCTGCAGACCGATGTCCCCGGCGTCCCGCATGACAGCAACCTGATCGTCAAAGCCGCCCGCGCGCTGCAAAAACAGTCCGGTTGCACACTGGGCATGGATATCTGGCTGGAAAAACGCCTGCCCATGGGCGGCGGCATCGGCGGCGGCAGCTCGGATGCAGCCACCACACTGCTGGCGCTGAATCATTTGTGGCAGCTTGGCTGGGATGAAGATCGGCTGGCGCAACTGGGCCTGACTCTGGGTGCCGATGTACCGGTCTTTGTCCGTGGACACGCCGCATTTGCTGAGGGTGTCGGGGAAATTCTCACCCCGGCTGACCCCGAAGAACCCTGGTATTTGGTGCTCGTTCCGCAAGTCGCTGTAAGTACAGCAGAAATTTTTTCAGATCCGTTGTTGACACGCGACACGCCTCCCATTAAAGTGCGCCCCGTTCCCAAGGGAAACAGTCGAAATGACTGTAAGGCGGTTGTAGAGAGGCGTTACCCAGAAGTACGTAACGCTTTGAATTTGTTAGGTAATTTTACCGAAGCAAAATTAACCGGAACTGGAAGTTGTGTGTTTGGGGCCTTCCCAAACAAAGCTGAAGCTGATAAAGTCTCGGCCCTTCTTACAGAGACCCTTACGGGGTTCGTAGCGAAAGGAAGTAACATTTCGATGTTGCATCGCAAGCTGCAAATTCTGTAACAGGAATTGAGTGCCAGGCACTCGATTGATTCAATACAGGGGCGTCGCCAAGCGGTAAGGCAGCAGGTTTTGATCCTGCCATGCGTTGGTTCGAATCCAGCCGCCCCTGCCATTTTCTATACTCATCCAGGTTACCCTCAGCCTCTAGGTACTGCGCGTGTCCAAGATGATGGTCTTTACGGGGAATGCCAACCCCGATCTCGCTCGGCGTGTAGTACGTCAGCTGCATATCCCACTGGGTGATGTCTCTGTCGGAAAATTTTCCGACGGTGAAATCAGCACTGAGATTAATGAAAACGTCCGCGGTAAAGACGTCTTCATCATTCAGCCGACCTGCGCACCAACGAACGATAACCTGATGGAACTGGTCGTGATGGCTGATGCCTTCCGCCGCTCCTCAGCGTCCCGAATCACTGCTGTGATTCCCTACTTTGGTTATGCCCGCCAGGATCGCCGTCCGCGCTCCGCACGTGTTGCCATCAGCGCGAAAGTTGTCGCTGACATGCTCACCGTGGTGGGAATCGACCGTGTTCTCACGGTTGATCTTCATGCTGACCAGATCCAGGGTTTCTTCGATATTCCGGTAGATAACATCTACGGCTCCCCCGTTCTGGTGGATGACATCGAAGATCAGCGCTTTGAAAACCTGATGATCGTTTCCCCGGATATCGGCGGCGTCGTGCGTGCACGTGCTGTTGCAAAATCCCTGGGCGTCGATCTCGGTATCATCGACAAACGCCGTGAGAAAGCCAATCACTCTGAAGTGATGCATATCATCGGTGATGTCGAAGGGCGTACCTGCATTCTGGTCGATGACATGGTCGACACCGCCGGCACACTGTGCCACGCGGCCAAGGCCCTGAAAGAGCATGGCGCAGCCAAGGTCTTCGCCTACTGCACACACCCTGTGCTGTCGGGTCGGGCGATCGAAAACATTGAAAATTCCGTGCTGGACGAACTGGTGGTGACCAACACCATCCCGTTGTCCGCAGCAGCACAAGCCTGCAGCCGTATCCGCCAACTGGATATTGCGCCGGTAGTCGCCGAAGCGGTTCGCCGCATCAGCAATGAAGAATCGATCAGCGCGATGTTCCGTTAACTGACATCACGCAGACGAAAAGCGCCCCGCCCTGACATCCTGTCAGGGCGGGGCTTTTTTGCCCATACCGCCCGAGCGCTGGTCGCAAACGCAACGGCGGATGTGGTTAATTTGGAGATACAACATGAACGAATTTACCCTGAATGCAGAACAGCGTTCCGACCTGGGGAAAGGTGCGAGCCGCCGCCTGCGTCGTCTCGCCAGCCTGGTTCCAGCTGTAGTCTACGGTGGCGACAAAGCCCCTGAGTCCATCAGCATGCTGGCCAAGGAAGTTTCCAAACTGCTCGAAAACGATGCGGCCTACAGCCACATCATCGAGCTGAACATTGGTGGCAAGAAGCAGAACGTCATCATCAAGGCGCTGCAACGTCACCCGGCCAAAGGCCATGTGATGCACGCTGACTTCGTGCGCGTTATTGCCGGCCAGAAACTGACCGCAATCGTGCCGATCCACTTCCTGAACGAAGAAGCTCCAGTCAAGAAAGGCGGCGAGATTTCGCACACTACCACTGAACTGGAAGTGACCTGCCTGCCTAAAGACCTACCTGAGTTCATCGAAGTTGATCTGGGCGCGCTGGAAGTGGGCGACAACGTTCACCTGTCCGAGCTGAAAGCACCTAAAGGCGTCGAGTTCGTTGCCTTGGCACACGGTACTGACCTGGCAATCGCCAACGTCCACGCACCGCGCATCGTCAAAGACGAAGCAGAAGAAGGTGAAGAAGGCGCAGCCGAGTAATTCATTACTTGGTAACGTCGGAGTTGCTCAGGAAACATCGCGAGCGATAAGCAGGCAAAGCGGGCGAGATCGCTGAGTTTACATCATGGTAAATGAGCAGTTTTCGCCCACATTGCCGCTGTCGCCAGCGGTTTAACCCTCAACTCCAAAGGAAGAGCCCCTGTCGTGACCGCCATACAACTGATCGTTGGCCTGGGAAATCCAGGCGCTGAATACGAACAGACCCGGCATAACGCAGGGGCTTTTTTTGTTGAGCGTATTGCTGCGGCGCAGCGAGTCAATCTCGTTCCCGAGCGCAAATTCTTTGGCCTGACCGGGCGTTTTACGCATCAGGGTCAGGATGTTCGTCTGCTGATTCCCACCACCTACATGAACCGCAGCGGCCAGGCCGTCGCGGCACTCGCCGGTTTCTACCGTATTCCGGTTGAGTCGATTCTGGTGGCGCATGACGAACTGGACCTGCCTCCGGGCGTTGCCAAGCTCAAAGTGGGCGGCGGCCATGGCGGTCATAACGGCCTGCGCGACATCATCGCGCAGCTCGGCAACCAGAACACATTTCATCGCTTGCGGCTTGGCATCGGCCACCCGGGCGATGCCAGCAAGGTATCCGGCTTTGTCCTGGGTCGAGCGCCACGCGCCGAACAGGAAAAACTGGACGCCAGTATCGACTTTGCCCTCGGCGTGCTGCCGGATATCTTCGCCGGTGAATGGAACCGGGCGATGAAAAACCTGCACAGCCAGAAGGCCTGACATCACTCGAGGGGAAACACCATGGGATTCAATTGCGGCATCGTCGGCCTGCCTAACGTCGGCAAGTCCACCCTGTTCAACGCCCTGACCAAATCTGGTATTGCGGCCGAGAACTTCCCCTTCTGCACCATTGAACCGAACAGCGGCATCGTGCCGATGCCTGACCCGCGCCTGGCGGCCCTTGCAGCCATCGTCAACCCGAAACGCATCCTGCCGACCACCATGGAGTTCGTCGACATCGCCGGCCTGGTGGCAGGCGCCTCGAAAGGCGAAGGCCTGGGCAACAAGTTCCTCGCCAACATCCGCGAGACCGACGCCATCGCTCATGTGGTGCGCTGCTTTGAAGACGAGAACGTGATTCACGTCTCCAACAGCGTCGACCCCAAGCGCGACATCGAGATCATCGATCTGGAACTGATATTCGCTGACCTCGACAGCTGCGAGAAGCAACTGCAAAAGGTCACGCGCAATGCCAAGGGCGGTGACAAGGACGCAGTGGTCCAGAAAGGCCTGCTTGAACAACTGATCGCCCACTTCAGTGAAGGCAAGCCAGCACGCAGCCTGATGAAGAGCATGAGCAATGACGAGAAAGTCATCATTCGTGGCTTCCACCTGCTGACCACCAAGCCGGTCATGTACATCGCCAACGTTGCCGAAGACGGTTTCGAGAACAACCCGCTGCTGGACGTGGTCCGCGCCATCGCCGAAGAAGAAGGCGCAATGCTGGTGCCGGTCTGCAACAAGATCGAAGCCGAAATCGCCGAGCTGGATGACGGCGAAGAAAAAGACATGTTCCTCGAAGCTCTGGGCCTCGAAGAACCCGGCCTGAACCGCGTCATTCGCGCTGGCTACGAAATGCTTCACCTGCAGACCTACTTCACCGCCGGCGTCGAAGAAGTCCGCGCCTGGACCGTCCGCGTCGGTGCCACCGCACCACAGGCCGCAGGTGTCATCCACACCGACTTCGAAAAAGGCTTCATCCGCGCCGAAGTGGTGGCGTATGACGACTTTATTCAGTTCAAGGGCGAGTCCGGTGCCAAGGAAGCGGGTAAATGGCGTCTGGAAGGCAAGGAATATGTCGTCAAGGATGGTGATGTGATGCATTTCAGGTTTAACGTGTAAGCCATAGACAGCGTCCAGCGGGATCTCGGTGAGTGCAGATTCCTCTATCACGAAAGCCCCATTATCTGGGGCTTTCGCGTTTGAAGCATTGGCACCATCGGTTCGCTACACGATTGCAGACGCCCTCAAATTATTTGATGGGGATGTCTATTTTTCTATGTAAAATGTCGTTTTTTTACCGCCGCTCATCCACGTCATTTAAACATTCATGTTTAACGCAGGCAGATGTTTCAAGACGGCGACTGATCAGCGATCGTTTCCACGGACCGGGCAGAGCCTTGTCATAACCCAAGGTAGATACTCTTTTGAAGATCTTAGTAACAGGCGGTGCTGGTTTCATCGGTTCGGCAGTGATTCGGCACATCATTGCCAATACAGCCGACTCAGTCGTCAATGTCGACAAACTGACGTACGCAGGCAATCTTGAATCACTTCAGTCGGCCGATCAAAGCGAGCGTTATGCCTTTGAGCACGTGGACATCTGCAACCGTGAAGACCTGGACCGGGTTTTCAAAGAGCACCAGCCCGACGCTGTGATGCACTTGGCAGCCGAGTCCCATGTCGATCGTTCCATCACCGGGCCGTCAGAGTTTATCCAGACAAATATCATTGGCACCTACACGCTGCTTGAAGCTGCGCGTGGCTACTGGAGCCAACTGGACGAAGCACGCAAGGCCAACTTCCGCTTTCATCATATTTCCACCGATGAAGTGTATGGCGACCTAGAAGGCCCGGAAGATCTCTTCACCGAGACCACCCCTTACCAGCCAAGCTCACCCTACTCGGCCAGTAAGGCCAGCTCTGACCACCTGGTACGCGCCTGGAGCCGTACCTACGGCCTGCCTACTCTGGTGACCAACTGCTCCAACAATTACGGCCCGTGCCATTTCCCCGAGAAGCTGATCCCGCTGATCATTCTCAATGCGCTTGAAGGCAAACCGCTGCCTATCTACGGCAAAGGTGATCAGGTTCGTGACTGGCTCTACGTAGAAGACCACGCCCGCGCATTGTACAAAGTCGTCACCGAAGGCGAGATCGGCGAAACCTATAACATCGGTGGTCACAACGAGAAGCAGAACCTCGAAGTGGTCAACACTGTCTGCGCCCTGCTCGACCAACTGCGTCCGGACTCAGCCCATCGCCCGCATGCCAGCCTGATCACTTATGTGCAGGACCGCCCGGGCCATGACCTGCGCTACGCGATTGATGCCAGCAAGATTCAGCGTGAGCTGGGCTGGGTGCCGGAAGAAAGCTTCGAATCCGGCATCCGCAAGACGGTGCAATGGTATCTCGATAACCCGGAGTGGGTTGCTCACGTGAAGAGCGGAAGCTACCAGCAATGGATCGACAAGAACTACACAGCGCGCGCCGATAAATGATGAAAATTCTTCTGCTGGGCAAAAACGGCCAAGTGGGTTGGGAGTTGCAACGTTCACTCGCTGTAGTGGGTGAAGTTGTCGCTCTTGACCGCCATAGCGTATCGACGGCTTATGGCGAGCTTTCTGGCGATCTTTCTGATCTGGATGGCCTGCGCAAGACCATTCGCTGCGTCAAGCCTCAGGTTATCGTCAACGCCGCAGCCTATACCGCTGTCGACAAGGCCGAAACCGAGCGCGAGCTAGCGCATACGGTCAATGCTCTGGCCAGCCAGGTTTTGGCAGAAGAGGCCCACACGCTGGACGCGTTGTTGGTTCATTACTCGACCGACTATGTGTTCGACGGTTCAGGCAACACCGCATGGAAAGAAAGCGATGCGGTGTCGCCGGTCAACTATTACGGCGCGACCAAACTTGAAGGCGAGCAACTTATCGCTGCCTCAGGCTGCAAGCACCTGATCTTCCGTACCAGTTGGGTTTACGCGGCACGTGGCAACAACTTTGCCAAAACCATGTTGCGCCTCGCGAAAGATCGCCCGACGCTCAATGTGATCGCCGATCAGATTGGAGCGCCTACAGGTGCGGAGTTGCTGGCCGACATAGCGACAGCTGCCCTGCTTCAAACGCTGGCGAAGCCTGAGCTTTGTGGCATCTACAACCTGGCACCGGCCGGTGAAGTGTCATGGCATGCTTACGCGCAGTACGTGATTGACTTCGCCCGCGCCAATGGGGAACCCCTGGCAGTGGAAACGATCAATCCAATCGGTACGATCGAATACCCGACACCTGCGCAACGTCCTCTGAATTCGCGTTTGAACACAGAAAAGCTGCGCCACAATTTTTCTCTGCACCTGCCTGACTGGCAAAATGGTGTAGCCCGAATGCTCATGGAAACTCTGAACAAATGACCACCATTAATCGTAAAGGCATCATCCTGGCCGGCGGCTCGGGCACTCGTCTGCACCCGCTTACCCTTGGCGTATCCAAGCAGATGCTGCCTATCTACGACAAGCCGATGATTTTCTACCCTCTGTCGGTGCTGATGCTGGCAGGTATGCGTGAAGTCCTGATCATCTCCACGCCAGAAGACTTGCCGAGCTTCCGCAAGCTTCTGGGTGACGGCAGCCAATATGGCATTCAGCTCACCTACGCAGAACAACCAACGCCTGATGGCCTGGCACAAGCCTTCATTATCGGCGAAGAATTCATCGGTGAAGATCCTTGCTGCCTGATCCTGGGCGACAACATCTTTTACGGTCAGCACTTCTCCGACAACCTGCGCTCGGCCAGCCAACAGACCAGCGGCGCTACTGTCTTCGGCTACCATGTTTCCGATCCTGAGCGCTTTGGCGTTGTCGAGTTCGATGAAACCGGTCGCGCCTTGAGCATCGAAGAAAAGCCTGCAGCACCGAAGTCGAGCTATGCCGTGACCGGCCTGTACTTCTATGATAATCAGGTTGTCGAAATCGCTAAAAACATCAAGCCTTCCGAGCGCGGCGAGCTGGAAATCACCGATGTGAACCGTGCTTACCTTGAGCAGAAGAGCCTGACCGTAGAAATTCTCGGTCGCGGCTTTGCATGGCTCGACACAGGTACTCATGAGTCGCTGCTTGAAGCGAGCCATTTTGTACACACCATTGAGCAGCGCCAAGGCTGGAAAGTGGCGTGCCTTGAAGAGATCGCTTACACCAACGGCTGGATTACAGCTGCTCAGCTAGGTGAACAAGCTCAAAAACTGAAAAAGACTGGCTACGGGCAGTATCTGCAGAAACTGCTTGATCTGGGCTCGTTCTAAGACTGCAAACCTCTATCCCATACCGCAAGGCTGCGAACAGTATGTCATCTGTTTTTCCTAAGGTAGCCGTGCTATTGGCAGCCTATAACGGTATGGCGTGGATAGAGGCACAACTTGATTCAATCCTGACGCAGACAAACGTCTGCGTCAGCGTGTTCATCAGTGTGGATACCTCCACGGACGGCACTGAAGCATGGTGTGCCGACTACGCTCAGCAGCATGCGAATATCTCCCTGCTGCCGTCGGCCGGACGATTTGGCGGAGCATCACGTAACTTCTTTCGCTTGATCCGGGATGTCGACTTCTCGACATTCGATTACGTAGCGTTCTCCGATCAGGATGATATCTGGCATAAGGAAAAGCTTCAGCGCGCCGTAGTGACTTTGGCGCCGGGTCATCATGATGCCTATTCCAGCAATGTCACCGCATTCTGGCCGGATGGTCAGCGTGTACTGCTGGACAAGGCTCAGCCTCAGGTCCAGTGGGACTATCTGTTCGAAGCCGCGGGCCCCGGCTGCACCTATGTGATGAATCGCCGGCTTGCAGATGCCTTCAAGTCGTCCCTCCTTTCCCACTGGGATGCAGCTCAGGCCGTCAGCCTGCACGACTGGTACTGTTACGCATTTGCTCGCAGTCACGGCTTCCGCTGGCTTATCGATCCGGTTCCCGGCATGGACTACCGTCAACACGCCAACAATCAGGTTGGCGCCAACACCGGGCTTGCCTCACTCATCAGTCGACTGAAAAAGATTGCTGACGGTTGGTGGGCCGGGCAGGTAGTGCTGATTGGCCAGTTGATCGGAGACAGCCAACTGCATCCTGCGGGGAAACACGTGAGTACGCGGCTGTCGTTCCTGAAGCTCGCGTTCAAGGCACCGCAATGCCGCAGGAGACCGAGAGACAAGATCTTCTTCATTATCGCGTGCCTTACAGCAATGCTAAGCAAACGCTGACTGTCAAATAGCCACTCATACCCTGCCTGGCCCAGCCAGAGCGATGTAGCCTGATTAAATCAATGATCAGGCATCGCAGCCTCCTAAAATACTGGCTCTCAACATTTGCGCCCAACGCAAAAGAGGCCGTTAACCGCCGCGTGGCCGGGTATCGGTCACAGCATCGAAACCGCTTAATTTCGCAGGGCACCGAATGTTCTCCAGCGGCGGCTTATGTTAATGTGCAGACCTTTGTTTTCGGTATCAAAAGCGCAAAGAAGGCAGTGTAACCGGGGTGAACGGAACCAGCCTCGGAAGGTGGGGTCACTTGTACCGCCCAACCAAGGATGACAAGGCTCGAGTCACCCACCCGGCCATGAGCTCAGATACCGGACGTGCTTCAATTCGTAAAACCGTCCTGCCATGAAGACCTCGTGTTGCTCATCGTCGGAACCTATGTCGGAAAACTACAAATAGACGATGCATGCCCCGCTCCCTCGGTAATAAAAGGCCTACCCCCTTATCCAGCGCAGACATTTCCCGCCCAGGCGGGCAGTCTATGGCGCACTCGACTCCCATGAGCCTCGATGTCGTAAAGCGCGTTTTAATGGCGCAATCAAATTCCATGGCGCAGGCGATTTTTAACACACGCCTGCCCCAGCCAGGGCCTTATGAGCAGACCCTGATGAGCATCCCGGAGATACGTTACCTATGAATGCAACACGCCTCGCCATTCCAGACGTCATCGTATTCGAGCCAAAGGTTTTCGGCGACGATCGCGGTTTTTTCTTTGAAAGCTTCAACCAGAAAGCTTTCGAAGAGGTCGTTGGGCGGTCTGTAACGTTCGTTCAGGACAACCACTCGCGTTCGGTGAAGGGCGTTCTTCGCGGTTTGCATTACCAAATTCAACAGCCACAGGGCAAGCTGGTCCGAGTCACCGCCGGAGAAGTCTTTGACGTTGCGGTCGACCTGCGCAAGAGCTCCCCAACTTTTGGCAAATGGGTGGGACTGCATCTTACCGCCGAAAACAAAAAACAACTGTGGATTCCGGAAGGCTTTGCCCACGGCTTTGTCGTACTGTCCGAAAGCGCCGACTTCCTTTACAAGACCACCGATTACTGGGCGCCGGAACATGAACGCAGCCTTGCCTGGAACGACGCCACCGTGGGCATCGACTGGCCATTCGGCGAAGCACCTTCCCTGTCTGCTAAAGATCAGAAAGCCGTCGTATTCGAAGACGCCGAGGTGTTCGCTTAATGAACCCTCATAAAACCCCTTCGGCGGGCCCTTTGCGGCTCGTCAACAGCCTGTGGACCAACCGCTCATTGATCTCGCAAATGACCAAGCGAGAAGTCATTGGTCGCTACCGCGGCTCGGTGATGGGCCTGGCGTGGTCATTCTTCAATCCGGTGTTGATGCTGGCGGTATACACCTTCGTATTCTCCGAAATCTTCAGCGCGCGTTGGGTTGGAGTCGATACCGGCAAAGGCGGCTTCGCTATTCTGCTGTTCGTCGGGATGATCGTGCATGGGTTGTTTGCAGAGTGTGCGAACCGAGCACCTTCGTTGGTGATGAGTAACAGCAATTACGTCAAGAAGGTAGTGTTTCCTCTGGAGATTCTGCCGGTTATCACCTTGGGCTCGGCGCTCTTCCACAGTTGCATCAGCCTGATAGTGCTGGTGATCGCACAACTGCTGATTTCGCACACGCTTTTCTGGACGGCACTATTGTTTCCGCTGATTCTGGTGCCGCTCATTCTAGGCACGCTGGGTATCAGTTGGTTTCTCGCATCCCTCGGCGTGTACTTGCGCGACGTCGCGCAGGTAATCACGGTTCTGACAACTGTCCTGCTGTTTCTGTCGCCGGTTCTTTACCCGGTGGCGGCGCTTCCTGAAGTCTATCGCCCTTGGCTGCAGATGAACCCGCTTACCTACATTATCGAAGAAAGCCGTAGCGTACTGCTGTTCGGCAACCTCCCGCATTGGGACAGCCTGGGTATCGCCATCGTGATTGGCGCAGTAATTGCTGTCATGGGGTTCTGGTTTTTCCAAAAAACACGCAAAGGATTCGCTGATGTCATCTGATCAACCGGTTATCAGCGTACAAAACGTCTCGAAGTGTTTTTACACATATGACAAGCCCCACGACCGCTTGAAACAAGCCTTGGTGCCTAGAATTCAGCGTTGGTCAGGGCAGCCGACCACTACCTATGGCAAGGAGTTCTGGGCCCTGCGCGACGTCAGCTTCGACGTCGGCAAAGGCGAAACAGTCGGGATCGTGGGCCGCAATGGTTCAGGCAAGTCAACCTTGCTGCAGATCATCTGCGGAACATTGAACCCGACTGTCGGCGAGATTCATACGCGCGGCCGGGTAGCGGCCTTGCTGGAACTCGGTTCAGGCTTCAACCCCGAGTTTACCGGCCGTGAAAACGTTTATCTGAACGCCGCAGTGCTTGGACTGACGCGTGACGAAGTAGACGAGCGCTTTGACGCGATCGCCGGCTTTGCCGATATTGGCGAGTTCCTTGATCAGCCGGTCAAATCTTACTCAAGCGGCATGGCCGTACGCCTGGCGTTTGCGGTCCAGGCTCAGGTCGACCCGGAAATCCTGGTCGTGGACGAAGCACTTTCCGTTGGCGATGCACGATTTCAGGCCAAGTGCTTCGAGCGCCTCAGGCAGTTGAAAGAAAATGGCACCAGCATCCTGCTGGTCACGCACTCCAGCGAGCAAGTGGTCACTCACTGTAATCGCGCTATTTTGCTGGAAAAGAGCAGGATCGAGATGATTGGCGAATCGCGCCCGGTCATCAATCGCTACACAGACCTTCTGTTCGGGCGTGAGAAGAGCCCTATCACCGACAAGAGTCTGGACCTCGCCGAAGCCGAACGAGTGGAAACCGCCCCAGTCGAAACCGACAAGATAGCGTTGCGTTTTGATGAAGACGTGTACGCGAGCAGGCCTGGTTACAACCCTCATGAGTACCGTTGGGGGGATGGCGCTGCAACACTGCTCGACTTCCATATGAATGCATCGGGAAGGGAGTTTCCCAACAGCGTTGAATCGGGCGAGGAAATCGTTCTTGATCTGGCCTTGCACTTCAATCGTACAGTGGTCAACCCGATTATCGGCTTTACGATCAAGACCAAAGAGGGTGTCACCGTATACGGCACCAACTCTTACATGCAGGATTGCGAGGGCACAGGCCTGATAGGCAGCGCTGGAATACAGGCAAAAGCGCGTGTGAAATTCAGAAACGCGCTGGCGACCGGTGATTACTTCATTTCCATCGGCATTGCCTCTCGGCAAAGCGAGGACATCGTGCCTCACGACCGGCGCTATGATTCGATACATTTCGTTGTAGAACCCACTCCAAAGCTTCTGGGTTTGATAGACCTGGGTGCCTCCATGGAAATTGAACCGGTACGTGTTGATGTTTGAGCTTGATAGATATGGCTACCTCCGTGATACAGACACATCTGTATGGGTGCGGACTGATTATCAGGGCATTGCCTACAGTGACGGCGATAGCTCGGAAAATGAGCTGGCGAAGATCGTTCGTAACGCAAGCGATGTCTCCGTGCTGTCGAGCGAGCTTCCGCACTACTGTACCGACTGGCCAAAGCTCTATCACCTTAGTTCCACCCGCGGAAATATCTTTCGCCCGTTCGAGCATCTTCTAAAAGGTAAATCAGTTCTCGAAATCGGTGCGGGTTGCGGTGCGATCAGCCGCTACCTCGGCGAAGCGGGTGCTGACGTGCTCGCGCTGGAAGGTAGCCCACGCCGAGCTGCCATCGCAGCGAGCAGAACACGTGATCTGGATAACGTCACGGTGCTTGCTGAACGATTCGATGACCTGAAGATTGATCAGCAATTTGACGTAGTAACGCTCATCGGTGTACTCGAATACGCCAGCATGTTCAGCAATGACGAAGATCCTGCACTGGGGATGCTGAAACGAGTTAAAAAGCTGCTCAAACCTGACGGACATCTGTTTATTGCCATTGAGAACCAACTTGGCCTCAAATATTTTGCCGGCGCGCCAGAGGATCACCTTGGTGTCGCTATGTACGGTATTGAGGGCCGGTATGTAGCCCGCCAACCTAAGACATTTGGCCGCAAAGGTCTGGATGAGTTAATAGCCCTCGCTGGCTTTGCATCATCAAGCTTTCTATCACCTTATCCGGACTACAAGATTCCCAATTCTCTGATCACAGAGAACGGTTTCAAAGCCAATAATTTCGACGCTGCTGCATTGGCCTGCCAGAACACTCGGAAAGATCCACAGTTACCCTCGACCACCACATTTAACCTCGAAAAAGCTTGGCCGGTGGTGATCGAGAATCATCTGGGCATGGACCTCGCGAATTCGTTTATGGTCGTCGCTTCATGCCAGCCGTACGACGCAGTCCCCAGTAATGTCCTAGCGTATCACTACAGCACAGGGCGCAATGCAGAGTACTGCAAGGCAGCGGTTTTCGCCGAAACCCATGCAGGCATTGAAGTTCAATACCAACGTCTCAGCACTATTGAAGCAGCAGACCGCCGGGATGACCCATTCAGATTCATCCTTCCTGCAGCTCATGGCTACGCAAAAGGCAATTTGCTCAGCCTGCAATTTCTTGAAGCCTCAACAACCGAAGATTGGGCAGTTGAAACGTTTACCCCTTTTTTGAACACCTATCTAAATTGCCTAAGCCAGCTCTTGGCTACTGAAGGCGGTACTACCGAACTGGACAGTGTAAACGTTCGTTTACCTGGCCATTATATTGACGCAGTTGCACAAAACATCATTATTGACAGTGAAGGCAACCCACATCTCATAGATATCGAATGGGAAATGAAGGAAGGCGTCGAACTCGGTCATTTGCTAATGCGGGGCCTGCTGCTGCTGATAGCGAATAAAGTACCCTTTCACCCAAGCACGACCATGATCAACAGGCGTGATTTTATTGTTGAGTTGATTGCGAGTGCGGGCCTTGAGATCACCGAACAAGCGCTGAACCGCTACGCGCTACTAGAGGCGATGTTCCAAGAAAAAGTCACCGGTCGCGAAGCTGCGAGCTTTCTTAATTGGTCACCAGAAGCGACCATTCAAAAAATGGGATCCTTGGGAGACAAAACGCCTAGAGTGGCGAAGCTCTATATAGGTGATGCGGCGGGCGGCTTCAAAGAAGAGCGGACGATAAGTCAATTTGTGCACGATGGGCGCCAGACCTTAGTGTTCACAGTTCCAGCGACCTACGGATGCGCGGCACTTCGTTTCGATCCAACCAATATTCGTCAATCCTTTTCGGTAGACGCAATTACTATCTATGACGCCAATTCGGAAGCATGGTCTTGGCGTGACAGTGCCAATGCACCTCTCGACTCTGCGGGCACGACCACATTCGTTAACGACGTGAACGACAGCACAATGTTTATGTCATTGGACGATGACCCGCACCTCGTGCTTCCCGTTGATCTCAATTCGCTATTATCCGGGAAGTCGTTCAAAATACAGATTACGTTCACTTTATTCACGGAAGGTCAGGTCGCTGAGCGACTCCTTCAACAGGAAGAGGAGCTCAAGCTAGCGCTTGAGTCTATATCGGATTTGAATTTTAAAGACCGCTCAGCTTTAGAGGCCGCCGAGGTAGCGAACCTTGCGGTAGAAGAAAATCATCGCTTGGCTCTGGAAGAGCGCGAGGCTGAGAATCTGGCAGTGCAAGACAAGCATCGATTAGCGCTCAAAGAGCTTGAAGCTGCGCACCAGGCTGCCAAGGAGCATCACCGATTGGCCCTTGAAGAGCTCGAAGCTGCACAACTTGCCGCTCAGGAAAGCCATCGAGTCGCGCTGGAGGAACGGGAGGCTGCGAATCTGGCGATTCAAGAAAACCACCGAATTGCTATGGAAAATCTTGAGGCGGCAAACCTTCTGGTTCAGGCAGAGCACCGTCAGGCGTTAGCGGATATTGATGCCGCTACCCGAGAGGCGCAAGAGAAGCATAACGCCAAGTTAACAGAGCTTGAAATTGCGATTTTGGCAGCTCAGGAAAATCACCGTCTGGCACTTGTAGACAAAGATACGCATGTTCACAACTTGAACCTGCATATCATCGCGATGCAATCTTCGTACAGTTGGAAAGCCACTGCCCCGCTGAGGAAGATAACCAGGTCATTTTTCCGTGCAAAACGTCTTGCTGCATCGATTCCACTGATTGTTCAGCGAGGAGGCGGACTTTCCAGTACAGCAAAGAAGGCCTACCAAGTGTGGCGTCTCAGGGGACTCGCAGGTGTCATCGCACAGGCTCGCTGGGTTCAAGGTGAAGCTCAACATGCGTTCGTCGGAAGCGAGACGCGTGAAGTGCCCGATCGACACGATTATTCTCGATGGGTCCAATATTACGACACGTTGGGCGAAGCCGAAATCAACCGTATCAACGAGCACATGAATCGCTGGATTGAGTATCCGCTCATTTCCATCATCATGCCGGTGTATAACCCACCACTGGATCTTCTTCGTGAAGCAGTGGACAGCGTGCGCTCGCAGCTCTATACCAATTGGGAACTATGCCTCGCTGACGATGCATCGACAAATCCCGCAGTGATCGAGTACCTGAAATCTTTGAAAGCGCAAGACAGGCGCATCAAAGTTGTTTTCCGTGGCAGCAATGGTCACATCTCGCAGGCCAGCAACTCGGCACTGGGCGTCGCTAAAGGTCTTTTTGTTGCGTTAATGGACAATGATGACCTTCTCCCTGCTCATGCGCTTTACTGGATTGCTCGCACCATTCGCGAAAACCCGGATGCAGGATTGATCTACTCGGACGAGGACAAGATTGACACCGAAGGCAACCGTAGCTCGCCCTACTTCAAGTCAGACTGGAACGAGTTCCTGTTTCGTTCGCAAAATATGATTTGTCACCTCGGAGCCTATCGCCGTGATCTCGTCAACGAGGTAGGGCAGTTCCGGGTAGGCTTCGAAGGTGCTCAGGATTATGACCTGGCCTTGCGTTGCATAGAAAAACTTAAACGCGACCAGATTATTCACATTCCTCGCGTGCTTTATCACTGGCGTATACACGCTGGCAGTACAGCGATGGCTGGCGACGAAAAACCTTATGCTGCATTGGCGGGCGTTAAAGCTCTAGATGAGCATTTGGAACGTCAAGGTCGGATTGGCTCGACAGAGTTGCTACCTACAGGTCAGTACCGGGTGCACTACAACCTGCCGACAACGCTGCCTCTTGTGACACTTGTCATACCCACAAGGAATGCTTACGCATTGGTCAAGCAGTGTATCGACAGCATCAAAAGCCTGACAACGTACAAAAATTACGAAATCATTCTGATTGATAACGGCTCTGACGATCCCGAATCGCTGGAATACTTTGCTCAAATCGATCAGGAAGAAAACATTCGCGTACTTCGAGACGATGGACCGTTTAACTACTCTGCGCTCAATAACGGTGCTGTGCGTATCGCCAAAGGTGAGCTAATTGGTCTCATCAACAATGATATTGAGGTGATTACACCTGAGTGGCTCAGCGAGATGGTGTCAATTGCGTTGCAGCCGAAGGTCGGTGCGGTAGGCGCAAGGCTTTGGTACCCAGACAACAGACTACAACATGGTGGTGTTGTGGTGGGCATAGGGGGTGTTGCCGGCCACGCACACAAGTATCTTCCAAAAGGTGCACATGGCTATTTCTGTAGAGCGGAGCTAATTCAGGAGTTCTCGGCGGTCACGGCCGCATGCCTGATCATTAAAAAGTCAATTTTTGATGAGGTAGGCGGGCTAGATGAGCAGCATTTGAAGATAGCATTCAATGATGTGGACTTCTGCTTACGGGTTCAGGAAGCAGGGTATCTCAACGTCTGGACACCTTTCTCTGAGTTGTACCACCATGAATCGGCGACGCGCGGTCTGGAGGACACGCCTCAGAAACAGGAACGATTTGGGCATGAGATTCGCTACATCAAAAATCGCTGGCCGAACATCCAGGTGGATTACGCCTATAGCCCGAACCTAACCCTTGATCACGAAGATTTCGGTCTGGCTTGGCCTCCAAGGTTCAAAAATTGATCGCAGTTGCCAAAAACATTCAATACAGCGCTATGACATTTTCTGCAGCCTTAAGGGTCGCCCGTGTTTGAAACTAATCATTCAGATCATCAAACAGGCTGGTCCAGCACTCGTTACCAACGAGTGCTGGCCATTACCTATTTCATCCTTCTGGCGGTTTGGTCGGCGGGAATTGCCTTTAATGGTGCACCTGATGAGTCAACGCACTTCTTTTTACTGGAATACCTGAAATCGTTCCATTCCCTGCCAGCAGCCAGTGCGCCGACTCAAGCGTTTACAGGAGGTATCTCGGGATACACTTGGCAACCAGGTGAGTTCTGGTATCACGGTCTGCCATTCCCGCACGTCATTGGTGCGCTGATCAGTTCATACAGTTTGAGCTGGATAGTGCCGAGCGATCTGGGTTATCTGGCTGCAAGATGCTTTAACTGGATACTGGGCGCAGTATTTATCTGCGCCTTGTTCCGCATAGCACACCGGGCAGGCATGTCGAAAAAAGCAGCTGCCCTTGCAGCGCTGATCATCTCGCTGATCCCGCAGGTCGCCTTTGTTTTTTCTTATTTCAACAGTGACGCCTACGGGCTGATGAGCGTTGCATTGCTTATCAGTGCGCTACTAGGTTTTCTAAAGGCACCGAATAAATTGACCGCCGTCTGGCTAGGCGGCGCGATGGGGCTGATGTTTCTAGCCAAGTTGTATTTGCTGCCTGCATTGGTTTTCGTGGTAGTAATGCTTGCTACGCAGCATTTTTTCAGAGACAAAATCCTGAAACAGCGTGTTGTGCCAATGCTAACAGCTGCCGCAATCGTTTCCGTGCCCATGCTGCTTGTTACCTATCTGAAATTTGGGGAGATCTCCGGAATCTCTGGGCAGATCGATTTTGTGGCCCTGCACAGAAATAATCCTGCCGCAGGCTTTGGGACCTGTTATATCGGGTGCTCCGGGCATCTGCTAAACATGGAAAATGTCAGCCCATGGCTGGCCCTCACATTGACGAGCTACTTTTCTACCACTGGCTGGATGAATATATTTTTGCCGTCTACCTATTACATGGGCGCGGCAGTGTTGTTCATCTTGCTTGTCACCATGGCGACGATTCAGACAGCGCGTATTTATTCACGCGATAACAAGCCGGTATTTCTTCTGAATTTTCTGCTACCGCTGATCATGATACTGGGTCTGTTCCCGTCGATTATCCTGCTCAGTATGCTGGCATCTCAAAACTCTTTGCCACAACCGCAGGGTCGATACCTGTTTGTGACCATACCTTTTCTAGCGCTGCTCATTGCCTTCGCAACCATGAGCCGGGCTCGTGCTAGAAACGCTAATTCGTCGGTTAGAAATGCCAGGTTAAGCCAGTTTCACGTGAAGTGCCTCATCGCAGTGACGGTATGGATGGCCTGGACAAATGTGGTGGCCTGGAAGGAAAACACGCTGAGCTCCAGGAACATCCAGAAATCAGCCATCGGCAAGTCAGTGAGCGAAGCCGTCATAGAAAGCAACGCGACAAGAAACCCGGGTACCGACAGCCTCAGTGCAGCGCAATTGGCAGACCGGCTGTCGCTGAGCAACGGGGAGTTTTTCCTGAAAGCCCCCTTGGACCACGCCCGCGCAACGGGCACCCTCGACGAAGTGCTCAAAACTTCCGACGGCTGGATACTTAGGGGATGGAGCGTTCCTCCACAGACAGACGGCTCGCCTGAGTACATCATCGCTGTAGAGGCTGGAAAAATTGTGGGCGCACTCAGAGTCGAAGGCAAGCGACCGGATGTTGCTGCAGCATTGGGCAATAAGTCAGCCCTTCGCAGCGGCTATGAAGGCACTGTCCCTGCTCTGTCAAGCCCCGACAAATGTGATCTGAAACTTTATACTGTCAGCTCAACCTTCAAAGTTTTCGCCATGCCTGATGTGTGCGAGTTCATCAGTCGTTCGTCTTACTGATTATGGAAATTCCAATGGAAAATATTCCCCTTTTCTCAGCTACCAAAGCCAACGCCGGACTCGATTTCGCCACGCCGTTAAAGGCCGTCCTGGACAGTCACTGGTACGTTTTGGGTAACGAGGTAAAGCTTTTCGAAGAAGAGTTTGCAGCGTATGTCGGTGTCCAACACTGCATTAGCGTGGCCAACGGTTCCGACGCACTGGAGCTTGCACTCAAAGGCTTGGGCATCGTTGTTGGTGACCGTGTAGTCGCCGTAGCGAACGCCGGGTTCTATGGTAGCACTGCGATCCACGCAGTAGGCGCAACGCCTGTTTACGCAGATGTCGACCCTGCTACATTGACCCTTTGCAAAAATTCTCTTGAAGCTGTAATAGCCAAGGAGAAACCAGCGGCTATTATTGTCACGCACTTGTACGGCCAACTGGCAAACATCGAAGAGATCGTTAAGATCGCCTCTGCCGCCGGTATTCCTGTTCTTGAAGACTGCGCACAATCCCATGGCGCGCGACGTAATGGTAAGCAGGCTGGTAGCTTCGGCGCAATTGCTTGCTTCAGCTTCTACCCCACCAAAAATCTGGGTGCTCTGGGTGACGGTGGCGCAGTCGTTACTGCTGATGACGCTCTGGCTGCACGCATTCGCCAGCTAAGGCAGTACGGCTGGGACCAGAAATATCGGGTTGCTATCCCTGGCGGACGTAACAGCCGCCTTGACGAAATGCAGGCTGCAATACTTCGCATCAAGCTGCCTCATCTAGATGCATGGAATGAACAGCGCCGCTCCATAGCCAAGCGCTACAATGAAGCCTTCGCCGGGCTCGATATCGAACTTCCAGCCTCAGTATCGGAAGACTACGTTGCACATCTTTATGTGATTCGCGCGAAAAATCGGACTGTTCTGGCTGCTGCGCTCAAAGAGAAGTCCATCAGCACTGATATCCACTATCCGATTGCCGACCATAAGCAGCCAGCTTACTCGGTGGTTCCGTCCGTGGCTCTGGACGTAACCGAGCGTACATGCGATACCGTCATCTCCCTGCCCTGCTTCCCTGGCCTGACCGATGAAGAAGTCAATCGCGTCATCGCTGCGGTCACTGCGCACTTTTCCAAGGAGATATGATTTTGCTGACGTTGGTCATTCCCGTCTATCGTAATGAGAGCAATCTGCCCGACTTGCTCGTTGCTGTGACGGCGCTTGATAAGCAGCTAGGACACGACCTGGAGGTCGTGTTCGTTGTGGACGGCAGCCCTGATCGCTGTTACGAAATACTCAGGGAACAACTGCCGTCACAATCGTTCAAGTCCAAGCTGATCCTGCTGTCCAGAAACTTTGGGTCATTCATGGCGATCCGTACGGGTCTGCAGCATGGTACTGGCGACCGTTTTGCGGTAATGGCTGCAGATCTTCAGGAGCCGCCGGAACTGGTTCTGGAAATGAACACGGTACTGATGCGCGGCGATATCGACGTTGTGGTTGGTGTACGTGAAGGTCGTCAGGACCCATGGGCAACGCGGACGGCTTCAAAGATTTTCTGGGGCTTTTATCGTCGCTATGTCATTCCTGAAATCCCGCCAGGCGGCGTCGATATGTTCGCCTGCAGCAAGGCTTTTCGGGATACTCTGCTGACCCTTGAAGAGCGTCATAGCTCTCTCATTGCGCAGATATTCTGGATGGGCTATCGCCGCGAGGTAGTCACCTATACCCGACAGGAACGGGTTCACGGTACTTCTGCGTGGACATTGCGTAAAAAAGTCAATTACCTGATGGACAGCGTATTCTCCTTCACGGATATGCCTATACGTATATTGACCCGCGTCGGCGCATTCGGCTCTACGTTCGCGGCTCTGTTCGGTGTATTCACACTGATTGCCAAGCTTGAAGGCAGGATTGAAGTACCCGGCTACGCAATGATCATGCTGGCCATCACCTTCCTCGGCTGTTTAAACCTGCTGGGATTGGGAATCGTCGGCTCTTATGCATGGCGCACATACGAAAATACAAAGAATAGACCCTTGGCTATCCCGATGCGGATTGAGGGATTTGGAGAAACACATGAGCAGCGGTAAGGATTTCTTTGTTCACAGCCACGCGCTGTGCGAGTCCGAGAATATCGGGAAAGATTCGCGGGTGTGGGCGTTCGCGCATATCCTGCCAGGCGCAAGCCTTGGTAGTGAATGCAACGTCTGTGACAACGTTTTCATTGAGAACGACGTTATCATTGGCGATCGGGTGACGCTGAAATGCGGCGTACAGGTATGGGACGGCATTACCATTGAAGACGATGTCTTCATCGGCCCTAACGCCACATTTACCAATGACCTGTTCCCACGCAGCAAAGTCTATCCACAGAGTTTCGCCCGAACCATCATCAGAAAAGGCGCCTCACTGGGCGCTAACTGCACGATTCTTCCGGGTATCACCATCGGCATCAACGCCATGGTCGGCGCAGGCGCTGTAGTAACACGCTCTGTACCACCTAATGCGATAGTCGTGGGCAATCCGGCCAAGATCATTGGTTACGTGGACGCCAAACCGGTCAATGCCAGTAGCGAGACACGTCCGGAAAAAGCCGCGCCAGGCGTAACCGCCACGTCGGTGAAAAACGTTACCCTGCACACCATGAATGAAGTGGCAGATATTCGCGGTAGTCTGTCGGCGGGCGAATTCGAGCGATCGGTGCCCTTCAAGTCCGAGCGTTACTTTCTTGTGTACGATGTGCCAACTGCCGAGACCCGAGGCGAGCATGCGCACCGTCTCTGTCACCAGTTTCTGGTTGCCGTAAAGGGCTCTGTTCATGTGGTAGCGGATGATGGTGTCAATCGTGAAGAGTTTATTCTCGACAAGCCGAATCAGGGCATCCACCTGCCGCCGATGACGTGGGGTATTCAGTATCGCTACTCTCAGGATGCCGTGCTGTTAGTATTTGCTTCGCATTACTATGATGCGGGGGACTACATTCGTAATTACGAAGAATTTAAAACCCTAATCGCAAACGCTGAATAATGGCACGATGATGAATCAGGCTGTTTCAAAATTCTTAAAACAGGATTTTGCCCGTTTCCTGATGTCAGGCGGTTTCAACACCGCCCTGACCTACGGACTCTATCTTGTTCTGTTAATGTTCCTATCCTACAACATAAGCTATACGATTTCTTATGTGTCTGGAATATTACTAGCCTATATCATGAATCGTTTTTTTGTATTCAAGAGCCATCAAGGACTGCGTTCAGTCATTCTATTGCCGCTTATATACGCTTTTCAGTATTGCTTGAGCCTGGCCATACTTTGGTGCTGGGTCGAACAACTTAAACTGGATGCAAGGTTGGCACCATTGGCAGCAATAGCACTGACACTTCCCGTTACGTTTATCCTTTCAAAACTTGCCTTTTCGGCCGGAACCGCGTCACGATAGTGCAAGTCCTCTAAACGTATATCCCACACACTCTGTATTTCACCGTGAAGAGCGTGCAACCCCATAAAAACTTGATGCGTCTACAGCGCTGCCAATGCCCAAGGGAGAAGCATCAACTGCTTTGGATTGGCCGTTCAGGATTCGAGATGTGCAAAAAGTTGGCTCGTTTATAAACCAATACTCCAACACCCTGTATCTCTAAGGAAAAACCATGTACAAAACCCTTACGGCCATCTGTTTTCTTACCCTTCTATCAGCCATCATCTCTGGGTGTGATAAGAAACCGGATAATGCATCAAGCTCGCCAAATGCCAAAGTCACTCACTATTCATTCGACAAATGCAATATTGATTCGATCGCGGGAAAAACAGGGGCGAGCATCTACGTCAATCGAGAAGTGGTTGAATTTAATGGGTGGGCCTTCGACCCATTAAAAAATGAAGCCCCCAAAGAAATCAGGCTCCGCCTGACGGGCTACAAAGGCGCTCCCGACACGTTCAAAGACCCGGTCATTATTGATCGTCCCGATTTGGTAAAGGCATTCAAAAACGACAAACTTCTGAAGTCCGGATTCTCATTCAAAGCAGACCTGTCTTCATTTGAATCAGGCGGCTACAGCGTGGTTTTAGAAATACCTGGAGAAAACTCGTCTAGCCTATGTCAATCTAAAGTCTTGCTCGTCATCAAATAACCAGAAAGCACTTCGCCTCCTTACGACAGCTATACCTTCAAGGCCGAAAACTATGGACAATGCAACAAAAGAGCGAACCCTAAACAGCTTTATGCTGCTATTGATATCGGCTACTTTTGTCGTGGGGAATTTTCTGTGGCAGGGCCATGATGGATTTAATCTTTGGGATGAAGGCTACCTGTGGTACGGCGCTCAACAGATCATCAAAGGAGAAGTACCCGTTCGAGATTTCATGGCCTATGACCCAGGTCGCTACTACTGGTCCGCGGGATTCTTTGCGCTTATGGGTGACACAGGCATCGTAGCGCTGCGTGCAGCCGTTGCAGTGTTTCAACTGCTAGGTGTCTATGCAGGGCTCTGGACAATTTCCATCGCGCTAAGATCTAACACGGCAAGAAGACTTGCTTATCTGTGCATCGCGGCTATCACACTCATGGCCTGGATGTATCCGCGGCATAAGATCATTGACATGTCCCTCTCGATGATCGTAGTCGCCAGCCTAACTTTTCTGCTGTTGAGTCCTTACACGAAACGTTACTTTTTTCTCGGCGTCATCGTCGGCATCGCTGCCGTGTTCGGCCGTAACCACGGTGTGTATGCCGCTGTTGCAAGTCTGATAGCCATGGGTTGGCTGGCAATTAAATCACCGACGCCCGATAACCGTTTGACGGACATTGCGGCTTGGGCCGCGGGTGTAGTAGTTGGCTATCTTCCCGTATTAGCCATGTGCCTTTTTATACCAGGCTACTTTACAGCGTTCATCGATACGATTGTCTTCATGCTTGAGCAGGGTAATACGAACTTACCTCTTCCGATACCTTGGCCATGGACGGTGGGTTTTGGTACTGCCGGAGTCGTCATCGAAACAAGGTGGTTCCTGATCGGACTGTGCTTCATGGGGTTGATAGTATTTGGAAGTGGTGCACTGGCGTGGGTCTTCAAAGAGCGAATCAAGGGGCGCGCTGTGCCTCCAGAACTTGTGGCCGTTGCCTGCGCAACGCTGCCTTATGCTCACTATGCTTTCGCCCGAGCAGACGTGGGACATCTCGCACAGGGAATATACCCTTTACTCTTGGGTATCTTTATTATTCTAGGGACACTTCACTCAGAAACTTTAAAGTGGGCACTGGCCGTACTTACGAGTGTCGTCAGTTTATTCATTCTGGCCGCTTGGCAACCCGGGTTCCTTGCTCGCACCCAAGACGGATGGACCTCGGTAGAGGTGTCCGGATCGAGCCTGTCCATGGACCCCAGCACGGCTGAAGCGGTACATCTTCTGAGGGATCTGACCAATCGCTATGCTCCAGCGGGCAGAAGCGTACTGGTGTTACCTTTCTGGCCGGGAGCTTATCCCTTGCTGGGGCGCGATGCGCCGCTCTGGGAAATTTACGCACTCTCGCCTCGTAGCGAGGCTTTTCAACGAGCTGAAATTCAACGCATAAAGAAGGCTGATCCCGGTTTCGCATTAGTCTTCAACATGGCGATGGATGGACGAGAAGAACTCAGATTCTCAAATTCGCATCGATGGATTGACGAATACATTCACACCCATTTTGAAGCGATCACGAATTCACCTAACGCGGCTTATCAGATCTACAAGGCACCCGATAAAACAGAGGCTCACTGATTTACGTAAACGCCGAAACTCGTTCCGCTAGCATTAAATGGTTGTAACGGTTGAGGGGGGGATTGTTACTCAACCTCAAACTCTGTCCAGGCACACCGCCAAGACCAGGCTCAGATTGCCCTGCACAGTCTGCCGGTGAATCCCGGATTTTCGAAGCGTGTACACGCGCTTGAAAAAACGCTGCTTACGACCGTTTTCAAAATACCCCAGCACGTGCCGGCTTTCCTCAGTGAGCACACACTCCATGTCCTTGAGGATCGCCACGTTGGCATCGTTCCACTTGGCAAATCGCCCTGAAAGCATTTTTCGAAATCGTATTAGCCTTTCTCGAGTGCTCGCATTGGCCCCGATCAGGTTTCCGCGGTGTTGGCGATAGTAAAGGCAGGGGGCGGCGTCGTAGAACACTTGGCCGCCGCATCCTGTAACCAGAAGATACGTGAGCCAGTCATGGGCGATCAGGGGAGCGTGTTCAGGCAATTTGGCCAACAAACCACGGGCCGCTTGGTTGATCAGCATCGTATTGGCACCAGCCAGACTCTGAACCAGGGCATTTTTAAAAGACGGCGTTTTTTTGAAGAGCGGAGAAACCCCGATGACCTTCAAGTCTGCATCGACCAGCCGGGTTCTGGAGCAGTAAAGCGCCGGTGTATCGGGCTTCAGTAGCTCAAGGTGCCCCACGCTTCTCTCCAGCTTGTCGCTGAACCAGACGTCATCCTGATCACTGAACGCGAAATAATCGGCTTTTATTTCAGGACGCTGAACTAGCGAGACAAAATTCTCTGCAAAGCCCTTGCAAGGCCCGCTGAAAATAACTAACCGCTCGCGCCCCCAACGGGCCTGGTAGTCGGAAAGTATGCCCACGGTGTCATCAGTCGATGCATCGTCGGAAACATAAACAACCCAATTGCGAAAGGTCTGAGCGGAAAACGATTCGAGCTGCTCACGGAGGTACGCGGCCCCGTTGTACGTGCACATCAAAATAGCGACGCGAGGGCAGCCTGGCGCCTCGGATAAACCTCGACGTCTTAGCGGGCTGACACCATCTGCCCTGTATTTTTCGGTGAGCTGCGTTCTCAAGAAACCTTTCGCCTGCAAAATCCGCGCATTTTACGCCTTGTGTCGACTCCCGTCAGTCATCAAATGGTTGAATACATATCCGCTGATCCAACTTTTTAGATCACGGCCACAAAAACGGAAAAACCGGCTGGGTATGGCCACGCCGGTTTTTCAGTCTAACGTGGTAAGCCGCGCAATCACCCCAACCGAAACCGCGCCGTATTGTCATTCAAAGCCCGACTGCCCTGACTCAAGGTATCCGCCGCCTGATTGACCGCGCGCGCACCTTCGAGCAAACGCCCGGCTGCCTGATCGACCTGCTGGATGTTGCTGCTGACCTCGTCGGCGGTCGAGGCCTGTTCCTCCACGGCCGTCGATATTTGCGCCAGCGTATCGGCAACACCCTGCACTGCCGTGGCGATTTCGCCCAGACGAACACCCAGGCCGGTTACCGATTGCGCATCGTTGACGGCTTGTCCACAGGCGGCTTCCATCAGGTTCACTGCCTGAGTCACGGTGGAGCGCAAGCTGTCGACCGTCCCGGCGATCTGAGCGGTCGAGGCCTGCGTACGTTGCGACAGGCTGCGCACTTCATCGGCAACCACAGCGAACCCGCGCCCTTGCTCACCTGCCCGCGCCGCTTCGATCGCTGCGTTGAGCGCCAACAGGTTGGTCTGCTCGGCGATACCGCGAATGGCGTCCACCACCGATTGAATCTGTTGCCCCTGCTCGCTGACCCGGCCCAGGGCAGCGGCGGTTTCGGTCAGGCGCTGATTGAGCTGCTGAATGCTGTCGGTGGTGCGCTGGCTGTCCTGGCTGCTTTGCTCGGCGATACGCCGGGTATGCCTCGCGCTTTCCGAGGCCTGCTCACAGCTTCTGGCCACACCTTGAGAAGTAGCGGCCAGCTCGGTTGCTGCCGCAGCGATCTGGCTGATCTGCTGTTGCTGGTCTTCGACCTCGGTCAGAGTCCCGCTGGACTGGGCATTCAGCGTCAGCACTGCATCGCCGACGCGTACGGTCTCCTGATTGACGCCCAGCAGGCTGGTACGCAGCTGTACAACCGCAACATTGAGCGCCCTGCTGATAGCGGCAAGCTCGTCACGCCCCTGCACAGCCACTTCAACACACAGATTGCCGTCACGCATGGATTCAGCCAGCGTGGTAATACCGCTGGCGCTGTTACGAATCGAGGATTGCAGGCAGGCGAACAGATAGATAGCAATGATCACCAGAACACAGAAGATCACCGCCATCGGGATGAACTCCATATTGGAGGTTTCATGGTAGTAATCGAGACGGCCGTTGAGCGCATCAAGCGACTGCCTGCGCAGATCCGCCGTACTGCCGGTCAAGGTGTCGATGCTCTTTTCAAACTCTTCCGGCTTGAGTTTGATGCTACCGCCGAAAACCCCGTCATCGATGACCTTCAGTTCGGTTTCCAGCACTTGCTTGACCGCAGCGTACTTGTCGGCCCAAGGCTGCAACTGCTCGGGGAGCTTGGATAACAGCAGGCTGGCAGCCTTCTGCATCTGATCCTTGGAATCATCGATGCGACCGCGCAGATCGCGCATCTGCAAGCGGCTCTGCAAGCTGAACTGACCCGAGGCCACCGACGTCTGCCCCACACTCGACAGGCGGCCGATACGCTCGATCAGATCCGGTACTTGCTGAGTGGAAAGCTGCATGAGCATGTAGGTTTCAAGCCAGGGGTCGAGAATCAACCCGCTGTCCATTGCGATCTGCTCGCGCAGCGCCTGAACCAGGTTCAGCACCGTCGTGAAGCGCTCGTAACCATCGGGCCACCAGCCCACCGTACGCAATGACGCAGTGTCCAGACCGGTGACGGCCGCCTGAAGTGCCTTGAAACGGTTCATCGTGTCGGCAGGTGCGTTTTCGCGCTTCAATGCGGCATCAACGCCTTCCAGGGCTTTGGTGATACGCGGGATGCCTGCATCGACATTGGCCATCGCAGCTTTCGCGGCCGGGGTCGGTTCACGCAGAATGTCGGCAGCTTTCCAGCGTGCGGCATGGTCGCGCTGGGCAGCCAGTTCAATATTCAGATCGTCAAGCGCCAGCAGCTGACGCACGCCCGATTGCTCTCCGGAAATGACATCGAGCTTGTTGCTGTACTCCTTGGTGATGACCCATGCGCTGCCCGCCAGCGGCAACATGAACAGCAGGAACAAGACCTGAAACTTGCGAGCAAAACCAAAATGTCCCATCAGGCGCATGCCTGGTGACAGAAGACTGTTCATGTCCTGCGACTCCCCGTGAACACCTGCCGGATCTGAGCAAACAGAGGCGATGCTTTTTTTAAAAAAACGCTAACAGCAAAATGCCATGTTCTTGTTTCAATGGCGATACGTGTCGCCTCACATTGGTACGAAAAGCACGGCCGATGATGGGTTTTCATGCCAAATTACGCAGCAATTGACGTATCACCGACAGTGAAGCAAGAAGCGGACCGTACACGAGGCTGGAAAGGTTCTTTCAGGGCAGCAAAATATTTATCCCGAACAGGGCACTGGAAACGTAAACTTCGACAAACTGATTGATCACGTCCTAGCGGTCCCCTCGTCAAGGAGGTCTTGCCATGACCACACCGCCCGCCTCACCGCGTATCGTCGCGCAACCGTCCAGGCCTCAACTGAGCGCCGGTCAGAAGAAATTCAACACGTTGATGGAAAAGCTCGAAGCCAGGCGAAAACTTTTGCAGCAATGGCTCGTTATTTCAACAACCTGCGAAAAGCTGTGGATCGAAGAGCTGGTCCCGATGATCAGCGAGCAGGCCGAGAACGAGATTAACAAACTGCGCCTACTCGACGTGGCCTTCGATCAGTTCCGCCTGAGCAAGAAAGACAGAGCCACGTTACTGGAGATCATCTGTGTCATGACGATGTCGCTCATGGGCGGCGAACACGATGAAGAACTGAAGCAGCTCTACCTCAAATACACCGGTAACGATTACGACGAGGATGAGCGCCTGCAAAACCAGTTGTTCAAATCCTCACTGGAGGAAGAGCTGGGCGTGGAGCTGGGAGACGATGTCGACCTGAACTCCATAGATGATGTGACCCAGCACATTGAAGAGAAACTGCGCGAGCAGGCCGAACAGGCGCAAAGCACCCAAAAGCCGAAGAAGCCCACTGCCAGCGAAATACGTCGTGAACAGGAAGAGGCAGAAGGCAGTCAGTCATTGCGCGAAATCTACCGCAAACTGGCCAGCGCCTTGCACCCGGACCGCGAGCAGGATGCCGATGAGCGCGAGCGGAAAACGGCGCTCATGCAGCGGGTCAACGAAGCGTACGAAAATGACAACCTGCTGGCGCTGCTGCAAATGCAAATGGAGATCGAGCAGATCGACCAGACGCATATCGATAACATCACCGACAAACGCCTGAAGCACTTCAACCGTATCCTGAGCGAACAACTCAGAGAGCTGGAAGACGAGATCCACGACCGCAAAATGCTGATCCGGGAACAATTCCTGATGGACCCCTATGAGGACATCAGACCCAAGACGGTCAATGCAAAATGTGCGAAGCAGCTCAAGGCCATACGCGAACACCTCGACGACGCGCAAGATGAACTGGACGCACTGACTGACCCGAAAAGCCTTAAAGCCTGGCTCAGGGATCAGCGCGACATGGCAGAGATGCTGGAGCGGGTAGAAGAATTCGATGATCTGGAGCTGATGGACACCCTGCTCCGGTAAAAGCCCGAAAAACGTGCCTTGCGCGAGGGCAGCCAGCTAACCGGTTGATCGCACGCAATTATTTTTCACAACAACGCTTGACACATATGCGTTCTCCGAGAATAATGCGCGCCACTTGGCTACATAGCTCAGTTGGTTAGAGCATAGCATTCATAATGCTGGGGTCCGGGGTTCAAGTCCCTGTGTAGCCACCAAGTACCGAATGACAGATTTCAACTGAAATCTGTCATTCAACAAGAAGCCCGCCTCGTGCGGGCTTTCTTGTTTCTGGCTTCCATCCGGATCTACCCCGACCATCGCTACCGTGTACGCCCTCTTCAACGCCTCAATAAAAATTGAACCGGGAAGTGGGTAACAGGCTAACGACACGAGGCTTGTTCATCGACTGGCTACAGACGTACGCCGGGACGCCTACTCCAGAACCACACTCACATCGCCTTCCAGCATGCTCGCCACCCTGACAGCAAGCGACTCCAGCGTGAAGGGCTTCGTCAGAAGCTGCATATAGGGGCCGAGAAAGTCAGCCCTGGTCAACGCGCCCTCCGCATACCCTGTCAGAAATAAAACGGGCAGGCGCGGCCTGAGTTGTTGAAGAATTTCGGCCAGTTGACGACCGTTCATTCCTGGCAGTCCGACATCCGTGAGCAGAAAGTCGACCTTTTCCAGGTCGTTGAAAACCCTCAAGGCCTCTTCGCCGTCACGTGCGACGTGAACCCGGTATCCAAGCTCCTCCAGAACCTCCTGGTTGATCAAGCGCACAGACTCGTCATCTTCGACCAGAAGAATAATCTGGCCCTGACCCGTGCTGAATTCCGGGGAAGTAACCGGTGGGTCCGATTCAACTTGCTTATGTCTGGGCAAACAGATTGAAACGGTCGTTCCTATTCCGACTGTGCTTTCGATTGAAAGACGTCCATTACTTTGATTGGCAAACCCATAAACCATCGATAGTCCCAAGCCTGTGCCTTGACCAATAGGCTTGGTTGTGAAGAAAGGCTCGGTTACCTTATCCAGCATATCCTTGGGAATGCCATGCCCTGTATCGCGCACCTGCACGCACACATGCCGTAAAGGGTCGTCCTGATCGTCCTGCTCCACGCACGTAGCAATGGTTAACTCACCGCCATGCGGCATGGCGTCTCGCGCGTTGATCACCAAATTGAGTACGGCGTTCTCCAATTGGTTGGCGTCTGCAAAAATCCAGGGATCTTCGCGACTCAAATCGAACTTGATAATGATTTTTTCGTTGACTGTTTTCTGCAGCAGGTCGGCAAGAGCGTTGATGAGTTTATTGACCGACACCGCTCTTTCATCGAGGGACTGGCGTCGGGAGAACGCCAGCAATCTATGAGTGAGTGACGCGGCCCTTTGGGCTGAAACGAGTGCGGCGTCCATGAACCGCTCTACGCCCTCAAATCGCCCCCTGGCCATTCGGAGCTTGATCAGATCGAGCGAGCCGATCACCCCGGTCAGCATATTATTGAAGTCGTGAGCGATTCCGCCGGTCAATTGACCTACGGCTTCCATCTTCAAGGACTGTCGTAACTGCTCTTCTGCGCGGGCTCGCTCTTCACTCTCGGCCTTGAGCTGCTCAACCGCAGCGTTCAGCTCTTGCGTTCTGGCTTTGACTTGAACCTCTAGCTCTTCATTGAACCTGCGTAAATTCAGCTCAGCCTGTTTTTCGTCGTTGATATCGACGATGACGGAGGCCGCACCAATTATGTGGTGCTTTTCGTCATACAGAGGCACAGCACTGACACGCATCCATGACTCCCCACCACCATCCTGGCGATGATAAAAGTCCACGCCGGTTGCCGCATCCCCTCTCAGTGCTCTGGCGCCAGGGAACATGACGGGCTCCAGGCGCTGACCTTGCGCATCGAGCCCTACCCACCGTGCAGCACCATCTGGCTGCCTGGAAGGGATCACATTCTCCGGCACATATTGGCGATACAAAGGATTGCTTACCAGGGAGGTCCCTTGAGTGTCCATGAAGCACACTCCAACCGGGATATTTTCGAGCAGGATCTGCAACCGGGTTCGTTCTTCAGCCAATTGAATGAGACTTTGGCGCATCTCGAACTGACGCTCACGTGCTCGCCAGGCTGCGGCGATCGCGCTCAATAACGAGGCCGAGCTGAGAGGCCGCTCCAGAACGATTACATGTCCTGCCGATTTTGGCAGCCTGCGCCTGGCCATCTCGGTGTCTCGCCCAGAAAGCCCTTTATTCGACGCGAGCAAGATGACAGGAATCTCCGACCATCCCGGTTGCAGGTCCAAAGCGTTTCCGAAACTCAGCACATCCCCGGAAAGGCTTTCTTCCGTGAGTATCACCAGGCCGGTGCTTTCACCCAGGGCAATTGAAAGCGAGGTCAGGTCGTGGTGAGCTTGAACGGGGTAAATATCGCCAAGCAGTTTACCGAGGCTGATTGCATCGCCCTTGAACGGCGCCACAACCATCAGGGTCTTGCGTTCAGATAATTGTTCAGTCGCCACGCTTTCGCTCTTCCATCAGCGGAAGGTTGGCACCGAAATACTCTGGAGTACCCGTCAAGACGCCGCGAAAATCGACTAATGGTGCACCGACACGAATACCCTTGGAGTCAATCCGGAGTTCGCGAATCGCGTCCTCATGGGCTCCGGTGCGGTGTTTCAGAACAGAGATGGCTTTGCGCAGACGCCCTTGCGCCTCGAAGAAGCGAATGAGGATGACAGAGTCCGCGACATAGGAAATATTCAGGTTGGTTGACATCGACCCTACCAGACCATGCTGAGGGTTGATCAAGAAAGTAACGACACCCAGTTGGCTCAGGTATGAAAGCAACTCGTGCATCTGCAAGATCAGTTGCTGTTCCTGCGGCATCGCCGCCATGTAGCCGTTAAGGCTATCAACAACGATCATGGTACTGCCGCGCTCTTCGACCTCTGTGCGAACCCGCCACGCAAATTCCCCAGGAGAAATCTCGGCAGGATCGATTTGTTGAATGATCAACTGACCGCTCGATACGTGGCGACTTAACTCCATGCCCATGCTGTCCGCCCGGGAGATCAAAGTAGCGATGCGCTCATCGAATTCGTAGATGGTGCATTTTTCACCTCGTGCGCAGGCTGCCGCCAGATAGGCAAGGGTTACGGTGGTCTTTCCAGAGCCAGCAGGCCCTGTGACCAAGGTACTTGTTCCCCTGAGCGGGCCACCGACCAACAAGTCATCCAGTTCCTTCACACCGCTAGGCACAGGCTCCGCTTTGAATGGGACATGGTGAGTGGCCGCAATCAACCTCGGATACACCTCCAACCCGCCTCTGCGAATAGTGAAGTCGTGAAAGCCTGCGACGAAATCAACGCCTCGTAGTTTTTGCACCTGAAGTCGTCTGCGGGCAGCACCGAAATCCAGCGTCAGCCTCTCAAGCGTGATCACACCGTGGCATAAGCTGTGAAGATGGTTATCTCGTTCACCTGTAGAACTCGTGAGATCGTCCACAAGCAAGACCGTGATATCCCGACCTGCAAAATATTGCTTGAGCGCCAACACCTGGCGACGATAGCGCAGAGGATCCTGAGCCAGAAGCCGCATCTCGGAAAGGCTGTCGAAGACTAGCCGCCTGGGCTGAAGCTTATCGACTCGCTGCTGAATAAGCTTGATGGTATCGCCCAGCTCCGCCTCCCACGGATGCAGGATAGACTGCTCGTACTCATCGCCCAGCACTTCCTCCGTTGAGGAAAACTCGAACAAATCAATGCCGTCTAATGACCAGCCATGTGAGTGAGCGACGCTTTCAAGCTCTTCGCTGGTTTCTGAAAGCGTGATGTACAAGACAGACTCGCCGGCCTTGACCCCATCGAGCAAGAACTGGAGACCCAGCGTCGTCTTGCCTGCTCCAGGTGTGCCCTCAAGTAAATAAAGCCTGTTGTTCGGCAGACCACCTTTAAGGATCGAGTCAAATCCGGCATTGCCAGTTGAGACAATCGGGCGAGGTAGGGTCATTTTAGCCTCAAGGAATAATGTGAGAGCACGTGCAGGCTCTGCAGTATGGGGCTCCCCTCAAAGCTGCGCCATTGGCAGATGAGCCTTTTTCAAAATAAATTGAACTTTAAGTGAAAAAAGATTACGTCAATTAAAATCGCTAGCATTTCGTGAAGATGCAATGACGCTATATTCCGCAGTTTATTCGCACTGTCGGTGCTTAAGCTGGGAGGCTGAATCAGCGCCTTCAACGTCGTCTGCCTGGTCTATACTAGAAAATGATGGCTCATGAAGGGCCAGCCTTTTTACAAGGAGCAAAGCATGCGCAAACTCGTACTCTCAATGACTGCCGCTCTCTTCCTCGCTGGCGCTGTGGCGCCCGCGGCCTTTGCGGAGAGTGAGCTGGAAAAGGGCGTCCGACACGATAACCGTGAGCTGGACAAGGGTGTTGATCATGACGCCAAAGAAGTGGACAAGGGCGTAAAGCACGATGCTGACGAGGTCGACAAAGGTGCAAAGCATGATGACAAGGAACGTCACAAGGCTGACAAGCACGTCGATAAAGAGGTTAAAAAAGATCTGTGAAAAAAAGCCTGCCACTGAGCAGGCTTTTAGAGTCGGACGATGTGGGACGGTTCAGCGAACCCGCTAAAAACTCACACTATCGCTTGCAGATTACCTGCCGCAAAAGCCGGACCCCACATAAAGGGTCCGGCCTCTGTCACTGGATGTACGGTCAGATCTTGAAGCTGTCGACCAGTTGTTTCAAACGACCTGCTTGTTGCGAAAGCGCAGCACAATCCTTGAGGGTTTCATTAAGATTGGCCACACCTTGCTGGTTAAGCGTATTGATCTGATTGATATCGATGTTGAGTGTTTCCACAACCGCGGTCTGCTCTTCCGTGGCCGCGGCAACCGACTGGTTCATGCCATCGATATCGCCGATTCGACGCGTTACATCGCGCAGACGACTGCCCGCCTGATTGGCAACTTCAACACTTTCCTGACTCGACACCTGGCTTTCGTTCATGTTGAGCACGGCATGCTGAGACCCTGTCTGCAGGCCGCCGATCATCTTGTGAATTTCATCGGCCGATGTCTGCGTGCGATGCGCAAGGTTGCGCACTTCGTCGGCCACCACGGCAAAACCACGTCCGGCTTCACCCGCGCGGGCCGCTTCGATGGCAGCGTTGAGCGCCAGCAGGTTGGTTTGCTGTGAGATGCCTTTAATCACATCCAGAATGTGGCCGATATTGTCGGTACTGGCATTGAGTTGCTCGATCTGCGTGCACGAATCACTGATCTTGGCCGACAGCGTGCTCATGGCGTTGATCGTTTTTTCAACCACCACCTGACCGTCTTCAGCCTGGGTTCGGGCCTCACTGGCCTGAATCGAAGCGTCCGATGCATTGCGGGCTATCTCCTGGGTGGCGGCACCCAGCTCGTTGATCGCGGCAGCCACGCTGTTGGTTCGGGCACTCTGTTCGTCGAAGCCGACGATTGAAGAGTTGGAGGAATTGACCACCCGCCGCGACAGGTCATGCACCTGCAGCGTTGCGGAAGAGACTTCCGCGATGGACGCATGCACGCGCTCCACGAACTGATTGAACGAGCCACCCAGCTCGGCGAACTCGTCCTTGCCCTGAATGCTTAGACGACGGGTCAGATCACCCTCGCCCTGGGCGATGTCCTGCATCGCACGACCCATGTCGGTCAGCGGCCGCATCAGCGCACGGATCAGCAGGCTCAACAGCAAGGCAATTACGGCCACCGCAATCAGTACGGCGACCATCGCCGAGCTGCGGAACTGGCTCAACGGTGCATAGGCCTTGTCTTTGTCGATCGACAGACCGATGTACCAGTCGGCCGAAGGCAGCCCGGTGATCGGGGTAAACGACAGCAGCCTGTGCTGGCCGTTGAGCGTGACCTCACGCAAGCGTGCATCCAGGCTGATAGTCTGCCCAGGGTAAATGTCCTTGAGGTTTTTCATCACCTGGTCCTTGTCGGGGCTGACGATGACCTGCCCGTCCCCGCTGACCAGGAAGGCATAACCGAGCCCGCCGAACTCGACCGAGTTGATGATTTTGACCAGCGTGTCCAGGCTCAGATCACCACCGACCACGCCGGTTATCTGGCCTGCGCTCTTGACCGGGCTGGCGATAGTCACCACCAGGCCGCCCACGGAAGCCAGGTAAGGCGCGCTGAGAATGGTTTTGCCGGCGTCGACTGTGGATTTGTACCAGGGCCGCTGCCGCGGATCGTAACCCGCCGGCATATCGACATTGGGCCGCTGGGTGAACGCGCCCTTGCTGTCACCGACGTAGGTGAATTGAAAGGTCGACACCAGTGAGGACTGCGACACCAGCCCGCTCAGATCGGAATTGATCCCTTGGAAGGCCACGTTCTGGGTGAGATTTTCCAGCACCAGAATGCGTCCGCTCAGCCAGTTCTGCACACTGCTGGCCGTCAGTTGACCCGCCTGGCCCACTGAGGATTCGAGGTTCTGATTGATGCTGGTACGTTGCAGGTAGTCGTTGTACAGGGTGAACAAGGCAAAGGCCAATACCACAACCCCGGCCGCAGCCAGCAGAATTTTATGACGAAACTTCAAGTTCATAAAAAGGCATCTCAATGGGACGGAAAGAAGGCTCGGATGCCCGCGCAACTTGTGGCATGGAAATGTCATGCCCTGCACACGCAATGAACCCACAACGGATAAGGTTTCTACAGTCGCGAGCATAGACAATATATTGTCGTTGCTCTGGAAAGCGGCGCTCTATTTCAATGATTTCAACGGTTCCTTATAACGGCGCGCGACAACAATTGATAGGCCCTGAACACGTCTTTCAAGCGACGTGAAACTTTCTCTTTTTTTTATTTCAGCTTGGCCACCCCCTGCCGATAGTGTCTGTATACCTTGCCCTGCCCCTGACCTGTACGCCATGCCTCTCAGGGGCCCTACTGCTTTAAATGGCTGTTGTTGGAGAATTCAATGAGTAGCTGGTTTGCAAATATCAGCGTCAATATGAAACTGGCCCTCGGGTTCGGTCTTGTACTTGTTTTTACTGCAATTCTTGCACTGACTGGCTGGACCAGCATGAGCGGGCTGATCAATCGCAGCAACTGGATGAGTGACATTACTTCACTCAATGCACAATTGACCAAACTTCGGGTAACACGCCTGCAGTACATGGTGGCCGACGGCGACGAGAAGGTCGCCGAAACCGTCCAGTCCTCACTGGACAGCTTCAAGGCGTACCAGGAGAAACTGCTGACCTCGTTCAAAAGCCCCGAAAACGTGAAAATGCTCGAGCAGCTGGCAGGGGTGATCGCTGACTACCAGAAATCCCTGAACAACATGCGCAGTGGCTACAAGGCCAGCACGACAGCGCGTGATGAACTGACCACGCATGCCGTCAAAAGCCTTGAGGTGTTCGAGCAGCTTCAGGCTGAAGTCAAAGACATGGACCCGGCTGACGCCAACCGATTCGAGCAATACCGGATCGTCACCGATGCAAAGGATGACTTGAGACTCGCACGCTATGAGGTGCGCGGTTACACCACCAATGCCACCCCCGAAACAGAACAGGCAGCCGTCTCGAAACTGGATGCGGCCATCAAGGATCTCGATGCGCTGAAAGCGAGCTTCAGCGGTACCCAGGCCGATCAGCTCAGGCAGTTGGAAAGCTCGCTGACGGCCTACCGAACGACTCTGCAAAACTTCAAGGTTGCCACGGGCAACATTGTCCAGGCACGCAAGGAGATGACCACCCAAGGGCAGGACATCGTCAAGATCAGCGAAGCCATGTATCAGTTGCAACTGGATCGCCGCGATCAGGAAAGCGCACAGGCTCGCACCACGCAAATCACCTGCACCCTGTTGGCGATCATCCTGGGCATCATTGCCGCCGTCGTCATCACCCGGCAGATTACTCGTCCCTTGCAGGAAACCCTGGCAGTGGTCGACCGCATTGCGTCCGGCGACCTGACCCAGACCCTGACAGTCACCCGCCGCGACGAACTGGGTGTTCTTCAACAAGGCATCCAGCGTATGGGCACCACCTTGCGCGAGCTGATAGGGGGCATTCGCGACAGCGTTGTGCAGATCGCCAGCGCCGCCGAAGAGCTGTCGGCGGTCACCGAACAGACCAGCGCCGGCGTAAACAGCCAGAAAGTCGAAACCGACCAGGTGGCGACCGCCATGCATGAGATGTCGGCAACAGTTGCGGAAGTGGCCCGAAACGCCGAACAGGCTTCGCAGGCAGCGTCCAACGCCGACCGCGAAGCGCGCGACGGTGACAAGGTCGTGGGCGAAGCGATTGTGCAGATCGAGCGTCTGGCCAACGAAGTGGGTCGCTCGGCCGATGCCATGAACCAGCTGGAGCAGGAAAGCGACAAGATCGGCAAGGTCATGGACGTCATCAAGGCTGTGGCCGAACAAACCAACCTGCTGGCCCTCAACGCGGCCATCGAAGCGGCCCGCGCCGGGGAAGCCGGACGTGGTTTTGCCGTAGTTGCCGACGAAGTCCGCGGCCTGGCACAACGCACGCAGCAGTCCACAGTCGAGATTGAAACGCTGGTTGCAGCCCTGCAAAGCGGTACGCGCCAGGTCTCCAGCATCATGCTGAGCAGCCGCGAACTGACTGTCAGCAGCGTACAGCTCAGCCGTCAGGCCGGTACATCGCTGGGCAGTATTACCCAGACAGTGTCCAACATTCAGGCAATGAACCAGCAGATCGCTGCCGCAGCCGAGGAGCAGAGTGCCGTAGCAGAGGAAATCAGCCGCAGCATCGTTAACGTCCGCGATGTGTCCGAGCAAACGGCCTCGGCCAGCGAAGAAACCGCTGCCTCCAGCGTCGAACTGGCACGCCTTGGCGGGCAGTTGCAGACGATGGTCAGCCACTTCCGGATCTGATATCCCGCAACAACTTTCAAGCCCGGCGTCTGCCGGGCTTGTTTGTTTCAGGCAGGTGTAAACACAGGTTTGAATTCAACGTAGCGACGCAACCCGGAACATTTCCGGGCTGCGAGCATATGACCCTCGTCGACGGCATCAAGCCTGCGGCGGCTGTCCGTTGGACGCTGACAATCCGCCATCCACCGGCAAATTCACGCCAGTCACGAAGCGTGCGTCTTCACTCGCCAGGAAGGCGATGACATCGCCGACATCTTCAGCTTCGCCTGGACGCCCCAGCGGGATGCGCTCCATGAATTTGGCCATCAGTGCCTTGTCGCCAAGCATGTCTTCCGTCAGCTCGCTGCGAGTCAGTGACGGGCAGACGGCGTTGACGCGCACACCGTCGGCACCGTGGTCCATCGCCAGCGCGCGGGTGAAATTGGTGATTGCGCCTTTGGCCGCGTTGTAGAAGCTCATGCCCCAGTCGCCGCCCAGGCCGGAAACCGACGAGACGTTGATGATGTTGCCTTTGCTGGCGATCAGCGCCGGCATGGCGGTACGGGTGCAATAGAACACGCCATCCAGGTCCACTGACATCAGTTCTTTCCAGTCGTCTACGCCCAACTCGGTAACTTTGCCGGACTTGACGATACCGGCGTTATTGACCAGCACATCCAGACGCCCAAAGTGCGTAGCGACTTCCTTGAACAGCGCTTCCACATCGCTTGGGTCCGCCACATCGGTAGCACGGACCAAATGACCTTCGCCCGACAGTTGCGCGGCCACTTTTTCCAGCTTGTCGCGATTACGGCCTACCAGTACGACGCTTGCACCTTCCTGGGCAAAACGCTTGGCGGTAGCTTCGCCTATCCCGGAACCGGCCCCGGTCACGACAACAACTTTCTGGGTAAAACGATTCATGCAGCAGCTCCAAAAAAATAATGGGGTTATGAGGTGGACTGTCCGGTTGCACGCAGCGTTCAGTCCAAATCATTCACTGCTTTACGAGGGGTTAAAATCAGGTGAATCGGTAAACCTCGACTAACAGCGCGTTGACAAATCGAGACCGCGCTGCAAATATCACTACGGTTGTACGACAACCTATAACGCCAAAAATAAAAACAAGACTGGGCCAACCATGAAAACTCTCGTCTGTACGTCTGCGCCACCGATTATCAAAGCCTCATCTATTCCGGCCGTTTCGCAGCACCCGACATCCTTTCAGATTCACAACATTCGCTGATACATCGCGAACGGTACTCGGCCGTCTGTCGGTCGAGGCCATGCCTGGCAACAGGCATCACGTAATCCTCAAAGGTGTCGGCTGCTGCTTGCGCGCGGCCAGAAAAGAGGACGGTTTCGATAAATGAGGGAGCAAAACAATAATGACATCTCACACTTCCCGCCCACGCATCCTGCTGGGTGTTGGCGGCATGACACTGATTTTCCCGATGCTCGGCATGGCAGAAGGGTTCGTCGACGATACCAAAGCCACACTTACGCTGCGTAATGCGTACTTCAACCGCAATTTCACCAACCCGGCCTTTCCCAACAGCGCAGCGCCGCAGAACAAAGCCGAGGAATGGACACAAAGCTTCATTCTCGACGCCAAGTCGGGCTTCACCCAGGGCGTGGTTGGTTTCGGGGTTGACGTGCTGGGCTTGTATTCGCTCAAGCTCGATGGAGGCAAAGGCACCGGGGGCACTCAGTTGCTGCCGATCCACAGCGACGGTCGCCCGGCCGATGATTTCGGCCGTCTGGGCGTTGCAGGCAAGGCGCGGGTTTCCAAAACCGAACTGAAAGTCGGCGAATGGATGCCGGTGCTGCCGATTCTGCGCTCCGATGACGGTCGTTCGTTGCCGCAGACATTCCGCGGTGGCCAGGTGACGTCCAAGGAGATCGACGGCCTGACGCTGTATGGCGGGCAATTCCGTGGCAATAGCCCGCGCAACGATGCCAGCATGGAAGACATGTCGATGAACGGACGAGGCGCGTTCACGTCCGATCGCTTCAACTTCGGCGGTGGCGAGTATGTCTTCAACGACAAGCGTACCCAGGTAGGTGTCTGGTACTCGGAGCTGCAGGACATCTATCAGCAGCAGTTTTTCAACCTGCTGCATAGCCAACCGCTCGGCGACTGGACCCTGGGGGCTAACCTGGGTTACTTCATCGGCAAGGAAGACGGAAACAAACTGGCCGGCGACCTCGACAACAAGACCGCCTACGCATTGCTCTCGGCCCGCTATGGCGGCAGCACGTTCTATGTCGGCCTGCAAAAGCTCACCGGCGATACCGCATGGATGCGCGTCAACGGCACCAGCGGCGGCACGTTGGCCAACGACAGTTATAACTCCAGCTACGACAACGCCAAGGAGAAGTCCTGGCAGTTGCGCCATGACTATAACTTCGCGGTGCTCGGCGTACCCGGCCTGACCCTGATGAACCGCTATATCAGCGGCGACAATGTGCATACCGGCAACATCACCGACGGCAAGGAATGGGGACGGGAGTCTGAACTGGCGTATACCGTACAAAGCGGTGCACTCAAGAACCTGAACGTCAAATGGCGCAACTCCAGCCTGCGTCGCGACTTCAGCACCAACGAATTCGACGAGAATCGCGTGTTCGTCAGCTACCCTATTTCGCTGCTCTGAAATCTGTGGCAAAGCCCGCCTGAAAGCTCGTCTGCAGAGGCAGGTTTTGCCTTGTTACAAATGTTTTTGCGCAGGCGGGCACACAGGTCGTTTTTATACTTTGGCCGCGTTGACAATCAGCGTATGCGGTGCAGATAATTCGGCAAGTCATACGACAACAGATGACAAAAATAACAATCGGGACTTTTCTCATGGCATCGGCTCATACCACTCAAACTCCCTTCAATCGCCTCCTGCTGACCGGCGCGGCAGGTGGCTTGGGCAAGGTCTTGCGCGAAACACTGCGCCCCTACACAAACGTGCTGCGACTGTCCGACATTGCCGAGATGGCACCGGCAGTCGACGACAGTGAAGAGGTTCAGGCCTGCGATCTGGCCGACAAGAACGCCGTACACCAACTGGTCGAAGGCGTCGACGCGATCGTGCACTTCGGCGGTGTGTCAGTCGAACGCCCGTTCGAGGAGATCCTCGGTGCCAACATATGCGGCGTGTTTCACATCTACGAGGCGGCCCGCCGTCATGGCGTAAAACGCGTGATCTTCGCCAGTTCCAACCACGTGATCGGTTTCTACAAGCAGACCGAGACCATCGACGCATACTCCCCTCGCCGCCCAGACAGCTACTACGGTCTGTCCAAGTCCTACGGCGAAGACATGGCCAGCTTCTACTTCGATCGCTACGGCATCGAAACCGTCAGCATCCGCATTGGCTCGTCGTTTGCCGAACCGCAAAACCGTCGAATGATGAGCACCTGGCTGAGCTTTGGCGACCTGACCCAGTTGATCGAGCGCTCCCTGTACACGCCAGACGTTGGCCATACCGTGGTCTACGGTGTTTCGGACAACAAAACCGTGTGGTGGGACAACCGCATGGCCAGCAAACTGGATTACACCCCGAAGGACAGCTCGGAAGTGTTCCGCGAGAAGGTCGACGCCCAGCCGCTGCCGGCAGCCGATGACCCGGCAATGCTCTACCAGGGCGGTGCCTTTGTCGCTTCAGGACCGTTCGGCGACCAATAAGCAGCGCTTTCCTCTCGCAGCACTCTGGAGACACGAACCGTCATGGATGCCGAACTGATTGTCGATGCACAGAACGCCACCGGCGAAAGCCCGGTCTGGAGCGTGCGTGATCAAGCGCTGTACTGGGTGGATATTCCCAAGGGCGAGCTGCATCGCTGGGACTTCAATCAGGACAGCACGCGCAGCTGGAAAGCGCCGCAAATGCTGGCCTGTATCGCCGCCGACAGCCGGGGTGGCTGGGTGGCGGGGATGGAGAACGGAATCTTTCATTTGCAGCCCTGCGAAGACGGCAGCCTGATCAGCACGCTTCTGGCCGGCGTCGAACACGCGCAGACAGGCATGCGCTTCAATGACGGCCGCTGCGACCGACAGGGTCGGTTCTGGGCGGGCACCATGTTCATGGACATGGCCGCCGGTGCGAGGGTGGGTGCGTTGTATCGCTACAGTGCCGGCCAGAAGACACTGGACGCACAGCTCAAGGATTTCATCGTCCCCAACGGCCTGGCGTTCAGCCCGGACGGCAAGACCATGTACCTGTCCGACTCGCATCCCAGCGTGCAGAAGATCTGGGCTTTCGATTACGACACAGATAGCGGTACGCCACACAATCGCCGTCTGTTCGTCGACATGAATCATCACCTGGGTCGCCCTGACGGCGCGGCGATCGACGCCGACGGCTGCTACTGGATCTGTGGCAATGACGCAGGCCTGATCCACCGCTTTACGCCCAACGGCAAACTCGACCGCTCGCTGGTCGTGCCGGTCAAAAAACCGGCCATGTGCGCCTTTGGCGGCCCCAACCTGGACACCCTGTTCGTGACGTCGATTCGTCCGGGTGGCGATATTGGCGATCAGCCACTGGCCGGTGGTGTGTTCGCCCTGCGGCCTGGCGTCAAAGGCCTGGAGGAACCCGTGTTTCAGGGCTGACAGTGCCCACCGAAAATCCCATAGCTCGACCAAAAATAACAACATCGGAGATATCCATGGATTTCAAACGCAAGCTTCTCATCGCTGCACTTCCGTTGGCCTTCTGCGTGTCAGGCATGGCCCAGGCAGAAGTCAAAATCAAGTTCGCCGAGGTTCACCCCGCAGGCTACGCGCCGGTGGTGGCGGAGCAGAACATGGGCAAGAAACTCGAAGAACAGTCCAAGGGCGAGATCAGTTTCAAGATGTACGCGGGTGGCGTGCTCGGTTCCGAGAAGGAAGTCGTTGAACAGGTCCAGAGTGGTGCCGTGCAGATGACTCGCGTCAGCCTGGGTATCGTCGGCCCGGTAGTTCCGGACGTCAACGTCTTCAACCTGCCGTTTGTGTTCCGTGATCAAGCGCACATGCGCACGATTATCGACGGCGAGATCGGCCAGGAAATTCTCGACAAGATCACCAACTCGCAATTCAACATGGTCGCACTGGCCTGGATGGATGGCGGCACACGCAACCTGTACACGAAGAAACCGGTACGCCAGATTTCCGACCTTAAAAGCATGAAGATCCGTGTTCAGGGCAATCCGGTATTCATCGAAACCATCAACGACATGGGCGGTAACGGCATCGCCATGGCCACCGGCGAAATCTTCAGCGCCCTGCAAACCGGCGTGATCGATGGTGCGGAAAACAACCCGCCGACCTATTTCCAGCACAACCACTACCAGAACGCGAAGTTCTTCACGATTACCGAGCACTTGATTCTGCCCGAGCCCATCGTGATGGCGAAAGCCACCTGGGAGAAGCTCAACCCGGAGCAACAGGCGCTGGTGAAAAAGCTCGCGCGTGAAGCTCAGATGGAAGAGCGCGCGCTGTGGGACAAGTCTTCGGCCGACGCGGAAACCAAACTCAAGGCAGCAGGCGTGGAGTTCATCACGCTGACGCCCGAGCAGAAGAAAGCCTTCTACGACGCCACCCAGCCGGTGCGTGACAAATTCGGTGCGCCCTACAAGGATTTGATCAGCCGCATCGAAGCGGTCCAGACCAATCCGGCACTGGCTGCGAGCAACCCCCAAGCGGCCCAATAAGCCTGTCCGATTACGCAGCGGGAACGAGCACCAGCTCGTTCGCCGCCGCAGTGGTGAGCCTTATGAAAAATACCCTATTGCGCATCAACGACACGATCTATCGGGTCTGCATCGGCATTGCCGGTCTGTCGGTGCTGATCATGACCCTGATCATCCCCTGGGGCATCTTTGCCCGTTACATACTCGGCAGCGGCTCCAGTTGGCCGGAACCCACGGCCATTCTGCTGATGGTGGTATTTACCTTCTTCGGTGCAGCAGCCAGCTATCGCGCCGGTGCGCATATGGCGGTTTCGATGGCCGTGGACCGCACGCCGCAGCAGGTACGTCGCCTTGTCGCCCTGGCGGTGCAAATCCTGATGGCGATCGTGGCCCTGTTCATGATCTTCAAGGGCTTCAAGCTGTGCGCCACCACGTGGAATCAGTTCGTCGGTGAACTGCCGTTTCTGAGGGTCGGCATCACTTACCTGCCAATCCCCATTGGCGGCATCGTGACCCTGATTTTCGTGTTGGAAAGACTGTTTCTGGGCGACCAGAGTCATCGCGCGGTGATGCGCTTCGATGCCATTGAAGAAAGCGAAGGTGCCGCATAAATGGACGCTTTTATACTGCTGGGCAGCTTCATCGCATTGATCCTCATCGGCATGCCTGTCGCCTATGCTCTGGGGCTTTCGGCCCTGATCGGCGCCTGGTGGATCGATATTCCGGCCGATGCACTGATGATTCAGATTGCGGGCGGCGTGAACAAGTTTTCGCTGCTGGCAATTCCATTCTTCGTGCTGGCCGGGGCAATCATGGCCGAAGGCGGCATGTCCCGACGGCTGGTCGCCTTTGCCGCTGTGCTGGTGGGTTTCGTGCGCGGCGGGCTGTCGCTGGTCAACATTGTGGCCTCGACCTTCTTCGGCGCGATTTCGGGCTCTTCGGTGGCCGATACCGCGTCGGTAGGCTCGGTGCTGATCCCGGAAATGGAACGCAACGGCTATCCTCGGGACTTCTCGACGGCAGTGACCGTCAGCGGTTCGGTTCAGGCCCTGCTGACGCCACCCAGCCATAATTCGGTGCTCTATTCCCTGGCGGCAGGCGGCACGGTATCGATTGCTTCGCTGTTCATGGCCGGGATCATGCCGGGGCTGTTGCTCAGCGCAGTGATGATGGGCCTGTGCATGATCTTCGCGCGCAGACGCAACTACCCCAAGGGTGAAGTGATTCCGCTGCGTAAAGCGCTGAAAATTGCCGGTGATGCGCTCTGGGGCATGATGGCCATGGTCATCATTCTCGGCGGCATTCTGTCGGGGATTTTCACCGCCACCGAGTCGGCTGCCATTGCTGTGCTCTGGTCATTCTTCGTCACCATGTTCATCTACCGCGACTACAAATGGCGCGATCTGCCCAAACTGATGCACCGGGCTGCACGGACCATTTCCATCGTGATGATTCTGATCGGTTTTGCCGCCAGCTTCGGTTACATCCTGACGCTGATGGAAATCCCGATGAAGATCACCACGGCATTCCTGACCCTGTCAGATAACCGCTACGTGATCCTGATGTGCATCAACGTCATGTTGCTGCTGCTGGGCACCGTGATGGACATGGCCCCGCTGATTCTGATCCTGACCCCGATCCTTTTGCCGGTCATCGTCGGTGTCGGCGTGGACCCGGTGCACTTTGGCATGATCATGCTGGTGAATCTGGGGATCGGGCTCATAACACCACCGGTGGGTGCGGTGCTGTTCGTCGGTGCCGCGGTGGGCAAAGTCACCATCGAAGCCACCGTGAAAGCCTTGCTGCCGTTCTACGTCGCGCTGTTTTTGGTGCTGATGCTGGTCACCTACATTCCCGCCATCTCACTGTGGCTGCCGAGCGTCGTGCTCTAACGTCTCCAGCTGCAACGCGCTACCGGAGCGCTTGAAACCGCTCCGGTATGCACCTCTGTTGTCCAGCCAAGGAGGCTGGTTGCATATGTCTGCCCCTGCCCTGTTTCCCCGCCACATTGCCGTGCTGATCCTGGCATTGCTGGCCTGCTCGTTTGCCGGCAACCACATTGCGGCACGCATCGCTTTCGATCATGACACCGGCTTGCTGCTGGCTATTCTTTGCCGCTCCGGCGTCACCCTGCTGGTGCTGGTCAGCCTGGTGCTCTGGCAACGTGAAAAGCTCAGTCTTCCTGCCAGCACCTGGCGCTGGCAATTGCTTCTGGGCTTGCTGATCGCGACTCAGAGTTTTTGCATCTACTCGGCGGTGGCCCGTATTCCGGTGGCGCTGGCATTGCTGGTGGTCAACGTCTCGCCGATTCTGCTGGCGCTGTTGACCTGGGCACTCGGCGGTGCCAGGCCCACGCGACGTGCCGCTGGCCTGATGGCACTGATTCTGTTCGGCCTGACGCTGGCGCTGGATGTGCCGCAGCGGCTTTCAAACCCAGGCAGCAGCGAACCGCAGTGGCTGGAAGGTATCGCCTATGCGTTTACCGCAGCAGTGGTGTTCGCCTTTGCGCTGTGGATCACCGACAACAAACTGGCCAGCATGCGCGGCACGGTGCGCAGTATGCTGACCATGGTCGTGGTGTTCGCGGCGGCTGCGCTGGCCGGTGCCAGTGGCCTGCTGCCCGGTGGAGTGGATCTGCCGGCAAGCCGCATCGGCTGGACTGCTCTGGCCAGTCTAGTGGTGCTGTACGGGTTGGGCTTTTCGCTGCTGTTCATCTGCATGGCGCGGCTGGACATCGCCCGCAATGCGCCGGTGATGAACATCGAGCCGGTGGCAAGCCTGTTATTCGGCTGGCTGATTCTTGATCAGTTGCTCAGCAAGGGCCAGGTCATCGGCGGGCTGATCGTCGTCAGCGGTATCGTCCTGCTGACCTGGCGGCGCGCCACACTACCTGCCTCTCAACCATCCAGTCCGTCACCCACGAAGGTCCTGCATCATGCCCGCGAACGTACTGACCCTTGAAGATGGCCTGACCCGCCTCACTCTGGCCCCCTACATCGGTGGCAGTATCGTCAACTGGACCGTATTGGCCAGTGGGCACCCCCTGCTGCGCCCGAGCGACGAACAGGCACTGGCTGCCGGTACACCTCGCCGACTGGCCTGCTACCCGCTGGCGCCGTGGTCGAACCGGATCGGCAACGGCGGTTTCGAGACCCCGGATGGCTGGCTCGCACTGGCCCCCAACAGCGCCAACGACCCGTTGCCGATTCATGGCAGCGCCTGGCAACAAGTCTGGACGGTTATCGAGCAGACCGCAGAGCAGGTCTGCCTGCAACTCGACAGCCAGACGCCGTTCGCCTACCTCGCGCAACTGCGCTACACCCTGCAAGACGGCAAGTTGAGCATCGAACTGACCACTACCCACTTGGACAGTCGTGCCGCCTGGCACGGGCTGGGCTTGCACCCTTACCTGCCGCGCACGCCTCACACACGCTTGCAGGCCACGGCTGCGCAGGTATGGCTGTGCGACGAAGCCGGGTTGCCCAGCGCCTTGCAGGACCTGCCCGCCGAATGGGACTTCCGACACGGCAACGCGCTGCCAGACACACGTCTGGACAACGGTTTCACTGGCTGGGATGGCCTGAGCATCATCAGCCAGCCGGATCTGGGCTATGAGCTGCACTGCCAAGTCACCGGCAGCGAATACTTTCTGGTGTTCTGCCCGCCAGGGTTGGGTTTCTTCTGCTTCGAGCCGGTCAGCCACCCAGTCAACGCACATCATTTGCCCGGGCGGCCGGGATTGAGCCTATTACGTCAGGGGGAGTCGATGGAGTTGAGGGTCAGTCTGCATTACAAGCCCTTGTAGCAGGCTTTATGCGGGCATGCTCCACGCCTGTCGTTACGGGGTAATCACCAGTGTTGAAAGACCGCTGACACCGTTAACTCCGCCCGTAGTGCTGCAGCTGTTGTTCAACGTGGCCTGAATATTACCCAGTTCAAATGTACTCACCGCAATGGCGTTCTTGAAACGGCCATCTGTAATTGTCCCTGTACCCAGCACGGCTGTAATCAGACCGCCTACAGTATTGAAACTCGTATTGAACGTGTAGGTGCTGGTCACCCCATCGTTCCAGGTAATGATCCATACAACATTGGACGTTTGCAGCAGCAAAGACTGACAGGATAACGGTGCCTGAAAGCTTTGGATCGACGAAGCGCTGACCACTTGAGGAAATGCAGGTAAAACACACGGCCCCCAATTGCTTGTCGTCAACACGTCGGTAGGCTTGGCGGTATTGGTCACTCCTGGCGACCAATTTGCGGTGTGAGTCCCTATCGGACAGGCCGCCAGGTTTATAGCCTGAGCTCGCTCCGGCGCAAAAAAAAGCCCCATACAAAAGATGATCAGTAACAGAGTGGCCAGCGTGACCTGCGAATATGAACCGCGCGCAACGTGAGTATCCATGATTGTCTCCCTGACTTGGATAGCGTCCAGCGTTCAGATTAAACAGACCGCCCTCAGTGTTCTACTGTTAGAAATGATAGTGGCAGCGAATGGCCGCAAGACCGGACACTCCGTCAATGCCAGCCTGCAAAAACCCGACGCCACTCGCCCAAGCCTTTCGATGAGGTTAGCGGGCACCGCACCACATTGAGGGGCACGCACAACACAGCCCCTCCATGTGGTGCCTTTTTACGAGCCTCTCTCAGTTTTGTTTTGTCAGGCTGTCGAGCAGGCGTAATTCGGCTCTACCGGTTCTGTTGTCCACGGCATAACTGAACACCGGAAATGTTTCTACCGGCAAACTCCGGCCCTCCTTTATCAATTGCTGTGATCCACTCCCCATCCCGTTACGTAACACCTCTGCATTGCGAACCAAAACCAGACAATGGTGATCAGAAGGTGGATCATGCGCACTACTGCCAGTCTCAGGACCTTCTGTCACTTGTCCCCCTCTCACAGCGAATCGACAATAACCCGACTTTGGATTGATGAAGTCACCGCCGTGGCCCGCCAGAGGGACCGCGAAAGCTTCATGCGCATCTACGATTACTTCGCGCCGCGCTTATTGCGTTATCTGACCGGGCTGAATGTGCCGGAGGGGCAGGCTGAAGAATTGGTGCAGGAAGTGCTGCTCAAGCTGTGGTACAAGGCCGACTCCTTCGACCCGACCAAGGCCAGCCTGGGAACATGGCTGTTTCGCATTGCCCGCAATCTGTACATCGACAGCGTGCGCAAGGACCGCGGCTGGGTGCAGGTGCAGAATTCGCTGGAACAACTCGAGCGCCTGGAGGCCCCGGTAGATCGAACGCTCGATTACAGCCAGCGCCAGGAGCAACAACTGAACATTGCCATTCAGAACCTGCCCACCGACCAGGCCCGGGTGTTGCGCATGTCGTATTTCGAAGCGCTCAGCCATCGGGAAATTTCCGAACGCCTTGGTATGCCACTGGGCACGGTGAAATCGTGCCTGCGCCTGGCGTTTCAAAAATTGCGTTCGCGGATAGAGGAATCATGATGAGCCCACGACATCATCCGGATGACGCGACTCTGGTCAGCTATGCAGCGGGAGCGCTGTCGCAGGTGCTCGCGGTGGTGACTGCGGCGCACCTTGAGCGCTGTGCAGAGTGCCGTGCGCGACTCAGGCAGGCCGAAGAGATTGGCGGTGTGTTGATGCAGCAGCACATCAGCAGCGTGGTGCCGCTCAAGGGCAGGTCGGCAATGCTCGCGCGTCTTGATGAACAGCAAGCGGGCGCTGAACCGGCAATGTATTCGATGCCGGCAGCCAATCATGACCCGGATTTGTTACCTGTCTGCATGCACGCGCATTTCGGTCGACATCTTAGCACACTGAAGTGGAAAACACTGGTTCCTGGCGTGCAACGAGTACGTGCGCAAGGTATTGAACAAGGCAAGTTGATGCTGCTGAAAATCGCCCCCGGTGTCAGCATGCCGGTACACAGCCACGACAGCGGCGAGATGACCATGGTGCTCAAGGGCGCGTACCATGACATACAGGGAGCGTTCGGGCTCAATGACGTAGCCGATCTGGACAGCCACATCCAGCACCAGCCCGTCGCCTACCCTGACCGCGAATGCATCTGCGTGCTGGCGACGGAATCAAGGCTGCGCTTTCACGGGCTGCTGGCGCGGATGATGCAGCCGTTTTTCGGGATTTGAAAAACGGCCGCTGCGCCTGCGGTCAGCGCTGGACGGTTACACCCAATGAGGTCAGCGCATCCCAGTAGCCTGGGTAGGTCTTGGCGACGCAATCGGGGTCGAGAATACGGATACCGGCGATCTTCAAGCCTGCCAGCGCAAAACACATGGCGATGCGATGGTCGGAGTGGGTATCGATTAAGGCATCTACCGTAGTACCTGCCAGCGCCGGGTTGGCGTGCACCAGCAGATCGTCGCCCTCTTCTACCGCAAGGCCCGGTGCGATGGCGCACAGACCGTGGGACAGTGCTGAAATACGGTCACATTCCTTGACCCGCAGGTTGGCGATGCCGACAAAGCGCACTGGCTGACGGTTGAAGGCGGCGAGTACCGCCAGCGTCGGAATCGCGTCCTGCATTTGCGAGCCGTCGATCACGGCCGGCATGTTCGGGAAGCTGGCGATGATCTGACTGGCCAGTGCATCAGGCTGAGTGAACGCGTCGCTGGCCACGCCCAGGTCGATAGCGCCCTCGGTCAGGGCCTGCGCAGCCCACAGGTAGGTGGCCGCCGAGGCATCCGGTTCGATGTGGAAATCCGTCGCGCGATAGCCGGTAGCCGAGACTTTCCAGGCGGCGTCGCCGATGGCCTGAACCTCGGCGCCGAAGGCCTGCATGGCCGCCAGCGTGAGGTCGAGGTAACCACGCGCGCCGATCTCGCTGCCTGTCAGCGCCACTTCCACAGGCCCCTTGCCACAGGCACCGGCCATCAGTAGTGCCGACACATACTGGCTGGACAGATTGCCGTCGATTTCGATACGACCGGCCTCAAGACCGCCCTTGCCCTTGATGGCCACCGGCGGGCAACCACTGGGTGCGCTGACCTCCACGCCCATGCGCTGCAAGGCATCGACCAGCGGACCGATCGGGCGCTTGCGCATGTACTCGTCGCCGTCGACCACAAAGTCGCCTTCGAAGTTGGCCAGTGCAGCGGTCAGAAAGCGCGTTGCGGTCCCGGCGTTGCCGAGAAACAGCGCCTGCTGCGGTGCCTGCCAGTGCCCGCTGCTGGTGACCACAAAGGTGCTGTCATCCGGCTCGTCGACCTGCACGCCCATCAGACGCAGTGCTTCGGACATCACGCGGGTGTCGTCACTTTTCAGCGCGCCGGTCAGGCGGCTGGTGCCTTTGGCCAGCCCGGCCAGCAACAATGCGCGGTTGGTGATCGACTTGGAGCCCGGCGGGCTGACGCGCCCGACCAGCGGGCGCTCGACAGGCAAAACAGTGAGGGTGGCTTGAGGTCGCATGATGTCCCTGAGCGTCAGCGGAAAAATCGCGATCCTAGCACGAGCGGGATCAAGCCCGCAGTGCGGTTTTGCTGCCCCGACGAGCCAGACAGCCGTTTACTTTTGTTCAGCACCCGACAGTTGCTGCAGCTTGTCATTGGCTGCCTGCAATTGATTGCGGTTGGCTGCCACGTCGGTGACGTCATAGATCACCAGGCACACATGGCTGATCGCCCCGGTGGTTGAACGCAGCGGAAACAGCGTGGTGTTCTGGTACATGAACTCTTCGTGCCCGGTGATCGGCTGGTAATTTTTGAAGCGCACCAGATACGGCCGCTGTTCCCAGATGGTGAACGCCGGTGTGCCAAGGGTCACGACGTTATCGATTTTCTTGCTCAGCCATTGGCGGTTAACCTCCGGAAACAACTCGAAGAAGGTCTTGTCGATTGCCACATAGGGCACCACACCGGAGCGGTTTTCCATGAAGGTATTCCAGACCGTCACCCGGTAGTTCAGGTCCAGCACCACAATGCCTACGTCAATGTTCTGCGTGACGGCCAGCAACCAATGAAGCTCGTTGATTTCGATAGCGTTGCTCATGGGTCAGCTCATCATGTAGGCGAGTTTTTTGGTAAGCAGCTCGACCGAATCTTCGGTGAACAGCATCAACAGATCGAAGTGAATGTTATGGCCTTCCACGCTGTAACTGATTTCAACCGCCAGGGTCTTTTTCCAGCGCTGCTGATTGATACGGATAAGCTCGTCGATGCCACCCTGCGCGCCCAGCAATTGTGGGTGGCCTTGCGAGAAGGCGATGTCGATCTGCTCGGCAATACCGCTCAGGCAGGCACCGATCAGGATCGTGGACAGGTCGAGGAGCATCTCCATGTCGGAACTGTCGGAGTGATCGCCGCCCATCAGCTGCGAGATACCGGAAATTTCCGAGTCGTGGAAAATCAGCAGCGCCTCGCCTGCAATACCGCCACCGATGTAGCCCTGACACACCGCAGTCAGGCGCTGATCGCTGTGCGCATCGGCCAGCGCCATGTGCAGCTCGCCAACTTCGAGCATGTTGACGTTGGGCACCGGCAACTGCACAAAGACACCCAGTACCTTGGCCAGCAACGCCGCTGCACGGCCCATGGCGACGTTGACGGTTTCGCGGAACGCATCCTGAAAGCTGATCACCCCGCCCTTGTTGTTGAGGGCCGGCAGTGCAACCGGCGACACCGCAGGCTTGCCCAGCAGACCAAGGCGCTCCAGTGTGCTTTTCAGTTCGTCCGGGTCGGCAGGTTTTTTCAGAAACGCCAGCGCGCCCAGCTCCATGACCCGACGCACGGCTTCGTCCTGCACGTCGCCCGACACCACAATCACCTTGGCGTCGAGGTTTTCGGCACGAATCGCCGTCAGCGTCTGGTAACCGTCCATCACCGGCATGGTCAGGTCGAGCAGGACCACCTGGCCCTGACCTTTACGAATCGCCTCCAGGCCTTCCTGCCCCTGGGTGGCCAGCGTGACCGACACATCCCAGTCTTCAGGTAGCGCGCGCAACAGCTGCTTTCGCGCCATGTTCGAGTCATCGCATATCAATAGTGCAAGCGTGGACATCGTGTGGTTCTCACTGCAAAAAAATCAGGCTGACAACGGCGGACAGCACGTATACGTTCGACAGCACTATCGAAATCGACTGAGACTGAGCCTATAACGCTCGATCAGCAACATTCAAACTAAACCTATAGCCTTAAGTCGGCGATGTTTGCAGTTTCTGTAATTTAAGTCGCTTTCTGTTGCTGCAAATCACTACCGCGACCACCCAAACCAGCCTATTATCAAGTGATAGATTTAATAGCGATCACTCGATAGACAGGTGTGCCATGTCTCTGCCCATACGCGACTATCATCCAGCACTGCCCCGGCAGGACGATTTCTGGCAACACCTGGGCATTCCCGCACGAGGCGCGCGGCTGTACTCGGCGCTGCATGACGGTTTGCCATATGAAGTCTTCGAACGTCTGGCGCATTACACCGACCTGAACCGCTCGACCCTGGCCGAACATCTGGGCATCGCGCCGGCGACCTTACAGCGACGTCTCAAGGTGCGCCGCTTCAATGCCGAGGAAAGCGATCGGCTGTTCCGCCTGGCAGCGGTGTACAAGGCGGCGCTGGACCTGTTCGAAAACGACGCCGAAGCGACTCGCCTGTGGCTGGCCAACCCGGTCTACGGGCTGGGCAATCGCAGGCCGCTGGAAATGCTCGCGACCTCGGCAGAGGCTCAGGCAGTGCTTGACCTGATCGGCCGCCTGGAACACGGGGTCGTGGCGTGATAGCGGTCTATCGACTGGTCAAGCGCAAATGGCTGACGCAGGCCTTCGACGGCGAAGGCGCCAAGCTCTATGGCGGACGCTGGAACAGCAAGGGCAACGCCTGCGTGTACTGCGCGGGCAGCGAGTCACTGGCCCTGCTGGAAGTGCTGGTGCACCTGAACAACGCGACTGTGGCTCAGCACTACACGATGCTTGAACTGCAGATTGCCGAGGAGCACGTCCTCAATGCACGCCCGGACACCCTGCCCCGCGACTGGCGCGAAGAGCCTGCACCACCGGCAACCGCCTCGTTCGGCGACGACTGGCTTGCCTCGCGTCAAAGCCTGGCACTGGCCGTGCCCAGCGTGATCATTCCGCGCGAGTCCAACTACCTGCTCAACGTCCAGCACCCGGAGTTCAGGGCGGTTGTGGCGACGGCCAAAGAGCTGGATTTTGTGGTTGATCCGCGTTTGGGGTGAACTGGCTGAACGGTTAGCTCGATTATGGGGGGCTCTTGCTGTCCCATGGGTTCAAAGCAACGTACGCCGCGACCAATGCATTCAGCACCAGAAGTAACGCCTTAACACTGCGATGGATTACAAAACCGGCAACACTACGTGCGGCCGCTGACCAGTCCTACACCAGCATGCGTTTCAATTGCGTGCCTGAAAGCCTGAACAAAAAAACAACTACCTATACCTATGTACCGCACTTCGTGCCTATTAATACTACCTAATATCAAGGAGATATTATTCGGCGATTTAAACCTTAAGGATAAGCACATGCCGCAAAACGTCATTACTCTTCCACCCACAATCGTAACACCTGGCCAGCCGTTGCCCAGGCCATTAGGCCCGCTGTCAGGAGCCGGAGTAATCGCCAGACCGCTGCGATGGGACGGCACTATTCCTGCAAACCATGAGCTGGATGCATTCTTCAGTAAAAGGGGTATAAGAAACGAGCAGTACACGATATCCATTATCGTGACGGCCTCTTCAACACAGCAAAACATCCATCAGTCTTACATAGACTTTTTGCCCCTCCTTCCGGCTGACGTTGACGCGGAAATTTCTGCCGGCGTAGGAGATTACCCCTTCTCTGAGTTAGAAAAGTCTACGATTGAAAAAAACGTGGTGGACAGCCTGATTTCACAGCGCGCTGCTGAGTTAGCCAAGAGTAACGAAGGCGCTCATGCTTTCTTTGGCAGGCATGCATTGGCGGTAGATATTAAAAAAAACGCTGTGGATTTTTTAAATATCTTTCAAACAAGAAGAGACCTGGGCTCTCCCCTTGACGTTTATAAAAGCTGGGAAGCCTCAGTTACAGCAGCCTACAGAGCAAAAATTCTTGAAGAGAAAATCAGGATGCTCACAGAGAGGTCTGTATCACTGAGCCATACTATTGCTGCAGCGCAGGCCAGGGAGGACGCACGTATCGCGGCAGAAACCGAGTCGACGAGGCTTGCCGTTGAAGCTGCAGAGCACGCTCGACTTGCTGCCGAAACCGCTGAACAAGCCCGAGTTGCAGTGGAGGCTGAAGCCAAGCGAGTAGCGGATGAGCAGGCTCTTCTTGCTGCCGAAGCAGAAGCTCGCCGAGTAGCTGCCGAAGCGGCTGAACAAGCTCGTATGGAGGCAGAGACGCAGGCCCAGCGTGACGCTGACGAGCACGCGCGCGTGACGGCAGAAGCTCAAGCGCTAGAAGCGGGCAAGACGCTCAGGCTCCCGGAAGCGGGTACACCGCAGTTGGGTGCAGTTGCAGGAGTCATTTCCGTTACAGCAGGATCCGGTCTCTTTCTGGACGCTACCATTCAAGCCGCTATCGAAATATTAACGGCTCTCGCAGGCACGGCTGTCAGCTCTACCACAGCCGTAGGCATCGGCACGTTGCTGTACTCCCCTTCGCTTGGCAATGGAGAGTTACCGGAAAGAATGCTGGACCTTCCGGCCAGGGTTCTGATGCCTGATCTGCCCGACGCCTTGAATGACGTGGCGGCAACGGGTGGAACGGTCGATATGCCCTATAGAATTTACGGCGATCAGTCGAAGTATTCAGTCGTGGCAACACAAGCCGAAGGCGGATTTTCTCCCAAGGTGCCTGTGAGGGCTCTGATACTGGACCCAGTGGCCAACGCCTACACCTTTACCACTTCGGACACCCCGCCCATCACCTTGACGTTTCCAATCGCAGCACCTGGAAACAGCTCAACGACGACGGTGGCGCAACCAGTCGAAACTCCGGCGTACGCTGGAATTACACTGGAGCCTATCGAGGTGAAAGCCGAACCTTTATCCGGCACCAGCCAGATGGATATTCGGGACGCCATTTACGTTTATCCGTTAAATTCGGGTCTGCCTCCGGTCTATGTGGTGTTCAACAGCCCCTATGAAGGGGCAACAACCAAAGGAGAGCATAGCGGTCGAATGTACGATCCTGAAAAAGCGGGCGGCCCCACCCAAAACCTTGACTGGACAACCGCCTCAGTCACTCAGGACGGCATTGATCTCGTTAAGCTGCACACAGGCCGATTCGGCTCATCAGATGCAAATACTATAATGATTGATCGTCTGGAAAAAATTTTGCGCGGCGAGTTAGCCGTGACGGATACTGATAAAAGATTTTACACCCACGAGCTCAGGGAATTAGAACGTTACAGGGCACTGGGGGTGGCTGATGGCGTGCAAGGTAACGTATGGAATAACGCTCATACGGCAGCCCTTGAGGATTATAGAATTAACGAAAATCGTGATTTTCTTTACACCGAAGCGGCTCAATCGGCTGGTGACAAACAAGATCATGCTGACGCATTGAGAGGCCAATGAAATGACCCACATCAGAGACATTATCATTAACGAAACCGTGGCAGATGTATTGGCAGTCCTGGCTCTAACTACGTCCCAACCACGGATAGACAGACTGTACACCACTTATAAATTTGAGGCGCTTCAGTCCGGTGAGCTTTGGGGAACTTACACCCGACTTTTCCGTGAGGGCATTCTGGCTTTAGATGCAAATGGTCGCACGTCTAAAGGACCCAGCTGGAAGGAGCCCGCTTTCATCGCCGAAAAAAAATATTCTTTTGAATAAAAGTTACACTATTTAAAGAACGCCCGGCTTCAGCCGGGCGTTCCTCCATCTGAGACTTGATAATCGTAACCCTGTCTCGAACAGGGTATGCCCGAGCTTTATTTTACAGGTACATCTAACTTGTCGACCCTCCCATAAATGGTCTGCAGATCCCACTCGGGAATTTCCCATATAAGCGGTTTGGGCGGCGTCTGGCGGAAGGCCGGGTTGTCAAAGTAAAGGTTGGCAACGTTGCCAAGAGCTCGCCGCAGTCCTTGGCAACGTTGCCAATCGGGGCGCCGAGTGCGCGCTGTAGAAAACCGACAAAACCCGAATTGCGCGAGAACGACGTGCCGATCAGCGCGACGTTGGGCAGCTTGCTGTCTCCGTCGATTCATTGGCAAGCTCGGTGATCTGCGTGGCGGCCACGCTTTACGGCGCAGGTTGTAATGACGACGGCAACCAGTCGAGTCCGCCGGGGCACTCGGCAATGGGTAACGTCTAAATCTGGAATTGACGCTATGAAGTGGCCTTTATGCCGGCTTTTTTCACCTGCAAACCGATGGCTCTGGCGGCGCTGTTGGCAGCACTCTCGCCCCATTGCATTTCGCTATCTCAAGCGTATTTGGAAGGAAAACGGGTGCATGAAGAAGATAGCTACCTATCCATTGAGCAGGACGGTAGCTATCGAGGTGAAGGGATTTCAGTGACTGACAGCAGCCGGGGTGGCTGCAGGAGCTGTTTCTGCGGACTGAGGCAACGGCATGCCCTTGGGCCACAACAGCCAGATATTGCCTTTCTGCTTCATGTCGCCAGCCAGCTTGCCCGCCTCGTCGCCGGTCCCCCAGAACAGGTCGGCGCGTACTTCACCGGCAATCGCACCGCCCGTGTCCTGGGCAGCGACCGGACGCACCACGCTGCTGCCATCCGGCCGCGTCGTCGAGAGCCAGAGCAGACTGCCCAGCGGAATCACCTTGCGGTCGATGGCCACGCTATAGCCCGGGGTCAGCGGCACATTCAGCGAGCCGCGCGGGCCTTCATTACTGTCGGGGTTACGGGCGAAAAACACGTAGCTGGGATTACTCGCCAGCAGTTCGCCGATCCGCTCCGGATGCGCCTTGGCCCAGGCTGCGATGCTGCCCATGGTCACGTCTTCCTTCTTCAACTGCCCCTGCTCTACCAGCCAGCGACCAATCGCGCGATACGGACGACCGTTCTGATCGGCATAGCCCAGACGCAGCTGCGAGCCATCTTCCAGACTCACGCGCCCCGAGCCCTGAATCTGCAGGAATTGCAGATCCATCGGGTCGGTCAGCCAGGCAATCACCGGCGCGTTCAAGCCCTGCGTGCTGATCGTTGCAGCGTCGTCGTAAGGCTTGAGCACCCGCCCCTCAAGCCGACCGCGCAGACGCTTGCCTTTTAGCTCGGGATAAATGCTGTCCAGATTGACCACGATCAGATCGTCCGGAATGCCATACACCGGCACATTGGCCGTGGCGGTCTGAGTCAGACTGCCCGGATAGACAGGCTCGTAATAACCGGTGATCAAACCATCGGCACTGCCCCCGTCGGCGCGCAGGCTGTAGACCTGCAACTGCTCCTGCAAAAAGGTGCGGATCTGCGCAACATCCGGTGCAGCCGCAAGACTCGCAGCCGCCGCACACGTCGCCCCCCACACCGCATCGGCCTTCAAACGGACACACGCACTGCGCCACGAGGCAAAACCGGCCTGCAAATCCGCGTCCGACACCGCCGGCAGCGCGTCCCAGCCAGCCTGGCTATACGTGGTGTGCGGCGGCGCAGGCGGCGTCACCGGCTTGTCGGATTTGTCGGACTTGTCACACGCGGTCAGCAACGCAGCCAGAGGCAAAACCAGCGCCAGGCCCCGCAACCATGGCTTGAAAGAGAGCATCATCAGTAGCACCAATCCGTTTACAGCCCGCAGCAGGCTGGTGGGTGAAAGGCGTCATTGTGGCTGAAGCGGGCGTTGAGACCTAGTGGGGAGCTGCATTCAACTGACCCGGATGCGGTTCCGGGTAGTCGCGATTGATGTCGATGGGTTTGGCGTACGGCCCATCCCAAAGCTGCTCGTGCAGTTGGCCGATGCGCCTGGCCATCGAGCTATCGTGCATCACCACTTCCAGATTGCGCGAGTTGTCGAGGTAGCCGCCCAGCCAGTTGCTGGTGCCTACCCAGGCAACCTGATCATCAATATCCATGGTCTTGCTGTGGATCACGCGTGCATAGGGGATAAAACCCTGCTCGGCCATCGGCAGTGTGACGATGCGCACCTGCACGTTGGGCACCAGGGCCAGACTTTTGAGGTAGGCGACTTCGGGCATGCCGGTGTTCCAGTCGGACACCATGAGTTTTATCGACACACCGCGGGCGGCTGCGCTGCGCAGGGCATTATCGATGACCGCATAGTAAGGCCGGGTTTTGTCGGGCCCGTAGGACAGGGGCGCGTAGTCCAGCAACTGGACACGAACCTCGCTTTTGGCTTGCGCCAGCAAACGCGGCAGTTCGGCCTGGGAGTCGACGACACCTGGCGGGTTATAGCGCTGCGGGCTGGCGATCAGGTAGTTGCCGTCAGGCAATGCGCTATTGATCGGGCGCGGCAACGGCACCGGTTTGCCCTCGGTAATGGCCGCCTGGGCAAGCCAGTCCTGATCGAATATGGCCTGCGTCTGGCTCACGACGGTCGGCTCGTCAATGCGCAGGCCGGTTTCGTGGATGTGCTCCAGTGAGCGCCAATCGAAGTTCTGACTGCCGATGAACGCCTGTCGGCCATCCACGACCAGGAATTTGGCGTGAATGATGCCGCTGCCCGTGAGTTTTGCGTAGGGCAGTACGCGCAAGGTGAGGTTGGGGATCGCGCGCAGTCGCTCAAGGGTCTGCGGGTCGGAAAGTTTCAGACCTTTTTCCTCCAGCAGAAAACGGATCTTCACTCCGCGCTGCCCGGCTGCCGTCAGGCTTTCAAGCACCTTGTCCATGACCGAGCCTGCGTGGTCTGCGACATAGAACTGTTCGATGTCGATACGCTCGCGAGCCCCGTCAAACAGCTCGCGCCAGACCTCGCCGGGTGCTCGCAGGTCAGGCGTCTGCAGGCCAGACCCGACCGGCACGGTGTGTACCAGTTCGAAACCCGGGATGGCGAAGTCTGCCTGCGCGCACGAACTGCCCAGCAGTAACGCTGCGATCACGGCGCGGTAGCTCAGGGACAGTCGACGATATGAAGGGTAAAAGGGCATTGCGAGCCTCATCGCCAGACACAGACAAGATGGCGCATGCCAGAGGCACGCGCCGCTATTTGGATCAAGCCGTCCGGTATTTCGGTTGAGCCGAAACAGCCGGATGCTCGGCCTCGTCATGCACACGTGCTCCGCTGGAAGCGCGGATCAGCAGAATCTTGAGTTGGTCGTTGATGCGTTCCAGGCTGTCCTGAAAGTAGTTGTGAAAGACCACGCAGAACAAGGCAATGGCAATACCCAACCCGGTCGCGAACAGCGCTGTACCGATACCGGCGGAAATCTGCCCGGGATCGGACACCCCGGCACTGGCCAGGGCCTTGAAGGTGTCGATTATGCCCAGAATCGTCCCCAACAAGCCCAACAATGGCGCCGCGGTGGTGATGGTTTCGATCAGCCAGAGGCTGCGGGCCAGCGGCGCGCGCGTGCTCAGGTACTGGGTTTCGATGACGTCATCCAGATCCCTGCGCGAGCCCTGCGCATTTTTTTGCGCAAGCACCGGCAGGACCATTTCCAGTGGCAGGCTGGTCCGGCGCGTCAGCGTCTCCGGCAGGTCCTTTTCACTGTGTACCGAAGCACCGAGTGCCGTTTGCAGGGCCCGCGACTGGCGACGCACGTAAGCGAAGTAGATGCCTCGTTCAATCGCGACAAAGATTGCTATCGCGATGGCGGCGTACATCACATAGAAGGTGATGTCGTGAAGCTGATTCATGTCCATGGCACGGACCTCTGGTCAATGAAATTAGAAATTGGCTTCAAGAGAAACGGTGACGGTACGCTCGACCCCGACGATGTAGGCCGGGTCGCCATCGCGGAAACCGCTGTAAGTGCCCGCGTTGGTTTTGGTGGTGTACACGCCGTCCAGGTATTCCTTGTCGAACAGGTTGTCGACGTTCAGACGCAAGGTGGCGTCCTTGACGATTTTCTTGTCCACCGGAAGGTAGATCCCTGCGCCCAGATTGAAGATGGTGCGCCCCGGAATGCTTTCGTCGTTGGTCAGGTCGCCATACAGCTTGCTGGTGAGCTTGGCGCCAAAGGTCCCGTAATAACTTCCGTCGTCGTAGCCGATGTTGGCGGCCAGCATGTTCTTCGGCACGTTGGTAAATTGCTTGCCACTGGTCGGCAGTTCGATGGCGGTACCGTTATTGAAGACGGTCAGGTCATCTTTCTGTTTGGCGCGGGTGTAGGTGTACGAGGTGTAGTAATTGAAATGGTGCGGCAGCAGGCCACTCCATTCCAGTTCCAGACCGCTGTTGTCGACTGCACCGGCATTGATGTCGGCAAAGTCGCCATTGACGTCTTTTGATGACACCTGACGGTCCTTGAACTGCAGGTAAAACAGTGTGGCCGCCAGCGTCATGTCCTGTTCGGTGTAGCGCCAGCCCAATTCGTGGTTCCAGCTGGTCTCCGGCTTGCTGTCGATGGAGCCGGTGCCCGGGTCATAGAGGACGTAGTTCTGCGGCACGCGCATGTTGCGTGACAGGCTGTAGAACAACTGGTCGCGCTCATCCAGCTGGTATTTGAGGCCGACGTTCGGCAACAGCTTGTTGTAGGTCTGGTCGCGTTTTTCCGGCCGCTCGGTCAGGCTGCCGTGGTTGGTGCCTTCACGTTCGACGTTCATGAAGGCCAGGCCGCCGACCAGCGTCCAGTCCGGGGCGAAATACCAGGTGTCCTGAGCCCAGACTTTTTGTGCAGGCGTCACGGTATAGCGGTCACGGCCCTGGATCTCGTTGCCGTTGGCATCGACCATGTAGTCCGAATCTGGCTGGATGCTTTCAGGCTTGCCATTGCTCTTCAGGCGGATGAAGGGCTGAGTCTGCGACTGGCGCGCGCGTTCATACCAGTAGCCGACTTGTACGCTGTGTTCGTCGTTGACGTCCCAGTTCAACTTGGTGGTGATGCCCGGACGCCAGGTCTGCGTGCGCGACGGCCGGTAATACACGCCAGTGGTCGATGACCCGTCTGCGTTATAAGCCGCCGCCGTCGGCAGGTTGCTCAGGTCGAACACACCGTTCTGATTCGAGCCGCGATTGAGCGCATAGGAAGAACTGTTCACGCCGCTGCCGTTACCCCAGAAATAATACGGGACGACGGAAAGAGACAGATTGTCGGCCAGTTTGAATTGGGTATTGAGCACGCCGGTGAACGTCTGGAACGGGTTCTGCGCCAGCTCGTAGTAGCTGGACAATTTGCCGTTGCTGCCCAGCGCAGGCGTCGAAGGATAAGGGTCAAACTTGCGCCCGTTCTGCTGGAACTGACTCTTGGTGAGCTGGCTGTAGCTGTTGTTGTCCTGCTCGTGGTACTTGAGGATCAGGTTGGCGGTATTGCCCGAGCCCATGTCGAAGAAGCTGTTCCACTCCACCTTGTCGGCACGCACCGCGCCATCGCCGCGCCATTTCTGACCTTCGGTGTGAGACATCGACAGCCAGTTGCTCAGCCCGTTGATTTCTCCGGTATTGAGCCGCGCAAAAGTCTTGTAAGTGCCATTGCTGCCTGCACTTTGTTTGACGAATGCGCCGGTTTCCTTGGTGGGCCGAATAGTGACAATACCGATGTTGCCACCGCTGGAACCGATGTGCGGGCCGTCACTCTCGGCAGAGCCCTGGGTGACGAAGATCTGATCGATGTTTTCCGGGTCGCCCAGCAGGTTGGAATACAGTGCATAGTTACCGGAGTCGTTGATGGGCATGCCATCTACCGACATCCCGACCTGGTCGGAGTTGAGGCCGCGCATGGTAAAGCGAAAGCCCGACAGGCCGGTGGCATCTTCACTGGAGATATTCAGGCCCGGTGTGTACTTGAGCTTATCGATCGCATTCCCGGTCGCGGTCTGCTTGTCGAGCGCCTCCTTGGTTACCGTGGAGCGCGCCTTGATGCTCTCCTCCTGAACCATGTAGCCACCGCCAACCGTCGCCTTCCCTTGTACGCCAATGGTGCCGACGTCACTGGCACTCGAATCAGCCATGGCCATGCCGTGGCTCATGCCAGCGGCGACCAACGCAAGGTGAATTCTGGAAAACTTCATCACTCTGTTCCTTGTCAGTGCTATTGCAAGCTGTAGTTGAAGGTGGCGGTGAAGCGCTGTTCGCTACGCCCGCCGAAGGCTTGTTCGGGAAACGGTTTGACTTGCTTGATGCGTCGCAGACTGTTGGCTGCCGCGCGGTTGAGCAGCATGCTGGAAGCCTGGGTCTGAATGCCGGAGTCCAGCACTCGCCCCTGGCGATCCACCAATAACCACACCACGACTTCGCCGCTCGGACGCTCCAGTGAGGCCTGACGCCCGGTCGGGTACTGTTTGTAGCCATCCAGATCGTTACGCAGCCCTTTGAGGTAGCCGCCTTCAAGGCCCTGCGTGTCTACTTTCGGCTGCGCCGGTGGCTGAGGCGGCGCGACGGCAGCGCTGGCCACAGGCTTACTAGGGGCCTGGACCGGCTCGGCTGGCTTTACTACCGCCGGGGCTGGCTTGGGCACCGGTTCCGGGCGCGGCTTGGGTTCCGGCTTGGGCCTGGGCACGGGCTTGGGGACAGGTTTAGGCACAGGCTTGGGCGGTGGCGGAGCCGGCTCGGCGTCTTCGCTTTCCACCACGGGCGGCGGCGGCGGCGGCTCTTCAGGCTGAACCGGAAGCGGCTCGGGCGGCACCACGGGCTCTGGAGGCTCGGGTTCGATCAACGCCAGCTCCACGGCTGACTCGTCGTAAACCGGCTCTACCTTCAGGGCCCGCGTTTGCACGCCCATCACAATGACGATGAGCGCCACCAGCGCTGGCAGGCCTGCGAGCCACTGACGTACACGAAACAGGACATACATGGTCAGGATTTACGCGTGGCAATGGAAACCGAGGTAAAGCCACCCAGACGCAAGGTGTCCATGATCTCGACCAGACGTGCGACCTCAACGCCCTTGTCACTGTTGACGATAATGGTGGTTTTAGTATCGGGCTTTTCCAGCGCCTTCAAGGCAGGCACCAGAGCCTCGACTGTGGTCGCCTTGCCATCAAGCTGTAATTCGCCGTTGAGGCCCAGGGTCAGGATCGATTTGTTCTGCGGCTTGAGCTGCTGTGAACTGCTGGCGCTCGGCAACTGGGTTTTCATCCCCAGAGCCGGAATCACGTTCAGGCTGACCAGTACGAAAAAAACCAGCAGGAACATCATCACGTCGATCATCGGGATCAGTTCGATGTGCGCCTTGCGTTTTTTAGGTTCGTCCCACGTTCTCATACCATCCGCCCTTCTTGTCAGAGGCCGAGAATCTAGCAACTGAATATGACCGATCAGTTAGGTTTACATGACTGTTACATGGCCTTTGTAAGCACTTTTGATGGCACTAAAATGTTTCTCGCGGCTGTCACACAACCGCCATGGAAACGCGGCAACTCTTGAGTATTCAACTCAACGGAAAACCCGGGATGCGTCTCGATGTACCCAGTATCCGCACCTCACGACTATTGCTCTGCCCGTTGCGAGCCGAACAGGCCCGCGCCTTGTCGCGACTGGCTGACGACCCCGTGATTGCGAGCATGACGGCCACAGTCCCCTCGCCCTATACCCTGGAGCATGCACAGGCATTCATTGCCAATGCACCGGAACAATTTGCCGCTGGACGAACATTGAGCCTGGGGGTTCATAACCAGGAAACCGGGGAGCTGACCGGGGTCGTCTCACTGCGTCTGTCGACCTCGCATCGTAGCGGCAACCTGGGTTACTGGATCGGTGCCGATTACCGAAATCAAGGCTACACCAGCGAGGCAGTGCAGGGTTTGCTGGTGCATGGCTTCACCGTCATGAACCTCAACCGCATCGCCGGTCAGTGCTTTGCCGACAACATGGCCTGCGCCAGGGTGCTGGAGAAGTGCGGACTGTCGTATGAAGGCTGTATGAAAGAGGCATTTTTGAAGAACGGTGTTTTCAAGAACATGTTGCTGTTCGGGCTGTTGCGCTCGCAGTACGAACGATCAGAGGCCGCGCAATGACTGACTTCAATCCGGATCGCCGACGCATCATTACCGGCATGGCCGGTGCCACGCTGCTATCGATCCTCAGCCCGTTTGCCCGCAGCGCGGGTGTCGATTATCCGTTCACGCTGGGCGTGGCATCCGGCGACCCGCTGCCTGACGGCTTCGTGATCTGGACACGCCTGGTGCCACAGGTGATGACAGGCACGGGCGATGGCGGCCTGAAAAAACCCGTCGAAGTACGCTGGAAAATCGCCAGCGATGCAGCGATGACTCGTGTAGTACGTACAGGACAAGCGACCGCCCAACCGCGCTTTGCCCATTCGGTACATGTTGAAGTGAGCGGTTTGCAGCCTGGACGTCCCTATTGGTATCAGTTCGAAGGTCTGGGCGCGCAAAGCGCCGTGGGTCAGGCCTGCACTGCGCCGCAGGCAACCGCCATGGTCTCGGCACGGTTCGGCTTCGTGTCGTGTTCGCATTGGGAGGCGGGATATTTCAGCGCATACAGGCATCTGGCTGCGGAGCGACCTGACATGGTGTTCTTTCTCGGCGACTACATCTATGAAATGAACGTCTCTCCCACAAACATACAGTTCCCGCGCCGCCATGCCACCTCAGACCCGATGGACCTGGCGGGCTATCGCAACCGATACGCGCAGTACAAGACCGACCCGGACCTGCAAGCGCTGCATGCCTGCGCGCCGAGCATCGTCACCTGGGACGATCACGAAGTACAGAATGACTACGCCGCGCAGTGGTCCCAGGACCCGAACGTTCCGGTGGGCAGTTTTCTACGTCGCAGAGCCGCCGCTTATCAGGCGTTTTACGAGCACATGCCCTTGCGCGCCAGCAGCCTGCCCAAAGGATCGGACATGCGTATTTACCGAAACCTGGACTATGGCCGCCTGGCGCGCTTCCATGTGCTCGACGGTCGGCAGTATCGTTCCGAACAGGCGTGCATCCAGGCCAACGGCAGCCGTCGAGGCTACGTAGCGCCCAGCGATTGCCCGGATCTGAGTGACCCGAAACGCACCATGCTCGGCTGGGAACAGGAAGCCTGGCTGGACCGCAGCTTCGCTGAGTCACCTGGACAATGGAATGTCATTGCCCAGGACTTGCTGGTCGCTCCACTGGAACAGCGCAATCTCAAAACGCAGGCGCTGGGCCACTGGACCGACGGCTGGGACGGATACGCGGCGACACGCGAGCGCATGCTGGCATCCCTGCAACGCCACCAGACCCGCAACCCGGTGTTCTGGGGTGGCGGTATCCATTCGTTCTGGACCACCGACCTGCACGCCGAGGCAGGCAATCCGGATTCAGCCATCGTCGCCACCGAATTCGTCGGCACCTCGGTAACCTCCAGCGGACCACCGTTCGACGCCTTCAACAGCATTCTGGGGCTCAACCCCCACGTGAAATTCTTTGACAGCCGCCAGCGTGGCTATGTGGCGGTGGACCTCAGCGAGCAGCAGATGCTGACCCGCTTCCAGGTGGTATCGGATGTGCTCGACCCCGCTGCCAGTGTGTCGACGCTCAAGCGCTTTGCGGTGGAGGCTGGAAAGGCCGGGGCCGTTCCTGGGTAGGCGATTCTTGGGGAGGGCAGCACTTGGGACAGTATTGTCCACTGTGAAGAGACAGTAAAACGCGCGTCAGGCGCTTTTTCCCTTTCCGGTGAGCTACTAATCTGAACCCACGTTGAACGCCACACCTCACCTACCCAGACGAAAGGACTTGACAATGAAGAACGCTCCTTACAGCCGCCTGAACAAAGATGACGCCATCGTGCTGCTGATCGATCATCAGACAGGCCTGATCTCGCTGGTACAGGACTTCTCGCCGAACGAGTTCAAGAATAACGTCATGGCCCTGGCTGACCTGGCCCGCTTCTTCGAACTGCCGACCATCCTCACCACCAGTTTCGAACAAGGCCCCAACGGCCCTCTGGTGCCCGAACTCAAGGCCATGTTCCCCGACGCGCCATACATCGCCCGTCCGGGCCAGATCAACGCCTGGGACAACGAAGATTTTGTAAAAGCGATCAAGGCAACCGGTCGCAAGCAGTTGATCATCGCCGGGGTCGTGACTGATGTGTGCGTGACCTTTCCGACCCTGTCGGCACTGGCTGAAGGCTTTGAAGTGTTCGTGGTCACCGATGCCTCCGGCACCTTCAACACCACGGTTCAACAAGCCGCGTGGTCGCGCATGACGCAGGCAGGTGCGCAACTGATGAACTGGTTCTCGGTGGCCTGTGAGCTGCAGGGTGACTGGCGCAACGATATCGAAGGGCTGGGCAACCTGCTTTCCGAGCGCATCCCGAACTACCGCAACCTGATGAACAGCTATTCGGCGCTAACTGCCCGCTAGAGGCCCTGCTTCAAATCAACTCCCACGTATCATTGGCCTGCCTGCAGAATGTGTTCTCCTGCTTTTCAGTGTTGCCACCGTTGGCTTCCAGGCTTACCGAAAGCGGTCGACAAGTAGTCTCGGCCGCTGTTTTGCCGGAGGGCAAGGAAGAGATTGAGCCCAGATCGAATGCTTCAGTCTCTTTACTGGCCGCTACGTTCATATCATCGAACCTGACTGCAGCAAGCCTCTTTCTGGTGTCGGCATCGGACTGCGTCATCACGTAGTCCTTGTGCACGTAGCCCACGGTCACGCCCTTGCGCCCTACCAGAATCCAGTCACCGGTAGAGCCCACGGCAGTGAATTGCGTATTGCCCGGCAGGCTGCCCACCTTGTCAGCACTCATGTTCGGTGCAGAACGCACATTGAGGGTAGATCGGGTGACATAGGGTTGATTGATCAGCTTCATCGACGGCACGCCCTGGATGCTGGGCGTGCGTTTGACATCAATGGTCCGGACCGCCTTGAACTCCGGGCCTGGCGTGATCCGGGCGCTTGCATTGGAGTGATCGGAACGCCAGATGGCAGTGGGCTGCGCCACAGAGGTTGCGGGCTGACTCAGAATTTCCTGAGTGCGCAGCGCCAGTGCCTGTTTATCTCTGTCGTCGAGCAACTGACCGATGCGGTTACCAATATAGCCGCCGATGCCTGCAACGATCAGCGCGGCTGCGATCTGACCGTTGCCCTTGCCCATCGTTGCACCGACCGCCAGACCGGCAATGCCGCCGATCACAGTACCCGCCTGTTCCTTGCTGATGCCCATCTGCGCGCATCCGGTGACTGAGGTGGCGATGCTTACCGCCAGAATTGATGCGACGAATTTCTTGCGCACGGGGCTTACTCCCTTTTGAAACGTTTCACTCGGCGTTGAGCAGAGGTCTGGTCAAGTTGTACAACATGGCTTCTGCAGACATTGCCCAATGAAAGATACCGGCCATAAGTGTCGGTCCAGCCTCGATGTCCTTGAACGCAGTGCGATAGCCTGGCGATTGAATGATCGCGTTGCCGGCGAGCAGTGGAACCATCACGATCAGAACCACCGATGCTGCTCTGACGGCGAAAAGCCTCTTCTGCATGAAGGCGCGCTGCTCGACGGTGGACAACAGCAGCCCGACGATATTGAGCGCTCCCATGAAAAGACCGCTCAGCAACGACCAAGGTACGAACCACATGTTTTTGAGGACACTCAGGCTCTGTGCGCCATGCACATCAGTGCGCGCAACATCGCTGGCCATGTTGCTGGCGATGCCATTGAGGTACGTGTTGAACTGACTGGGCGTGGCAAGCAGGTCCATTCCCTCTACATAGAGCGGGCCCAGGACCTGACGCGCCATGCCGCGCACCTGCGCAGTGTTGGCCATCGCCTGACGGCTACGCAGGCCTGAAGGCATCGCCAACGCGTAGTCTTCGGCGCTCGGCGGGTCCTGTTGCAGAGCTGCGTTCGGGAGGGCAAGCGGTTTGCGTTTATTGCCAGCTACGCCGGAGCGCCGCAAGGCTTCTACCTTTGCATACTCTCGGGCGATATCGTCAAAGACCGGGATGACTTCCGCTTGCAAACGGCTGTAGAGCCTATCGGCATTGCGTCGGGTATAGCCCTTGAAAACGGTTTGGGCGAAGCCCTGAAAATTGTGGCCAATCTGCTCGACATACGAGCCCTGAACACTCATGAGTACGCCAAGGTTGGCGATGAATGCCTTGCCCTCGCCCTTGTCGCGATATTCCTGATAGGGAATGCCGGGTATCTGCACCGAATCGTAGAGCAGGCCTTTTTTTGTCACGTAGGCGTAAAGGCTGTAAACCCGGAGATCGGCTGGAAACGCTTCAGCAATCGCGTCCGGGACCACACCCTGAACCCACCAGGTCAGCGGGGCCAGTACCACGGTACTGAGCAGGATGGAGCGCATGAGATGCTGCTGATATCCCAATTTTCCATGGGCCCAGATACACACGCGCCAGGCGGCCAGGCACACGCTCACTGCGGCAAGGCTCTGCCCGTATATTTCCAGCGCCTGCAGGTTTTTGAGGGGAATATCGGCGCCGGCCTTGTTCAACAACTCTGCGTTGAACAACAAGCCACCGAGCAGGCAAAGGGCATTGAGAACCGTAAGTACAGCAAGCAGCATCCAACCAATCCTTGTCAGAGTGGAACCAGTGGTTCACAACACATGAGTGCGAATGTGACCACCGACCAACTGCGGCGCATTCTGCCTGCCGTCCCAAAATGATGCCAGAGCTATCAGGTGCTGCCGGTCTTCAGTGCCCTGCAACACCTGAAACACCGCCAGTGACATCAGGCGCTACTTCAACTGATTGGCAAACCGCCCCACCGCACCCACCACCTGTTTGGCGCCCTCCTGAATCTCGACGATCACCGCGCCTGCCTCGTTGGCCAGTGCCAGCCCCTGTTCCGCCTGAGTGCGGCTGTTGGCCATGCCGCGCACGGCCTCGTCGGCCAGCGCCTGGTTCTGCTGCACAACGTTAACGATTTCTTCGGTCGCTGCACTGGTGCGACCGGCCAGTTGGCGGACTTCATCGGCGACCACCGCAAAGCCCCTGCCCTGCTCACCGGCACGCGCGGCCTCGATGGCTGCGTTGAGTGCCAGCAGATTGGTCTGCTGGGCGATGCCGCCGATGGTCTGCACAATGGAGCTGATCAACAGGGACTGCTTGCCCAGTGCTTCGATGCCCGACGACGCCGACTGCATCTCTTCGGATATCTTGCGCATGGTCTGCACAGTGTTCTGCACCACATCCGCGCCACGCTGGGCGCTGACGTCGGTCTGCTGGGAGATTTCGAACGCCACGCTGGCCGCCTGACTGACTTCATCTTCGCGGGCCACCTGATCGGTCACCAGCGTGGCGAACTTGACGATCTTGTAGAGCTTGCCCTGAGCATCGTGGACCGGATTGTAAGTGGCCTCCAGCCAGACCTCACGCCCGCTGCTGTCGATACGTTTGAAGCGCCCAGCGACGAACTCGCCGCGGTTGAGCATCGCCCAGAACTCCCGGTACGGAGCCAGTGAAGTTTCAACCGGATCACAGAACATGCGGTGGTGCTTGCCCTTGATCTGCGCCAGGTTGTAACCCATACCCCGCAGAAACTGATCATTGGCCGTGAGCACATGGCCGCCGAGATCGAACTCGATCACAGCGGTTGAGCGCAGCAATGCCTGAATGAACGCAGAGTTCTCGGCAGCGGTCTCGACGGTCTGGGTGATATCCGAACCGTAGCATTGCAACGTCATCAGCTTGCCCTGGTCATCCAGAACCGGCTGCCACATGGCGCGAACCCACACCAGGCTGCCGTCGGCATGCAGAAAACGGTAGTTGTCGATCACCGACTCGCCTTTCTGCACCGCCAGCTTGAGGTTACGGTAGCAATCGAGTTGTTTGACGTAGGTCGGCACCATCTGGTCCAGATCCTTGCCCTGCAACTGCTCGGCGGTGTAACCGAGAGCCCTGAGGAAGTTGTCATTGGCATGGGCAATGCGATTGCTGGCGTCCAGACTCAACGACACCATGCGCGCGTCCATCCCTTTCTGCATTTGCCGATACATCGATAATTCGGCGTGTTGTGCCTGTAATTCCTTTTTCAAGCGAGTGTTGAACATGACGGCACCAGTAGTGGGTTGTACGTATGTATCGGCGTAAGCGTAGACGGGATTAAGGCGTTTCGTCTGATGATGGCAGATTGAACTGATGTGGGTTGCCCGCATGACCGGAGCCTGCAATTGCAGAACCTTGAATGGGCAGGCTGATGACGAATGTGCAAGGCGAAACAAAATGCAGGTGCCATAGGTCACAACGGATTGACCAGCTATTGCCTGCTAGACTCACTTGCTTGCAGCAACGCCATTAAGGACCCTCAATGATGCGACGCATTCTGATCACCGGTGCAAACGGTTTCGTCGGGCAGATGCTGTGCCGTGCGCTGCAGCACGCCGGGCACCATGTTATTGCATTGGTGAGCCCTGACTCTCCCCGCTCCGCTTATGCGGCTGAATCGCTGCATTGTGACATTCGCGATGCCGCTGGCCTTGAGCAAGTGGTGTCTCAGGCAAATCCCACTCACGTTGTGCATTTGGCGGCTATTACGCATGTGCCTACCAGTTTCCAGGACCCTCTGGCCACCTGGCAAACCAACGTCATGGGCAGCGTAAACCTTCTACAGGCATTGCAACGCAAGGCCCCTCAGGCATTTGTGTTGTTTGTCAGCTCATCGGAAGTTTACGGCGAGGCATTCAAGCAGGGTATTGCGCTCGACGAAAACAGTGTCTGCAAACCCATGAACCCCTATGCCGCCAGCAAACTTGCTGCCGAAGCGGCCTTTCATGAATACTTTCGTCGTGGCCAGAACGGCATTGTCGTACGTCCGTTCAATCACATTGGCGCCAGGCAATCGGCTGACTTCGCGACCGCGTCATTTGCTCGTCAGATCGCCTTGATAGAAGCAGGCAAGCAAGCACCACAGTTGAAAGTCGGCAACTTGCAAGCGGCGCGAGACTTTCTCGATGTGCGTGATGTGTGCAATGCCTACGTCGCCCTGCTGGACATGGACACCAGGCAGGAAGCCTATCCTCAATGCCTGAACATCTGTAGCGGCGAACCCGTCCGTATCGAGGCAATACTGAGTCAGCTCATGGCACTGAGCTCAGAGAGGATCGATGTGATAAACGATCCCGAACGAATGCGCTTATCTGACATCCCCTGCGCGTTCGGTGATAACTCCGCTATCCAGAAAGTCACTGGCTGGACGCCCACCACAACGCTGCAGTCTACACTCACAACACTGCTGGATTACTGGCGTGATGAGGTAGCTGCAAAGGCTTGAGCTACCGGTTTTTATGCGTGAGGGGCGTTGCGATCAACAACGCCTGAAACACCCACTCTACACCTACTAGAGTATGAAAGAGGGACGCTTAAAACGATGTTCCCTGCTGGTTACGCTTCAGATCGGCATCCACCATCAACCGGCATAGCTGCTCGAGACTAGTGTTCGCTTCCCACCCAAGCACCTTCCTGGCTTTTTCAGGGTTGCCGATAAGCAGCTCCACTTCAGAGGGGCGATAGAATCTTGGGTTGACTTGAACAAGGGCTTTGCCCGTGGCCGCATCAATGCCCTTTTCGTTTTCTGCGCTACCTTTCCACTCCAGGTCAATATCGACAGCCTTGAAGGCCATTGCCACAAAGTCTCGAACGGTTTCGGATCGATGGGTCGCCAGTACGAATGAGTCGGGCTCATCAGCTTGCAGCATGCGCCACATGCCTTCGACATACTCCTTGGCAAAACCCCAGTCACGTCTGGCATCCAGATTTCCTAACTCCAGAAGTTGTGACATACCCAGTGAAATACGTGCGGCAGAATCGGTAATTTTGCGGGTGACAAACTCTTTTCCCCGCAGAGGGGACTCGTGATTGAACAGAATGCCGCTGGCACCGAAGATCCCATACGACTCCCGATAGTTGATCGTCATCCAGTGCGCGTAAAGCTTGGCCACACCATAAGGACTGCGAGGATAGAACGAGGTGCTTTCGACCTGTGGGACTTCTTGCACCTTGCCGAACATTTCAGAAGTGGACGCCTGATAAAAGCGTATTTTCGGGTTCACTATGCGTATCGCTTCAAGCAGGTTGACTGCGCCCAGGCCGGTAATTTCAGCAGTCGTTATCGGCTGGTCGAAGGAAACACCAACAAAGCTCTGCGCCGCCAGATTGTAAATCTGGGTGGGCTCGGCTTTTTGCAGCAAGCGAATGCTGGCACTCAAGTCAGTCAGGTCATGCTCAACCAGATGCAAATTCGGATGGCTGGCCACGCCAAGTTCTTCAAGACGCCAGAAGTTGACCGAGCTGGTGCGGCGGTAGGTGCCGTAAACCGTATAACCTTTTTCCAGCAGCAACTGAGTCAGGTAAGCGCCATCCTGGCCAGTGATACCCGTGATAATTACAGATTCTCTAGGTGCATTCATAAATAGGGGATTCCGGTCCGGGCTGACGCGACTTCATTCATTATGCCGAGGTACATTCGGGACGCTCGGCACGCTCGCTTCGAAGGCAACCCACAGCGTTTGAGTCGAAGCATATGATCACTATAGATGCGGAATCTGATGTGCAAGCAGTCATTTCAAGAGTCTCTGTTTGCGAGCTGCTCCGAACAAATATCAGAACAGAATAAGTAAGCCGTGCGGTTTACCGCTCTCACCGTGCGATTACCCTAGCGCAGATGACCAAAAGGAGAACAGCAGTCGTCCTGACGCCTTGCCGGAAAGTCGACAGGAACCGCCGGTCGACTTCAGGACCCACACACCACACACTGATAGCACTAGGACATCATTCATGATGTCCTAGTATCTCTCGATGTTAATGTTCCGGTGTCACATGCTCGTTTCCGCTCTTGAACGCCCCAGCCCTGAAGATGCACAACTCCTCGCGGAGGTTGAGCAGACGATTACTTCGGGTGTGGGTGCGTTGCGCTTCAGCCGTGTGCTTGAGCGACGCTACCAGGCGGAAACCAGGCCACAGCGGCGTGAATTCCTGACGGCAGTGGGGATTGGTGGCAGCCTGGTCTACAACCTGTTTCTGATCAGTGACTGGTTGATTCTGCGGGATGTGTTTGTCTACGTGGCGCTGGGGCGTCTGTGCCTGATCACGCCGATGTTTATTGTGCTGTTAGTGCTGGCGCAACGCTTTTCTACCCGCTGGGCAATGGAAACGACCGCTGGAGTCGCGACGGTACTGTGCTCGCTCATGCCCATGCTGGTGATGATTCACAGCCAGAGCCCGTATCAAATCTTTTATCAACTGGGCATGCTGTTGATCATGGTCTATTGCACCATGATCCAGCAATTGCCTCTTCGCCATGCAGCCGCCGCGATGTCATGCATGCTGATCATCCAGCTGGTGACAACCTACATTGCCAATTTCGCGAACTTTGTGATCTGGCAGGCCAATGCAGTGCTGTTCGTCTCCACGGTAGCGCTGCTGTTGATGGCTTCGTATTTTCTGGAGCGCGCCAGCCGCATGAGCTACCTGTTCGCGCTTCGCGGACGCCTGCTGCAAGTGCAGTTGATGGAGTTCGCACGCACCGATGGTTTGACCCGCCTGTTCAATCGACGCTATCAGGACGAAGTGATGACCTCGGTCTGGGAACGCGCGCGCAAAAAACCGGCGAATGTGGCCATCATCCTGCTGGACATCGATCACTTCAAATCCTACAACGACAACTATGGGCACCCACAAGGTGATACCTGCCTCAAGTTGCTCTGTCAGAAAATCCAGCAAAGCGCACATGAAAACGGTGCCGTGGCGTTTCGCTTCGGCGGTGAAGAGGTTCTGGTTCTGATGAATGGCAATGCTGGACAGGCCAGAGAAATGGCCGACGCCCTGCAGGCCGCTGTCGCGGCGCTCAAGCTGCCGCACCCGGTGCTGGGCGAAAGCGCGTTCGTGACTGTCAGCCTGGGGGTCGCTTGCGCAACCGCGCCGCAGACCACTGCCGACCACCTGATCAGCGCTGCCGACAATGCCCTCTACGCCGCTAAACGCGCCGGGCGTAACTGCGTGTGCTTTGCGTGAAATAACGCTTTGCAGGGCCTGGCTTTACCCCACATCCTTGCCGCCTTAAGCTCGTCGCGCAAACCAAGGCCAGGAGCCAGCGCATGAGCGTTCACATTGACGTCAATAGCAATCCTACAGAAGAAGATCGCCTGGCGATTCTGGAACCCCTCAAGCGCTTTAACGCCGAGCAGGCGGGTGACGGCAAGGCCGAGAAGGTGGCAATGTTCATTCGCGATGATCAGACCCGGGAAATTCTCGGTGGCCTGCACGCACGCATTCTTTATCAATGGTTGTTCATTGAGCTGCTGGTGGTGCCGGAGCAAACCCGGGGGCAAGGTATGGGCTCGCGTTTGATGCAGATGGCTGAGGACCTTGCGGTCGAGAAAGGCTGTGTAGGGATCTGGCTGGACACTTTCGACTTCCAGGCGCCCGGGTTCTATCGTCGCCACGGTTACACCGAGTTTGGCCAGATCGACGATTATCCGCCCGGCAACAAGCGCTTCTTTTTCCAGAAGCGCCTGCCGTCTACAACGTCCTGACGCCTGCGTCAGACTTTGAACCTGCCTACCAGGTTGTTGAAGGAAATCGCCAGACGAGACAGCTCCTGACTGGAAGCGCTGGTCTGGTGAGCGCCGGCAGCGGTCTGGGTGGAAAGGTCCTGAATATTGACCAGGTTGCGATCCACCTCGCGCGCAACGTGAGACTGCTCTTCGGACGCCGTAGCAATCAGCATGTTGCGATCATTGATCTCGGCAATGCTCTGCGCAATGCGCTCCAGCGACTGGCCAGTGGCCTGAGCCAGGGATTGAGTATTGCTGGCAAGGGTGCGGCTGTTGCCCATGGCTCGCACAGCCTGATCGGCACTGGCCTGAACGCTGCCGATCATGGTTTCGATTTCACCGGTGGACGCCTGGGTACGAGCAGCCAGGGCACGCACTTCATCGGCCACCACGGCAAAGCCGCGGCCTTGCTCGCCTGCACGCGCTGCCTCGATAGCGGCGTTGAGGGCCAGCAGGTTGGTCTGTTCGGCAATACCTCGGATCACGTCCAACACCTGACCAATCTCGCGAACACGCCCGGCAAGCTCTTCGACCATCGAAGTAGAACTGCTGATCTCGGCGCTGACGTTGTTGATCGCACTGACCGCCTCACGAGCCTGATCACGTCCGGTAGCCGCTTCGGTACTGGTTCGCTTTGAAGCATCAGAGGTAGACATCGCGTTACGCGCCACTTCCTCGACGGCAGCCGTCATCTCGGTAACAGCCGTGGCAGCCAACTGGATTTCGTCGTTCTGCCGCGTCAGGCCACGGCTACCCTCTTCGGTAACGGCATTAAGCTCTTCAGCAGCTGAAGCAAGCTGATCAGCGGCGCTGGAAATCTGCCCGATGGTGCTTTTCAGGCTGGTCTGCATGTCACTCAGCGCGGCGAGCATAAGGCCAGCTTCGTCACGACGGGTGCTGACAATCGGCTGGGTCAGATCACCACCCGCGATGCGCTGTGCACTGGCAAGCGCAGAGGAAATGGGTGAGCTGATGACACGACTGATAAACAGCGCCAAAACAAACGCAGCGACGAAGGCAACGCCGATACCCAGGTACAGATTGAGGTTGGCTGAGGACTCGGTCTTTTCAGCGGCGACTGCACCTTCGCCTATCTGACGGTTGTTGGAGCCGACCATGATGTTCAGTTCGTCCATCACCGTCAGGTAGGCTTTGCGAACGTCACCCTCGACCAGCGCGCTGGCCGCTGCCACATCTCCGGAAAAAGCCACGGTCACAGCACGATCGACCAGTGCCTGATAGACGGGCCAGTCCTTGTCCATCTGATCGCCCGCAGCGCGCTCGTCATCTTCAAGCGGCGTTGCGCGATAGGTGGCATAGGCCTTTTCTGCTTCCGCCCGATTATTTTTAAGGCTGGCGAGAATTTCATCCTTGGCGCTTTGCGGTGCATTGGCAGCGGCTACCGAAAGCAGGCGATACACATCACGGTTCTGCTCGACCACATTGGTGGTCGCCTCGTTGGTTTTCGACACCGATACCAGGTTATTGGAGAACGCAAGTTTCAGGTTAGTGGCGAGTTCACCAATCCCCCGGCTCGCAACCATGCCCACCGCGAGGGTAATGACCGCGCAGAGTGCGAATGAAACAAACAGTTTGGTGGATAGCTTGGCGTTATAGAACCAGTTCATGGAAAGATCTCTAGTTTGAACAGCTGGCTGAGGCTGAGCAGCGATGCACGGGAACCGGCAACTTCAGGCTCTGTATGAAAGTGGCTATCGGCAACATTGCATACCACTGAAGGGGCATTCATCCGATTTGGCGCTCGATGCTCCAACTCTCTGGTGCAATGCTTTGAAACAGGCTGGGGACCACGGTGCATCTGTGTAACAAGAACTTTCCACACTGACTGCGTTAGTATTTCCCGCCTACGATCAGTCAGAGTCTTGAATCAGGATGCCGTCTTCGCCCGCCGAACAACCTGCTCCGTTACCGTCCATCCTCGCCGGCCCGCTGTTACGCCGTCAGGAAGCCGGCCGCCTGGTGTTATGGCTGGTGGGCTCGCGCCCGCTCAACCTCACGTTGCGTCTGCGCCATGACGCCGATAATGCCGCGCGCGGTTTTACCGATCATTCACTGACTGGCCAGCGATGTCAGGTCATCGCGGTGGGTCGCCACGCATTCATTCATCTGATCGACCTGCAACTGGAGGCCAAGCTGCCCCTGGACACCTGGATTGATTACGACCTGTTGGTAGATGGCGAACCGGGCGGTATCGCCGAGTGGGCGCCGCACCTGCTGTACGACGGTGCCCGTTATCCGAATTTCGTGGTGCGCAGCAGCATTGATCAGCTCTTGCATGGCTCGTGCCGCAAGCCACACCACAGCGCGGCCGATGGACTGCTCTGCGTGGATCGCCTGTTGGTCGGCACCGAAGACCCGTTGCAACGCCCTGCGCTGTTGATGATGAGCGGCGATCAGATCTACGCCGACGATGTCGCCGGGCCTATGTTGCGCGCCATTCATGTGCTGATCGAACGGCTGGGGTTGTTCGATGAGCAACTCGACGGTGCAGTAGTCGATGACAGCACCAGCCTTTATGCGCACCCGGCCAGCTATTACCAGCGTGCCGACCTGCTGCCCGCTCTGAAAAGCAATGACACGCTGCGTGAGCGGTTCTTTGGTGGCACCAGCAAGCCGGTATTTACCAGCAGCACTGCGGATAACCATCTGGTCACTCTGGCAGAAGTGGTGGCGATGTACCTGCTGGTCTGGTCGCCCACGCCCTGGACCCTGATCGAACCCGGCACGCCGCATCTGGAGGCCGACGAAGTCGAGCGTTATGCCAGAGAGCAGCAACTGGTCGAGGATTTCACTGCGGGGCTTGAAGGCGTGGCGCGTGCGATGGCTCACCTGCCGTGCATGATGATTTTTGACGACCATGACATCACCGATGACTGGAACCTGTCGGCAAACTGGGAGGAAACCGCGTACGGCCATCCTTTCTCGAAACGCATCATCGGCAATGCCCTGCTCGCCTATCTGCTCTGTCAGGGCTGGGGCAACAATCCCGACGCACTCAATGACCTGGTCCGGCAGGCACATGAACTGAGTGCAGCGGCTGTGCGCAAGGATAACTGGCTGGACAGCCCGGCCCAGGACGCGCTGATCGATCAATTGCTGAAGTTTCAACAGTGGCATTACGTTCTGCCAACCAGCCCGGCGCTGGTGGTACTGGATACGCGCACCCGGCGCTGGCGCAGCGAATCCAATTTCAATCACCCGTCCGGCCTGCTGGACTGGGAAGCACTCAGTGAACTGCAACAGGAGCTGATCGATCACAAATCGGCGATTATCGTGTCAGCTGCCCCCGTGTTCGGCGTCAAGTTAATTGAGGCGATACAGCGTGTCTTCAGTTGGTGCGGCTATCCGTTGCTGGTCGACGCGGAAAACTGGATGGCGCATCGTGGCGCAGCCAACGTTATTCTGAACATCTTTCGCCACTCCAGAACTCCGGGCAACTACGTGATTCTGTCAGGTGATGTGCATTACTCGTTCGTCTACGAAATCCTGATCCGTCAACGCAGTGGCGGGCCTCACATCTGGCAAATCACCAGCAGTGGCATCAAGAATGAATTTCCCCGTCGTCTGCTGGACACTTTTGATCGACTGAATCGCTGGTTATACTCTCCCCGCTCACCTCTTAACTGGTTCACCAAGCGCCGCCTGATGAAGGTTGTTCCGCGCACGCCCGAGCACAGCAAGGCCGGTGAACGCTTATGGAACTCGGCAGGTGTCGGTCAGGTAATGTTCAATGAACAAGGCCAGCCCACCCTGATCAACCAACTCAATGCCAACGGTGACGCGCCTACCTGTTTCGTCGAACCGCAAGACTATAGAGACGAACGGTCTGACACAGATCGCGGTTTTCTGGAAAGCAACCGGGAAACAAGGGATAGTCACCGCTAAACTTATCGGCAATTGCCGGGTCGATAGTTGCTACCGGTCAGGTTTGCGGCACACCCTGGCAAGCATTATTTCCTGGAGAGCGCCCCCGTGATAACCAATCAACGCATAGCCAGACTCAACGCCTGGGGCGCGCATGGCTTCACCGCCACAGGCGTCGTCCTTGCGTTCCTGGCTACCATTGCACTATTCAACAACGAACCCAAAGCCTGCCTGCTGTGGCTGGGCGCTGCCCTGATCGTGGATGGCGTAGACGGCTCACTGGCTCGCAAGGTCAATACCACGTCGGTACTGCCGCACTTCGATGGCTCGGTGCTGGACCTGGTCATCGACTATCTGACCTACGTGTTCATTCCGGCACTGTTCATCTATCGCTACATACCGGTGCCGGATTACACGTTGCTGCTCAGCGTATCGGTGATTCTGGTGTCGTCGCTGTTCTGCTTCTGCAACGTCGACATGAAAAGCAAGGACAACTACTTTCAGGGCTTTCCCGCCGCATGGAACGTAGTCGCCCTGTGCCTCTACATTCTGTCGCCCGCGCCGTGGCTGACGTTCATCACCATCATCGCCCTGGCATTGCTGACCCTGACCCGCATGAAGTTCCTGCACCCGTTCCGCGTGCGTCGTTTCATGCCGATCAACATCGCAGTCACCACCGTGTGGTTGTTGTCCAGCGCGCTGCTGATCATCAACCACCCGCACAATGGCCCTGTGGTCATGGGCCTGTGGCTGGCGATGTCGGCGTATTTTCTCGGAATTTGTATCTGGAGAACGTCGCTGGAATGGCTGGGCCGGCTTAAAGCCTGACGCCGAGGCCAGAACAAAAAGCTCGCTGATCGCCTTGCACGGTCAGCGAGCTTTTTTATGCGTGCTCTATTTACTCTCGGCCTGCACCTCGGCAGCAGGCGGGATTTTGCCGAAGTGGTACGTTGTAAAGCAGCAAAGCCCCAACCCGCCAAGGGCCAACAGGCCACCGACAATGCCGACATCCGCCACCCCAAGCTGACTGCTGACCACGCTGCCCAGCAGCGCACCGCCACCAATACCGATATTGAAGATGCCCGAGAACAGCGCCATCGCCACGTCGGTCGCATCCGGTGCCAGCGAGAGCACGCGCGCCTGCAAGGTCAACCCGAAACACATGATTGCCATGCCCCAGATCACGGTCAGCGTCCCGAGCGCTGTCGCGTCACCTGAGAGCGGCAACAGCATGAGCAGACACAGGGCAAGCGTGCCGATGGCGGTAATCAACAGGCCGTTTGGAAAACGATCGCTGAACAGACTGAACACGATAGAGCCCATGATCCCTGCACCACCGAAGACCAGCAGCAATACAGTGGTCATTTCACCACTGAGCCGGGACACGGTCTGCGTGAAGGGCTCAATGTAGCTGTAAGCCGTGAAATGGGCCGTTACCACTATCGCGGTCAGGATGTAGATGGCCATCAGACGCGGACGCTTGAACAGGATCGGCAGGCTGCGCAGTGAGCCGGAGTTCTGACTGGGCAACAACGGCAGACTGCGGGCGACCAGAAAGACCACCAGCGCAGCGACCCCGGCGATACCCAGGAACGTAGTGCGCCAGCCCAGCGCCTCGCCCAGCACGCGCCCCAGCGGAATGCCCAGCACCATCGCCAGCGATGTACCGGTCGCCAGCAAGCCGAGCGCTTGAACCTGTTTGCCGGGCGGAGCGATGCGCACAGCCAGAGACGCCGTGACTGACCAGAACACCGCGTGCGCGAACGCGATGCCGACACGACTCACCAACAGAATCGCGAAACTGGGGGCCATTGCGGAAACAATATGACTGACCACAAACAGGCCAAACACAAACATCAGCAGCTTGCGCCGCTCGATATTGCGCGTGGCCAGCATCATCGGCAGTGACATCAGCGACACGACCCAGGCATAGATCGTCAGCATCAGGCCGACCTGCGCTGTCGTCATGTCAAAGCTCTGGCCGATATTACTCAGCAGGCCGATTGGCACGAATTCAGTGGTATTGAAGATGAAAGCGGCCAGCGCCAGCGCGAGTACGCCAAGCCAGCTACCGGTGTGTTCTTCAGGAGGTGTGATTATCAAGAATGTACAACGCTCTAAAAATGTTACGACCCGATGGCCGACCACCATGCATCAACAACACACATGGCACCTGTAAGGAAAACCACGGCTCGCCCCACTGAAAAATCAACGCAAAAACGCTCCGCTCGACAGTCATGACCGGGCGCAGTGTGAAAAGTAGATTATTGTGGATATGGGGATACAGCCAGATACAACGAATTCTACGGACCACTCCGGTGGATCACAACCCGTCCACCGGTATCAGTCTTTACAAGTGACCACCGGTGATCACTTGCGCGGTGCTATCAACCCGGCATTCGCCTGTTCGGCAAGAGAAGCGCATCTGTTGCGACAGGCCGAAGCCATGACCTGCCGATAAGGTAAACGCCCCACCAGTCGAGACCGGCGAGGCGTTCAGGTCAGCAATTAGCCGGCTGAATCAAACCTTGCGAACGAACTCGGACTTCAACTTCATTGCGCCAATGCCGTCGATCTTGCAGTCGATATCGTGATCGCCATCGACCAGACGGATATTCTTGACCTTGGTACCGACCTTGACCACCAACGAAGAGCCTTTGACCTTCAGGTCCTTGATCACGGTAATGGTATCGCCGTCCTGCAGCACATTTCCCGTGGAGTCCTTGATGACTTTCACGTCGTCGGCTGCATCGGCGCCAGCAGCATCTGCAGACCATTCATGGGCGCATTCCGGGCAGATCAGCAGGCTGCCGTCTTCGTAGGTGTATTCGGAATTGCATTTCGGGCAGGACGGTAAGCTCACAATGGTTCTCGCATCGAGGAGGGTAAAACCATGCATTATAAAGGGCTTTTCCTGTTTCAGGTGGGAAGAGACTTATCTGTCGTCATAAACCGGCTTCCGACATTGGACAGAAGCGAATACCTGAACTAAAAAATACACCACTCTCTCCTGCAATTCCCTTCTGGTCCTTCATCCCCGACGCCTGCTCCTCGCGCTGGCGGTAGCTATTGCAGCGCGCATTTGCCGCCTTTCACCACTTCATGTATCGAGCACACTTCATGGGCATTCCTCATAACCCGGCGCTCGGCTATCGACCCGAAATCGATGGCTTGCGCGCGCTCGCGGTGATCCCGGTCATCCTGTATCACGCGGGTTTGCCGTTATTCAGCGGTGGATTCGTAGGGGTCGACATCTTTTTTGTGATCTCTGGCTATCTGATCACCTCGATCATTCTTGCGCAGATGCTCAATGGCAGATTCTCGCTGATCGATTTCTACGAACGGCGCGCCCGGCGCATTCTGCCAGCGTTGTTCGTGATGATGCTGGTCTGCCTGCCTGTCGCGTGGTTGACGCTCGACCCTTCTGACCTGAAATACTTCGCCAAGAGCTTGGTGGCGGTGCCGACCTTCTCATCCAACGTACTGTTCTGGCTGGAAAGCGGCTATTTCGACGCAACCGCTGAACTCAAACCCTTGCTGCACACCTGGACGCTCGCAGTAGAGGAGCAGTACTACCTGTTTTTTCCGCCGCTACTGATGCTGGCCTGGAGCATGGGCCGCAAGTGGCTGGTTGTACTGCTGATCGCCGCTGCCCTGGCGAGCCTTGCGCTGGCGGAGCTGGGGGCGCGTCATAACGCCAGCAACGCTTTTTATCTGCTGCCTGCACGCGCCTGGGAATTGCTGACGGGCTCGTTCATCGCCTTCTACTTTGCCTGGTGCCCGCGCAGCGTCGATAGCGCCGGCCATCTCGATCAGGCGGCGACGCTGCTGGGCATTCTGCTGATCGGTTATGCCGTAGTTTTTTTTGACAGCAGTACACCTTTCCCTGGCCTCAACGCGCTAGTGCCTGTGCTGGGCGCGGCGTTGATCATTGTCTTCGCCAATGGTCAGACCTGGGTCGACAGAGCACTGAGTTCACGAGTACCGGTTCTGATCGGCATGATCAGTTACAGCGCTTACCTTTGGCATCAGCCCGTCTTTGCCTTCGCTCGTCAGCGCAGCCTGATTGAGCCGGACCTGCCGCTGATGCTGGCGTTGACCGTACTGTCGCTGCTGCTGGCCTGGCTGAGCTGGCGCTTCGTCGAGCAGCCTTTTCGCAAGGCCGGCGCATTCAACCGTCGTCAGATCTTCGCCTCGGCAGGCGTTGCTTCCACGCTATTTGTCGCGCTGGGGCTGGTCGGCTATCTCAATAATGGCTTTAGCCAGCGCTTCGCTGTCGATCCGGCGATGCATCAGGCATTTGTCGACCCGCAGATACGCGAAAAATGCGACCGGAACCTTGATAGCCAAGGCTGGAATGTCGATTTTTGCCTGTTCGGTCTTGCCGACAGCAACGTCGTACCGGAGATGGCCCTGTTTGGTGACAGCCATTCCGAAGCGCTGTTATCGACGTTTGACGCCGCTGCGCGGGATCAGGGCAGAACCGTCGCGCATATCGGTCTGGGCGGTTGCCTGCCCTTGCTCGGCGTGGATGTCGCCAACGGCAACTACCCCGCCGGGGTATGCGAGGCGCTGGCCAATCGCGAGTTTGAATACGTGAAGCAGCGTCAGATCAAAAAGGTCGTGCTGGTGGCACGCTGGACGCTGTACACCGACGGCGATTACGGTGAGCGCAAGATGAGCAAGTATTTCCTGACCTCCCGTAGCCACCCGGAAAAAAACCGGGAAAACTCACGAGCAGTGTTCAGGCAGGCACTTGAAACCACGATAAAGGCCTACCGCGGTATCGGCACCAAGATATTCATCGTCGCGCAGGTGCCGCAGCAATTGATCAACCCCGAGAGTCTCTACTACCGCCTGGCCCGGGACGCCTCGGACAGTGATGCGCAGAAGCTGCAGCGGGTCAGTGAACTGTCGGTGCCGGTGGAAAAACATGCTCTGTTGCAACGCTTCACTCGCGAGTTGTTCCTGCACGCCAGCCAGGCGAAGCAGATCAGGTTGATCACCCTGGATGAAGCCTTTTGCAAGGACAAGCAATGCCTGATTGGCGACATGAACTCGTACTACAAGGACTTCAATCACCTCAACGCCAAGGGCGCAGGCCTGCTTGCCGGCCAGATCAGCCATATTCTTGACCAGTGACAGGGTTTTATCAGGCGGAATTGTCTGTAATGCTGATACCCGCACAGACGCCTGAGGACCATCGCATGACCGCCGCCAGCTTCGCCCCGTTTCAGGATCTGGCCAGCCTGCTGATCCCGCACACTCATGCAGAGAAAATCGATGGCGCGCACGACGTCTCGCACCTGCTGCGTGTCTGGAAAAACGTCTGCGCCATCCGTGACCGGGAAGGCGGCGATGCCCGTGTACTGATCGCCGCCACACTGTTACACGACTGTGTTTCGGTCGAGAAAGATTCACCGTTTCGCTCCAGCGCTTCGCGACTGGCGGCAGCACGGGCTAGCGAATTGCTTACCGAGATGGGTTGGGACGAAGAAAGTACCGCTTCGGTTGCCCATGCTATCGAAGCACACAGTTTTTCGGCGGCGATAACCCCGTTGACGCTGGAAGCCCGAATTCTGCAGGACGCCGACCGTCTGGATTCTCTGGGCATGATCGGCGTGGCTCGAACCTTTTACGTATCGGGGCGGATGGGCAGACGGCTCTACGAACCGAACGACCCGCATGCCCGCCAGCGCCCGCATGACGACATGAACTTCGCCGCCGACCACTTTCATACCAAGCTGCTGCACCTCGCCGACAGCTTTCAAACCGATACCGGGACACAGATGGCGAAGATCAGGCATGACCGGCTGAAGCGCTTTCTGGATGAACTGATGGAGGAAATCGGCGCGCCCAAGCCATGAGTGCTTGCCTGTTTTAAACATAAACATCAGATGTCACAAAGACATCACACAACTGCCCTATAAACGGCTCTCCGAGAGGTCTGTGTGTTTATAGGGGTTGTGTGCCGTGAAAAGATTTATGCCTCGTTTCCTGCGTCGGCAAACCACAAGGCCAGCACTATTGCGCCGCTTCAGGATCACCCTGCGCCTGGTGATCTGTTTTGGTATCACTTCCCTGTTGATGGTCGCGCTGGGGGCTTTCTGCCTGCTGCAGATGCAGGAGATCCGCAATCAGGGCGAAGCCGTTGAGAGTGGAGCGCTACCCAGTATCGCCATGGCCGATGCCATCGCCATCGGGCTGGTCAAACTGCGCAGCGAGACCACAAGGCTGATCGCCAATGCCGACGATCCGGGTGCGGTCATCAACAGCAAGATCAATGTCGAACAGCTCAAGAACGAAGTCGAGAAAGGTTTCTCGGAATACCTTGCGCGCGTTCAATCGGGCACTGAACATGACTCTATCGTCGCGTTGCAGGATGCCTATAAGGCGTTCATGCCCGGCTTGCAGGATCAGATCACGCTGATCGAGCAGAACAAGCTGGCTGAGGCCAGAATGCTGGCCAATACCATGCTCGCGCTGCAAGGCGACCTTATGGACATGCAGGTGCAGTTGCTGCGCGAGCTGAACAAACAGAGCGCTGCCGCCGCCGTAGAGTCAGCAGGCACCCGCTACGAGCAGGCACGAGTCATTGCGCTGAGCGTCATCGCCGTCGTGTTGGCTCTGACCCTGCTGCTGGCCTGGCGTCTGAGCGTCAGCATCATTCACCCGGTCCGCCAGGCTTTGCACATTGCCAGCACCATTGCCGATGGTGATCTGACAGAGCACCGGATACCGGATGGCAAGGACGAGACCGCGCAGTTGCTGATCACGCTGGGGCGCATGCGCACCAACCTGCACGGCACGATTGATCAGATATACGCAGCGGCGACGCAGTTGTCGCAGTCGGTCCAGGAGATGGGCACCATCGCCGAAGCCAGTGAGCTCAATCTGCAATTGCAGAACAACGAAATCGAGCAGGCCGCAGTCGCCGTCAACCAGATGAGTCAAGCGGCCATCGAAGTAGCAGGCAACGCCAGCAGCACCGTGACCGAATCACAGGCGTCGACCCAAGCGGCAGCGCAAGGACAGGAAAAACTGTCGGCGACGATTCTTTCGATCAAACAACTGACTGAAAACGTGCTGGACTCCTCGCATCAGGCTGAAGGACTGGCCGAGCGCACGCAGAGCATCAGCAGCATCCTCGATGTGATTCGCGCAATCGCCAACCAGACCAACCTGCTGGCCCTGAACGCCGCCATTGAGGCAGCCCGGGCGGGCGAAGCCGGGCGCGGATTTGCCGTGGTGGCTGATGAGGTTCGTTCACTGGCGCAACGCACTAGCGCCTCGACAGCAGAAATCGAAGGGCTGATCAACGGCGTGCAGCAAAACACTCAGCAAACGGCCAGTTCGTTGCGTCACACGGCAACGCAAGCCAGCCTGACGCTTGAGCAAGCTGCATCAACTGGCGAAGCATTGACCGTGATCATCCATTCAACGGCCACCATCAACGACCGCAACCTGCTGATTGCCAGTGCAGCAGAACAGCAAGCCCAGGTCGCGACTGAAGTAGACCGCAACCTGAGCAGTATCCGCGACCTGTCGAGCCAGACAGCGTCAGGCGCGCAGCAGGCCACCTTGGCGAGCAATTCGCTGTCGATGCTGGCGACTGATCTGAACCTGATGGTGCAGCGCTTCGTGCTGTGATGACCTGCCTGCCGCCAACCAGTGGTCACGAAAACAGACTGGCTGGCGATAGTGCAACCTGAGGGCGGCTGTCAGTCCTGCGGACGCAGACGGTACTGCGGCGGCAACTGCTCGAAACCGCTGATGGTCACGTCGAGGCTTTTCCAGCGACCGTCCTTGATGCCGTAGATGCAGCCATGTACAGACAGGCTCTGCCCACGGTGCCAGGCGTTCTGCACAATGCTGGTGTGACCGACGTTGGCCACTTGCTGAATCACGTTCAGCTCGCACAGACGGTCGACACGTTCTTCCTCGGTCGGCAGCTTGGCCAGCACTTCACGGTTTTCGTAATACAGATCACGAATCGTGCGCAGCCAGCCGTCGATCAGGCCAAACTGGCGGTCCTGCATGGACGCGCGTACACCGCCGCAACCATAGTGGCCCGTAACCAGAATGTGTTTGACCTTCAAAACGTCCACTGCGTACTGGATCACCGAGAGGCAGTTGAGGTCGGTGTGCAACACAACGTTGGCCACGTTGCGATGGACGAACAGATCGCCGGGCAGCATGCCGACGATTTCGTTGGCCGGGACACGTGCATCCGAACAACCGATCCATAGGAACTCAGGCGTTTGCTGGCGAGCCAGCTTGGCGAAAAACTCGGGGTCTGCCTGCTTTATCGCATCGGCCCAGCGTGCATTGTTATCAATCAGGTCTTGTAGCTCGTTCATGCTTTGACGCCTCGATAATGATGCCCAGCCTTGGACTGGTGTCAGATCCTTCAAGTCACGGTCAACAAAAAAGGAATCTTCAAAGTCATGGCCGGTCCACTTTTTACGACCACCTGAAATGAGGATTTCCCAGGAATGATTCACGCCGTCCGTTCGGTGCCACCGAACCGCAACCCATCGACGATAACGAAGACCGCATGGGCTCCATGGAAACACTCGATTTCGACGAGGAAGAACCGGGCCGTATCGGCGATCTTATCCCTGAAGGCGAGCTGAAACATGAAATTCCGGATCAACGCGTGCGTGAGGCAGGCCTGACGGGGGCTTCCACGGATGACCATCATTCGACTGACGATGATCTGTCTCCGGAAACCCATGATCCATGAAGACGGCGCCCGCTCACCGAACGAGCCAGGCGAAGACGTCCCGGCCGACCTGGATGTTACGGTCGTCGATGAAGATGACATTGGCGGTGGCAACGGCCTGGACGAAGAAGAACTGGCCATTGTCGACCCGCTGGACGGCAATACCCAGCGCTGACAGCGCTGTACTACTCGAAAAGCGTGCAGGCCATGACCACAGCGTCTTCGCGGCCGCCGACTGCCGGGTAGTAATCGCGACGCCGGCCTATCTCGTTGAAACCGTAGTTTTCATACAGACGATAGGCTGGACGGTTGCTGTCACGCAGTTCCAGAAAGCATTCCCGCGCGTTTAGCTGATAAGCACGCTTCATCAGATGATCCAGCAGCAGCAAGCCAAGACCACGGCCCTGATTTTCAGGTTTGACGGTGATATTGAGCAGATGTGCTTCATCGATGATGACCTGAATTACACCGTGCCCGACCTGCTGCGCGCCTTCGAACATCAGCCAGATCTCGTAGGACTTGAGGCCATCGAGAAAGATGCCGCGTGTCCAGGGATGACTGAAGGCTGCGTATTCGATTTTCAGCACCGCATCCATATCGGCTTCGGTCATGGGGCGGAAGGTTACGGCATCACTCATCGATCGATTTCCAGCGCGTCATCAGCCGACGCATGGCTTTCCAGACATCGGCCTTGCGCTCAGGCTCGTCCATCATTAATTCAAGACCCGGCAACGCCCAGGCAGTACCCAGGCCTTCGATCTGCAATTCGCGGTTATAGGATTCGGCGTCGGCTTCACCGGCGAACTTCATAGACGGCAAACCGATCAGCCACAGGCACGCACAGGGTTCATCCTCAAGCCGGGCGCCGACAAAGCCTTGCACGAAGTCGCGCGCCGCCTCCGGCCCCTGATCCATCTGACCACGCACCAGCAACGGCCAGCGCACCGGTTCGCCGATAATCTGCGGGCTGTCGGGCAGACCGGCAGCGCGCAGCATGTCCTTGAGCAGCAGGTAGGACGGATCGCGGCTCTGAAACGGCTGACCGGTGGTCAGCTCTACCAGCAGCAGGCAACGTCCGGCACGCAGCAATTGCAGAGCAAAACGCGGTGGCGGCACAACTGCGGCCTTGGGCGGCGCAGGCGCGACCTCTTCGACCGGGGCAACTGTGCGCGTGCTGGCCAGTGACGGACGCGGCACCTCGACCTTCGGGCGCTCGGGCTGCCGGGCGATCGGCACAACGTTCGCAGCTTCGACCGGCGCAGCGTGCGCAGATGGCGCGGCAGCAGGCGCAATGTTCTGCACCTCGACCGGCGGCGGCAACGGCACAAGCAGTTGCGGACGTGACGGCGCGGCGAATGGCAGTTCTGTGCGCGGCAGCCAGTTGACCACCTGCATGGCAGTCAAATAAGCGCGGCGACGGGACTCGTTGAGCAAGGGTCAGCCACCTGTGGATAAGTTAAGCGCGCAATTCTAGCGTTGTTCGCCTTTTTGCGCTGCAGCATATCGCCCGCAGGTGAAATATCAGGCGACTGATGCAGTACAATTGCCGCTTTTCACTTGCCAACAGTCGGCCTAACGATGATCGAACCCAAGCGCGTCCTGCGCGCCCTTGCCGAGCACTGGGCGCTACTCGAGCCCTTATGCGAACACTTCGACCAGGGTACGTTGAGCCTGAGCGAGCTGCGCCTGCAATTGGCCGCTCAGCAGCAGGACAGCACCCCGCAAGACATCACCAACCTGCTGGACGTGTGGATTCGTCTGGACATTCTGGTGCCCGTCGCGAAAAGTCCGAACCGCTTTGAGCTCAACGCACAGATCCATGACTTCCTGTCCTACCTGCGCCGCGAGCACCGGCTGGGCCTGTGCCTGGAAATCGAGGCTTATCTGCGCCATCTGGAGCGCCTGGCCGGTTACATTCAGGACGCGTTCGATATTCGCGATGCCAATGATCTGGCCAGGCAGCTGCGGCTGCTGGACATGCGGGTGCGCGACGTTCTCAAGAAGCTCGCCAACGACGAACAGGCACTGGTCGCGGTAGCCGACCGGGCCAAGACCAGCGACCGACAGATCCCCTTGCGCCAGCGGTATGCAGAAGTTCTGGCCACCTGGGACGAATACGTCGAGCCGATGATTCAACTGGTCAATGCCGACGGCGCTTTCGAACAGGGTGTGCGCAAGGTCGAGAATGTGCTGCTGCGCCTGCTGACCGAGCAACAACGCCTCGGTCATCTGGTCGACGACGACATGCTGCTGCGCACCCATGCGCGCATTCTGGAGATGCAGACCAGCGCCCAGCTGACCTTGCGTCATGCACGCGAGCTGCTGTTGCCGCTGCGCGAGGAGGCACGTCGCCATAACGCGGTGACCCGCGGCGCGGCGCTGGCCTTGTCGGCGATTCGGCGCAAGGGTCTGGACGCAGTGCCACAGGCTGCCATGCCATTGTTTACCCGCCCGCAAAGTACCTTTCTGGGCAGCGCGAGTCAGGTCGAGGCTTATGTCTATGCCTTGGCGCGCTTTGAACCCAAGCCTGCGAAATTCCCCAAGGCCAGTGGTACACGCAAGGGCGAACCGCCCCGCGCGCCACGTACGGTCAAGGAAATGCTCGAGCGCTGCGAAAGCGCCCTGCCGATGCCTGACCTGATGGTCTGGCTGCTGGAGCAGGAACCGACCGGCGAAACCGACGAGCTGTTGTACTGGTTCTCGCGGTTGTCGCGGGACAAGCGCTTCGCCCGTGAACGCCTCGAGCGTCGCGAATATTTCACCCGGGAGCACCGCGTCAGCCTGCGCTCCTTTGCCCTGCTCGCCGCAAAAGACGAGCAGCCAGAGCATTCCGAGAGCCCCGTTCATGCATCTTGATCTATCCGAAATGTCCCAGCTCGCGCCGATCTTTCGCGAGTTGTTCAAGGGCTATCACATCAGCCGCCGTGACCCGGAGCTGTATGCCCAACTCTCCAACTGCCAGGACCAGTACCGCGCGCTGTTCAAGGCACTGGGCTACGAACTGATCTGCGACACCCGTGGTTTCTACTATTTCGTGCCTGAATTGGCCGCCGCACAGGTCAACAAGACCGCTCAACGTCTGGCGCTGTTCACCTTCATCCTCGTCGAGCATCTGGCCGATCAGGGCCGTGACCCGATGGCCGTACTGGATGGCGGCAGTCTGGGCCGCGACGAACTGCCTTCGATGCTGGAAAAGTACCGGGACCTGTTTCTTCAGGCGGAAGTGCAGACCCAGGAAGAGCTGGAAGAGAAGATCATGCGCCGCATGACGCAACTGGGTTTTGCCAGTGAAGAGGTCGGTATCTACCGCTTCCTGCCACCGATGCACCGTTTTCTCGATGTGTGCCTGTCGGTGCAACAGGACCGCGATCTGGCGGCCAGCCTGCATAGCGCCCTGCCACTGCCAACGCCTGTGCTCATCGATGACGACAGCGACGAGAAGCTGCTGGAAACCGATGACCCTCTGGACCTGGCTGAATTCGGTGAAGAAACCGAGGAAGAGGCACTTGCCCGGGCAATCGCCGATGAGCAACGACAGGAGATGGACACATGAGCCAGGAACGTTATGGCATCCGCCGCTTTGCCCTGTTGAACACTGCCGGTTACAGCCTCGGCCTGTTCCCGCTGGAAAACCCGCTGTCGGTGTATGGCGCGAACAACCTGGGCAAGAGCGCCTCGATCAACGCCCTGCAATTCCCGATTCTGGCGCGCATGTCGGACATGAGCTTCGGCAAGTACAGCCTTGAGCAGTCCCGGCGCTTCTACTTTGCCACCGACACCAGTTACATTCTGGTGGAAGTCTCCCTGCCCCACGGCCCGCATGTGATTGGCGTGGTAGGCCGCGGCCCGGGTGGCGGTTTCGGCCATCAGTTCTTCGCCTATGCCGGCGAGCTGGACTTGGGTCATTACCAGAAGAACGACACCTGCCTGCGTCAGAAAGAGCTGTTCAGCAACCTGGAAAGCCAGGGCCTGAAAGCCTACGAACTCAAGCCGGACGAGCTGCGCCGCCTGCTGGTCGGCGGTCATACCTCGATCCCGCTGGACCTGACCCTGATCCCGCTGCGCTCCACCAGCGAGCAGAGCCTGAAGACGTTCCGTGCGCTGTTCATCAACCTGCTGCACATGCGTGAAATCACGGCAGCCAAACTCAAGCAGCTGTTTCTCGATGCCTTCGAGCACAGCCTTCGTTCGGGCAGCGTCGACTACATCGCCGCCTGCGAAGAGGCTTTCCGCGACGTGCGGCGCATGGAGCAGGATTACAACTCGCTGGTACTGGCTGGCCCGCTGGTCGAGGCGCTGGCTGCCGGAGTCAAACAGCGTGATCTGTTGCGCGGCAAACTGCATCGTCTGTCGCCAATCCTTGATTCACTGCTTGGCACCTGGTCGGACTACTCTGGCGCGCGCAAGGAAGAACTGGTCGCTCAGGCCGAGCATTACCGTGCTCAGCAGGATGAGATGCAGAACGATCAGCGCAGCAGCACTCAGGAACTGATGCGTCTGGAGCGCGAGATCAGCAGCATCCAGCGCTGGGTCGGCGAGCTGTCGGTGCTGAAGAATCGTTTCGCGCTGGTCGATGACGTCAAGGTGCTGGAGCAGCAACTGCTCGCAGCCAAGGATGCTCACGATGAACTGGCCGGTGCACTGGCCCAGTCGCGGCAGTTCAGCGCCGAAGATCTGGACGAGCGTCTGCGCGATCTGGAGAAACGCCTCAAGTCGGTCAAGCAACAGCTCGACCACGCGGACAACAACAGTTACGCCCGTTTGCGTGAAGAGTTCTCCCAGCCGGATGTAGAACGCCTGATGCGCCTGTTCAACAGCGCGCTGTTCAGCCTGCCATTGGGTGAGCAAGGTATTGCGCTGGACGATAACGATGCGTGGGTAAAATCGCTGGAAACCATTCTGGATGGCTTCAAAGGCGATCAATTCACCGTACCCGGGCTGACCATCAACCTGTCGAGTATCGAGCCTCCTGCCCTGCAGGCGCTGGCCGATCGTGCTGCGCTACGCGATCAGAAAGAGCGTCTGGAGAAAGAACTCAAGCAACTGAAAACCCAGCAGGCTGTGGCCGCCGACCGCGCGGCGAGCAAGACCCGCACCGAGGCGCTGTATCAACAGGTGCTGGATGCTCAAAAAGCACTTGAAGACTTCCGCCGCTGCCAGACCTTGAGCGCGGAGGAGTCCGGCAAGCTGGAAGAGCTGGCGCAGATGGAAGCCGCTCAGGATGAACTGAAACGCTCCAGCGATGCATTCACCGAACGCGTCCAGCAGCTCTCGGCCAAGCTGCAACTGATCGCCCGTCAGATCGGTGATATGGAATCCAAGCAACGCACGCTGGATGACGCACTACGCCGCCGCCAGTTATTGCCGGCGGATCTGCCGTTCGGCACGCCGTTCATGGACCCGATTGATGATTCCATGGATAACCTGTTGCCACTGCTCAACGATTACCAGGACAGCTGGCAAGGTCTGTTGCGCAGCGATGGGCAGATCGAAGCGCTGTATGCCCAGGTTCGCCTCAAGGGTGTGGCCAAGTTCGACAGCGAGGACGACATGGAGCGTCGCCTGCAACTGCTGATCAATGCCTACGCACACCGTACCGATGAGGCGCTTACGCTGGGCAAGGCTCGTCGCGCTGCGGTCACGGATATCGCCCGTACCCTGCGAAACATTCGTAGCGACTACGACAGCCTTGAGCATCAACTGGCGCTGTTCAACCGCGAGATCAACAAACGCCAGGTGTCGAACCTGGCAAGCTTCCGTATCGTGCTCGCGCCGAACAAGGAAGCGCTCAAGCACATCGACCAGATTATCCACAGCGCCGGGCAATATGAAGAAGGCGAAACGCTGTCGGTCTTCGACCTGAGCCAGAGCGCCGAGCAGGACAACAAGAACGAAGAGGCCAAGGAGTATCTGGCGCGACTTGTGGCTGCCAACCATAACCAGTTGGGCTTGAAGGACTTGTTCGAACTGGCATTCGAAATCACCAAGGTCAATGGTCAGCCGGTTATCCACACCGATATCGACGGCGCAGCTTCAAATGGTACGACGATGACCATCAAGGCACTGACCAACATGTACTTGTTGCTGCACTTGATGGATCGGGATCAGGCTGGTCGGGTGCGCTTGCCTTATTACCTGGACGAAGCAGCAGACATCGATGAGAAGAACCAGGCTGCACTGCTGGAAACGAGCCTGCAACTAGGCTTCGTCCCGATTCTGGCAAGTGTGAAGCCACAGGTCTCGGCACATGTGGCTATCGACCTGGAAGGCGGCAGCGGGCCTAACGGGATATACATCGATGAGGCTGACTGGAAATACATTCAGCGTCGCGATGAAGTGAAGCCAGCGGTTCCAGAAGTAGCGTCGTAAAGACTGTCAGTTGTAACCGGAAGGCCGCATGAGAATGCGGCCTTTTTTGTTGTCTGGAATTCAGACCTTCATACCGTACAACCCATAATTAACGCGAGTATGGTCAAAGAAGGCTGGGTCGAAGCGATCGCCATACCATCCGAGCATGTTGTCGTGATCGGGATGATCGGGCTTTGTGATTGCTGCGAGAAACTCCGAATAGCCCCAGCTGCCACCTACGTCTTCCGGTGGGCAAGCATTAGCCCCATCAATGCAGTAAGGCACCTGAGGGCAGGATCCTTCGGGCAGTTTCTTCTCGACTTTGATCTGGTGATCCCAATTGTCTCCAAAGTCGTAAAGATAGCCAAACGTCTTTTTACCGGCCAGCGTTTTGATCAGTGTCTTCCTGTTCTGGGAGTTTACAGGAGGCCCCATGCCATCAGCATTTTGAATGCCGTAACGCTCACCGCCAATTTCGAACTCATGCAGATGCCCACCTTCCCAGCCCATTACCCACTGAATGACGGCATGCAATTTGACCAGAGTAATCGTTTCAGGCACGACCACGCGACGCCATACCTTGGGCTTGACCTCTTTCAGCTGAATGTAGAGCACCAGCAGATCTGCTTTGGGCTTGGTTGATAGAGTGTTTTTAGCCATGCACCTGACCGTCCTGTCGTATTGGAAGCGGTATAAAATATCAAAATCCAGACAAACAAAAACCCTCAACGCGTAAGCGATGAGGGTTTCTGGAATTTAATCTTGACGATGACCTACTCTCACATGGGGAAACCCCACACTACCATCGGCGATACATCGTTTCACTACTGAGTTCGGGATGGGATCAGGTGGTTCCAATGTTCTATGGTCGTCAAGAAATTCGGG